>NZ_JBCGCS010000016.1:54879-145762 GCF_038594925.1 Achromobacter sp. JD-1 | reverse complement strand
TGCTTCCCGTACATCTTCCGGGGTGCGCTGGACGTGGGCGCCACCACCATCACGCGCGAAATGGAAATGGCGGCGGTGCACGCCATCGCCAAACTGGCCGAAGAAGAACAGAACGAAGTCGTCGCCGCCGCCTACGGCACCTATGACATTTCGTTCGGCCCCGAATACCTGATCCCCAAGCCGTTCGACCCGCGCCTGATCGTGCGCATCGCCCCGGCGGTGGCCAAGGCCGCCATGGACGGCGGCGTGGCCACGCGCCCGCTGGCCGACCTGGAAGCCTACGAAGAACAGCTGCAGCAGTTCGTGTACCACTCGGGCGCGTTCATGAAGCCGTTGTTCTCGGCGGCCAAGCGCATTGTGCGCGGTGGTGGCAAGGCGCGCATCGTCTTCACCGAAGGCGAAGACGAACGCGTGCTGCGCGCGGTGCAGGTGGTGGTTGACGAAGGCCTGGCGCGCCCCATTCTGGTGGGCCGGCCCGCCGTGCTGCTGTCGCGCATCGAGAAATTCGGCTTGCGCCTGCGTCTGGGTGAAGACGTTGAAGTCACCAACCCGGAATACGACGAACGCTTCCATCAGTACTGGACCACCTACTGGGAACTGATGTGCCGCCGTGGCATCACCAAGGAAATGGCGCGCGTGGAAATGCGCCGCCGCCTGACCCTGATCGGCGCGATGATGGTGCACCTGGGTGACGCTGACGGCATGGTCTGCGGCACCGTGGGCGCCTATCACGACCACCTGCGTTTCGTGGATGAAGTGATTGGCCGCCGACCGGACGCCAACGTGTATGCCGCCATGAACATCCTGCTGCTCAACGAGCGCACGGTGGTGTTGGTGGACACGCACGTCAACGATGAACCCACGGCCGAACAGATCGCTGAATTCACGGTGATGGCGGCGCAGGAAATGGCCCGCATGAATCTGGCGCCGAAAGTGGCCTTGCTGTCGCGTTCGAACTTTGGTTCCGGCAGCTCGGCCTCGGGCGCCAAGATGCGGCAGGCGCTGGAGCTGGTGCGCGAAGCCGCGCCCGATCTGGAAGTGGATGGCGAAATGCACGGCGACTGCGCGCTGGACGAAGCGCTGCGCATGCGCATCCTGCCGTCGTCCACCCTGAAGGGCGAGGCCAATCTGCTGGTGTGCCCGAACGTGGACGCGGGCAACATCGCCTACAACCTGCTCAAGACGGCCGCGGGCGGCAACGTGGCGGTCGGCCCGATCCTGCTGGGCGCGAACGCGCCGGTGCACATCCTGACCTCCAGTTCCACGGTGCGTCGCATCATCAACATGACGGCCATGACCGTGTTGGACGCGAATCGCGTGGAAACGGCTGCCTGACGCGACGCGCGTAACGCGTCCGGCAAGGATCAACGCCCCGGTAGCTGCACACGCGTGCCGCTACCGGGGCGTTTTTTCGTGCGTACGTCCAAGGCGCGCGCCTGAGTTCAAGGCAGAACGGGCAGCAGCCGCTGCGGCAGCGAATAGTTGTCGATGTGGTCGCGCAAGGCCGCGATGAACAGGTCTTCGGCCGCGCTGCGGTGTGCATCCCCATGCCAAAGCAGGTGCAGGTCTGCCGCGCACACGCCTTCGCCTGGCGGCAAGCGCCACAAGCGGCCTTCGGCAAGATCGGCCTCGACGCTGTGTTCCGGCAGGCAGCCGATGCCAAAGCCGGCCACCAGCAGGCGCTTTACCTCGTCGTGCTGCGAAGACGTGGCGACGATGCTGCCTGAAAACCCGCGTTGGTCGCGAAAGATGGTCAGCGGCGACAGGCTGTCGCCCAAGGCGTCACTGGCGAAAGACACAAAGTTCTCGTTCAACAGGTCTTCCATGCGAATGTCGGCGCGCCCGAACAGCGGGTGGTTCTTGCCGCAGAACATGGCATAGCGCTGCTGCAGGAACAGCTTGTGGTCCAGACGCTTGGGAATCTGCCGGCATAGCGCGATGCCCGCCGTGGCGGCCCGCTGCTGCAAGACGTTCACGATCTCGCTGCTGGGCAGCACGTCCAACTGCACTTCAATACGCGGGTGCGCGCGATGAAAGCGCGCCCAAAAATCGTCATACACCGCCGAATGGATGCGGCTGGCCACCAGCAGATGCACGCGGCCCACCGTTTGCTCTTCGGCTTGCGCCACGTCGCTGAGCAGTTGCGACACGCTTGCGTGTATGGCCAGCGCGGCCTGGCGCACCTCTTCGCCGGCCCGCGTGATGGCGAACTTGGCGTGATGCCGTTCGATCAACCTGCGGTCCAGCTGCGCTTCCAGGCGGCGCAAGGCCTGGCTGACCGCCGACTGCGTCAAGTGCAGCTTGATAGCAGCACCGCTAATGCTGCGCTCTTCTGCAATCACCAAAAAAGTACGAAGAAGATTCCAATCCAGCCGTTCACCCACGCGCGGAAGAGCGGCGGTCGTCATGGATTTTTCTGTCATGGCATGTTGATCGGTAAGGGATGTTGGGCGGCGCTGGGCGAATGTTCTCACAGCCGCCGCTGGTCTATTTCAACATTAATCCTACTTAAGTCGGTGATAAGAAAACGGAAATTGACGCCGGGGGAAGGGGCGGGCGATAAAGCCCCAGGCACCGCCATTTCTTTCACGCTCAGGGACACATCATGGACAACGCAATGGCGCCCGCGCCGCTGACCCAGGAACAGACGCGCCGCATTCTGCAAGCCGTTGACGCGCACTTCGATGCGCAACTGGCTTTCACGCAGGACCTGGTGCGCTTTCCCTCGCTGCGCGAGCAAGAGCACACCGCGCAGGACTTCCTGTACGAAGCGATGCGCCAGCGCGGCTTTGCCATGGACCGCTGGAAGATTGACGTGGAAGACATCCGTTCGCATCCGGGGTTTGGGCCGGTCACGGTGTCGTACGAGAACGCGTTCAATGTGGTGGGCACCTACCGGCCCGAGGTCCACACCGGGCGCTCGCTCATCCTGAACGGGCACGTGGATGTGGTGCCGACGGGGCCGCGGGAAATGTGGAGCCGCTCGCCCTGGGACCCGGCGATCGTCGACGGCTGGATGTATGGCCGCGGCGCCGCCGACATGAAGGCCGGCCTGGCCGCCAACCTGTTCGCCTATGACGCCTTGCGCGCGGCGGGCTACGCGCCGGCGGCGCCCATTTATTTCCAGTCGGTGGTTGAAGAGGAATGCACGGGCAATGGCGCGCTGGCCGCGCTGTTGCGGGGCTACCAGGCCGACGCGGTGCTAATTCCCGAGCCCGAAGAAAACATGCTGGTGCGCGCCAACGTCGGCGTGTTGTGGTTTAAGGTGCGCGTGCAGGGGCATCCCACGCACACGCGCGAAATGGCCAACGGCTTCAACGCCATCGACGCGGCCTATGCCACCATCGAAGCGCTGCGCCGCCTGGAGGCCAAGTGGAACGCGCAGCACCACTGCCACCGGCACTTTGAGCACCTGGACCATCCCATCAACTTCAACATCGGCAAGATTGCGGGCGGCGACTGGCCGTCAACCGTGCCGCCCTGGTGCGAGTTCGATGTGCGCGCCGCCATCTATCCGGGCACAAGCGCCGACGAGGCGCGCGCCGAGATCGACGCCTGCCTGCGTGATGCCGTGGCGGATGCACGCCTGGGCGGCACGCCGCCCCAAGTCTCGTACACGGGCTTCTATGCTGAAGGCTACGTGCTGGAAGAAGGCTCCGACGCCGAAAACACCTTGCGCGATTGCCATCGCCAGGCGTTCCAGAGCGACTTGCAGACCTTCACCACGCCGGGCTATCTGGACGCCCGCGTGTTCGTCATCTACGGTGACATGCCCACCTTGGTCTATGGGCCAAAGTCCCTGGACATTCATGGGTTCGACGAGCGCGTGCACCTGGAATCGTTGCGCTTGATCACCAAGACCATCGCACTGTTCATTGCGCAATGGTGCGGCGTGCAGCCATTGCCGTAACAGCCGCTGCGTGGCCGCAAAGAAAAATGCCCCCGAGGGGGCATTGTTGTTGACGCGGGCTTCAGGTGCTGCTGGCTTTCCAGGTGCCGTCGGGCTGCTTGCAGAACCAGAACTTCCATGTCTCGGTGGTGCTGGTGCGCGCAAAGTCGGCCACCAGGAAGCGGCAGACACGGTCGTCCTTGACCTTGGAAGTTTGCGTGGGTGTCAGTTGCACGGTGATCGGCGCGGCCCGCTTGGCTTGTGACTTGCTGACCCATTCGGTGCGCTGGCCGTCGGCCGAGCTGTTCAGCGACTGCGCCACGGCGTCATGAAACGAGGGCCGGTCGCCCTTGGGAATCTGCGTGATGAGCGAGTTGTTCAGCATCACGGGCGGCGCGGCGAACGCCGTGGCCGACATGCCGCCTGCAACGAGCAATGCGGCGAGAACGCGTGTGGTTTTCAAGATGGGCTCCCTTCTGATGAATCAGATTTTTGTATTGGCACTGGAGCCGATAGTACGCGAAGCCGTTGCGTTTGCCACGCAGGGCGGCCGGCAAAAAAACGCCGCCTGCAAGCAGGCGGCCAAGGTACAACAAGGGGAGGGGGTAATCGTTGCGCGGCGCGGTGCTGGCGGGTTGCCGACGCGCCGCCGGGCAGATCAGTTGCTTTGATACACGCCGGCGAAAGGCATGTCGTTCGGTTCCACGTTGGACACCAGGCCAGCAGCCTTGGCGGTCGCCAGTTCGGCTTGCACCTGGGCGCGGGTCTTGCCCGATTGCGGCGCGCCGTACACACCTTGGAACGGCACATCGTTGGGTTCAACGTTGCTCACCAGGCCGGCGGCCTTGGCCGCAACCAGCTCGGTTTGCACCTGGGCGTGGGTCGGGCCTTCATACGGGGTGCCGTACACGCCTTGGAACGGCACGTCGTTGGGTTCGGTGTTTTCTGATGCGTAGGCGCCGGCGCTCAGGGCGGCAATGGACAACATCAAAGCGGTAGCGAGGGTCTTCTTCATGGTAAATCTCCGATTTCAAGAGCCTGGGGGCGAATCCGGCGGCCTATCCGTCGTGGTTCGTTGCTGTTTCCCGATGACTGAATTCTGCGCCGATCAAGAATAGGGATAAACCCGTATCTTCGTAAAAGATATTTCCATGAGTGGAAGAATATTGTTCGATTTTCCGCATAGTTTCCATTTATGGAATCGATAGCAGGCAAATTTGATAGGGGTAGCAGCATGGCGCGAATACCCACCGATAAACCGACGTTGGTGGTGGCCGAAGGCTTGTTCCTGTATCTGCGTGAAGCAGAGGTGCTGCAACTGCCCAGGCACCCGGCTTGCTGATGCGTACCGAGCAAGGGCTGGATGACGACAGCTTGCGCACGCAACGGGCCAGATTCAGTTGGCTTGCGCGGATGGGAATCGGTTTGGTGCGGCGCGTGCCGCCGCTGCAGCGGCTGGGGCGCTTGCTGCGCTACCGCTATTGGCGGCGCGGCGCCATCAAGGCTGCTTCACGACGGCCGCGTCAATAGTGCGGCGGCAGTTCGTCGCGCAGGCTGCGAAAGGGCGCGGCGCCTTCAGGCGCCTGCTGGCGCAGGTCGGCCACTTCGCGCTGCAGGCGGTCTATCTGCTGTTGCTGGCGGACGATAATCTGGTTGAGCTGTTCCAACAGATCATCCGCAAAGCTGGATTTGATTTCCAGCTCTTGCAGGCGGCGTTCAATGTCTTGCATGGGTTCCATGGCGGCTATTAGAACCTATTCCCATGACGGATTTCCAATGGCATAGGCAATGGCCAGGCATTTCAACAGGGAGACGGATTTGACGGAGGCGGTGATCAGGAACGGCATTGCGTGGCAAAAAGAAATCCGGGTTGGCGACGCCGGCCGGGGCCTGCGCCCGCGCTGGCGGCGCACGATGCCGGGGGCGCCCACTGCCGTGCTGACGGCGGCACTGACCGCAGCGCTGAACCACAGCGTCTGGGCACAGCCAGCCGACGCCACCTTGGCGCCGGTGGTGGTGACTGGCACGCGCCTGGGCACGTCGGTGCTGGACACGCCCGCGTCGGTCGATGTGGTGGACGGCGTACGCATGCGCCAGGGCCAAGCGCAGATCAACCTGTCCGAAGGCCTGGCGGGCGTGCCGGGCCTGCAGATCCAGAACCGCCAGAACTACGCGCAAGACCTGCAGATTTCCAGCCGTGGCTTTGGCGCGCGGTCCACCTTCGGCGTGCGCGGTGTGCGCCTGTACGTGGACGGCATTCCGGCCACGATGCCGGACGGGCAGGGGCAGACCTCGAATATCGACATCGCCACGTTGGGCCGGGTCGAAGTCATGCGCGGGCCGTTTTCAGCGCTGTACGGTAATTCGTCGGGCGGCGTGATCCAGGCCTTTACCGAAGACGGGGCGGCGCCTGCGTCCGTGTCGGCCAGCGCCTGGGGCGGCAGCTACGGCACCTGGCGTTATGGCGCAACAGCCAGCGGCGCCACCAGCACGGGGGCCAGCCCCAGCGCCGGCGACGTGGACTACGTGGTGGGCCTCACGCGCTTCACCACCGACGGCTATCGCGACCACAGCGCGGCTCGCAAGAACCTGGCCAACGCCAAGCTGGGCCTGCAACTGGACGACGCCAGCCGCCTGACCATCGTGGTCAACAGCGTGGACCTGAAAGCGCAGGACCCACTGGGCCTGACGTATCAGCAGTTTCAGGATGACCCGCGCGCAGCCCCCCTGGCCGAGCAATACAACACCCGCAAGACGGTGCGCCAGACGCAAGGCGGCATGGTCTATGAACGGCAGGTGGACAGCCGCAATACCCTGCGCGTGATGGCGTACTACGGCCAGCGCGACACCACCCAGTACCAATCCATTCCGCCCGCCGTGCAACTGGCGCCCACGCAGGCGGGCGGTGTCATTGATCTGGCGCGCCAGTATGGCGGCGCGGATGTGCGCTGGACATCAGAGCTGGACTTCGCCGGCCGTCCGCTCACGCTGGTGGGCGGCTTTTCCTACGATGCCATGCGAGAAGACCGCAAGGGCTATCAGAATTTCACCGGTACGGTGGCCAACCCGCAATTGGGTGTGCAGGGCGCGCTGCGCCGCGATGAAACCAACACCGTGTACAACGCCGACCCTTACCTGCAAGCGTCCTGGCAAATGACGCCGCGCTGGACGCTGGACGCCGGCCTGCGCTACAGCACCGTCAGCTTTGATTCCAATGACCACTACATGGCAAGCGGCAACGGCGACGACAGCGGCTCGGCGCGCTACCGCAAGGCCCTGCCGGTGGCGGCGCTGCGCTATGCGGCAAGCGCCGACGTCAGCCTGTACGCGTCTTATGGACGCGGGTTCGAAACGCCCACGTTCAACGAAATCTCTTATCGGCCAGGCGGCTTGCCGGGCTTGAATTTTGGCTTGGCGCCGTCGCTCAGCACCAACCTGGAAGCCGGTGTGAAGGCCCGCGTGGCGGATGGGTTCCTGACCGCCGCCGTGTTCCACACGGGCACCAAAGACGAGATTGTGTCGGCCGGCAGTTCGGGCGGGCGCACCACATACCAGAACGCGGGCCGCACGCGGCGTGACGGCTTCGAGCTGGGTTGGTCGGGTGAACTGGCGCCGCACTGGCGCACGCAGTTTGCCTATACCTGGTTGAACGCGCGCTACGCCGACGACGGCACGGGCGGCATCCGCGCGGGCAACAAAATCCCCGGCATTGCACGGCAAGCGGTGTTTGCATCGCTGGCCTGGGCCCCGCCCGAAGGTTGGCAGGCCGCGGTGGAAGGCCGCCTGCTTAGCAAGATCTATGTGAATGACGCCAATGACCAGGACGCACCCGGTTACTTCGTGGCGGCCTTGAGCGCTGGCTATATCAAGAAGGTGGACGCCTGGGAACTCAGCGCCTATGCGCGTGTGGACAACCTGTTCGACAGGCAATACGCAGGCTCGGTGATCGTCAACGAAAACAATGGTCGTTACTACGAACCGGCCGCGGGGCGCAGCCTGGGGCTGGGCTTGGGCGCCACCTACCGGTTCTAACGGGTCGGGCGCCGGCTGGCGCCGCCCTCAGTCGGGCCCGTTGGCGTAGCAGGCGCCGTGGTCTTCGCACTGGAAGCAGCCCGGCGCGGCCGACGGCGGCAGGCCCGCGTGTTCGCAAGCCGAGTACGCCAGGAACTGTTTCCAACGCAGATTGCGCGCGTTGCGCATCACCAGGCCGGGATAGTGGCGCGCCAGCACGAAGGTCAGGTCTTCACGGCCGGACAGGCCCAGGTCGCGCCACAGATGGTCGGGGCGCAGGCAGGCATGCACCAGCACGCCGGTGACCCAGGGCGTGGTGGGGGTATCGGGGGCGCGGTAGGCTTCAAGCAGCACGCGCACCAGCAAGGTGAAGCCGGGCTGGGGGTCGCCCCGGCCACGCGCGGCATAGGCGCTGAATTGCTGGCCCAAGGCGGCCAGCCTGGCATCCTGGGACGCAAGGGCGTCGGGGAAAAGATAGTCCAGCAGATCCGCCAGTTCTTTCGGACACAGGCCGCTGCGCGCCAGGTCGTGGTGAGCCAGACTGGTGCCGATTAGCGTGGCGAAAAAGCCCGCATCAGGGTGGCCCGGCGGCGCGTGATGCAACAGGGCGCGGGCAAACCGCTGGGCCGACAGGGCGATGTCGGCATGGGCGGAAGAAGAGGTCAGCACGGCGTCCATAGGGGTAGCGGGTATCGCTGAAGTAATTCTGATGTTAATGAACTCGTTATGTTGCGAAATATATAACGAAAGCCATGAAATTCTCGCGATATTGTGGACAAAATCGTCTCAGGACATACCCGAAGGACCGACCTCGGTGGCCCGTAAATCCTGGGGCGCTGCCGGGTATCATCAGCGTCCTTGATTCTTCTGGTTTCCCCCACGCATGCCGCGCAGCCTCCGTCCCGCAGTTTCCCGATTGTTCGGCGCCGTCCTGGTGGCCTTGGCTGGCCTTTCCGCCGCGCCACGGCCTGCCATGGCCTTTGACATCGGGGCCGTGATCGAATCCATGCGCTTGTCGCGCTACCCGCTGCGTGAACCCGAGCGGCGGGCCTGGGGAACCGAGAACGTCAAGGACGCGCTATTGGTCGGGCAGATGGAGAACCGGCTCTACCTGTACCGGTACGTGCGCGGCGCGGGCAAGGAATTCAAGCTGGATTTCCGCTCGCAGCCCTTGGTGATCGACCCGGCAACGTGGCAGGCATCGCGCGAAGAAAACGTCACGGTCAGGGCGCCGCGCGATGCGCAAACCCAGTACTGGGTGGGCTACGACTATCCGGGCGCGGACGACACGCGGGCTAACGGATTTCTGGTGGATGCGGACGGCGTGGCCGCTGCCGTCCATGCCGATGCAAGATTGATCGTGATAACGGCCGACCGGCCCTGGAACGACGAGCGCCGCGCACGCGCCTTGGCCACGCTGCGGCCCGTGCTGACCGACTATCCCGTGCGCATGCCGGCGTTTCCCGCCGACGTGCGTTTTGAGTATCGCGCGCCGGTGGACGTGACCGCCACCTTCCGCACGCTGCATCAGGTGGCGCGCGCCATTCCACGCGCCAAGGCCGCCGAGTTCAGCCGCGCGCTGGCCGATCTGCGCCGCTTCGTCATGGAGCAGGACTACCGCGAGATCGACCCCAGCGGCAAAGATCCCGAGATGCTGACGGCGTTGAATGACTATGGCTTCTGGCTGACCGAGTCGGGCGATACCGAGCAGGCCGACCGCATCCTGAGCGACGTGTTGCGGCGCGATCCGGCGCGCACGGCGGCCTATCTGAACCGTGCCGACGCGCGCTGGAAGCAGAGCACGAAGACGCGCGACAAGCGCGACTATTTACTAGCGTTGGCGCGCGAGGATTACCGGCTGTATTGCTCGCGCCGCCTCGCCGGCAATGATCCTATCCCCGCCAACATCGCCACGCGGATCGGTGCGGCGCTGAATGAAACCACGCCGCTGAATGCAGAGACTTGCCGGCCAAGGCTGGCGATCTTCAAGGCCATCCAGGCTGAAGATCTGAACGCGGTGCGCGCCGAATTGGCCGCGGGCCAGGACTCCAACGGCGTGAACGAGTACGGCACGTCGGCGCTGGCGGTGGCCGTGTCCCGCAAGCAGTTGGACACGGTGCAGGTGCTGCTGGCGGCGGGCGCGCGCGCTGATGGTCCGAACAACGGCTACGTGCTGCTGGCCGCCGCGCTGCCCGAGGCGCGCGACACGCGCCCGACCGCACAACGCTATGCGTTGGCCGACGCCCTGATAGCGGCGGGCGCGCCGCTGGATGTTCCCGATTCAAGCGGCATGCCGTTGCTGATGCGCCGCGTGTCGTACTACAGCGAAGACAAGGACACCCTGAACTATCTGCTGGCCAAGGGCGCCAACCCTAACGTGCGCGAAAAAAATGGGCGATCGGTGCTGCACGCGGCGATGCAAAGCCCCAAGACGTTCTGGTTTGCCCAGGCGCTGCTGGCGAAGGGCGCCGACATCAATGCCGCCTATGTGCGCATGTCGTATGGCAATCAACGCATGTGGGAAACGCCCCTGCTGGAAGCGCTGCGCGGCGCCATCAACGGCGAGTTCACGCCCACGGTGGTGTATCCCATTCCCGAGCGCGTGACCTTCGCCCTGGCCCAGGGCGCGGACGCGGCGGTGGGGGGCTACAGCGCCAGCAAGACGCCGGAACGCAACGGCTTGAACGAAGCGCTGACGCTGGCCGCGCGCACCCTGCAGCCGACGCTGGTGGACCAATTGGCCGCAGCCGCCAAGCCGCCACGCCAGGACTTGACGCCGGAATCGCTGTCCAGCCTGCTCAGTGTTTGGAACCAGTTGGAAATTCGCGCGGCCATCAAGCAGAACAGCCCGGCATGGGACGGCCAGCGCGCCAAGCTGCGCGCTACTGCCGACCGTCTGCTGGCGGCCGGCGTGCCGCTGACCCGCGCGAATGATGCAACGGGTATCCCCAACAACATGATCGCGCCGCTCAGCCTGCCGTGGCTGCCTGACGACCTTTATCTGCAATGGCTGGAACAGGGCGCCGATGCGTCGGACAGAACCGATACCAGCGTACGCCTGGATGGCGTCGTGAATGCCGACGCCTTGCCGCTGGTGATCATGCTGCGCGTGGGCAACGAGGCCAAGGCCAAGATGCTGATGGACCACGACGCCGGGCTGTATCGCACCCCGTGGCGCTGCGGCATGGCGGTGGCTGATGTGCTGGCCTGGCAACTGGGCAACGCCGGTCCCATCAGCCCGACGGCAGCGCGGGCGGTGCGGCAGGTGCTGGACGGTGCGCAGGGCGCGGCCAGTTGCGACTTGAACCAGGCCTCGCGCGTGCAGCCCTATGTGGGCGTGTCCGCGCAGGAACTGGCCAAGCGCGCCAACGTGATGCTGACGGTCAAGGCGCCGAGCTAGGCAGACGCGCACGGTGCTGGAATTCCAATGCAAAACAGGCACCCGAAGGTGCCTGTTTTTTTGCGTTGCCGCTGACTAACAGCGCCGGCGGCAAACCGTCATTACATGGCGTGGCCCATGTTGACGTTCATGTTGTACAGCACCCATGCCGACCCGCCCACGATGATGGCGATGATCATCACGGTGAAGACGAACGCGGCGAGGTTGTCGCGCGCCGACTTCGACGCGCCCATGTGCAGGAAGTACACCAGTTGCACCAGCAACTGAAGCACGCACAGGGCAATGACGCCGGCGATGGTGATGGTGTGCGACAGCGCGCCGTGCATCACCAGGCCGAAAGAGCCGAAGGTGAGCAGCAGCGAGAGCACGAAACCGATGATGTAGGACTTCAGGCTGCCGTGGTCGGCGGCGTGATCGTCGTGGCCGTGTGCGGCCGCAGCGGAGTGCGACATCAGATGGCTCCCATGAGATAGACGAAGGTGAAGACGCAGATCCAGACGATGTCCAGGAAGTGCCAGAACAGGCTCAGGCACGCCAGGCGACGCTTGTTGATCGAGTCCAGGCCATGGCGGCGGATCATGTCGAGCATGACGATGATCCAGATCAGGCCGAAGGTGACGTGCAGGCCGTGCGTGCCGATCAGCGTGAAGAACGCCGACAGGTAAGCACTGCGGCCCGGGCCCGCGCCTTCAGTGATCAGGTGATGGAATTCCCAGACTTCCATCGCGATAAAGCCCGCGCCGAACAGGAACGTGACCATCAACCAGCCCATCGCGCGGGACTTGTTGTTGGCGTGCACGTTCAGGTTGGCCATGCCGAAGGTGAAGCTGGAGAACAACAGCAACAGCGTTTCGACCAGCACGAACTTCAGGTCGAACAGTTCCTTGCCCGTGGGGCCGCCCGCGGTGGCGTTGGACAACACCGCGAACGTGGCGAACAGCACCGAAAAGATCAGCAAGTCGCTCATCAGATAGACCCAGAAACCGAAAACGGTCTTGGATCCATCGTCATGATGCGCGTGATCGTCGTGACCCGCGTGGGGGTGAGTGGCTACGGCTTGAATCATGGCTCAGGCGGCCTTCTGCATTTTGTCAAAGTGAGCGTTTTCGATGCGTTCGACTTCCGCGGCCGGGACCCAGTAATCGACGTCACGGTCGTAGGCGCGAGCGATGAACGCACCGATCATGCCGACGAAACCAGCGGCGGCGAGCCACCAGATGTGCCAGATCAGCGCAAAGCACATGATCAAGCCGAACAGACCGATGTACACACCCGCGCCGGTGTTCTTCGGCATGTGGATGTCTTCGTACTTGGCCGGGCGCTTGTAGGCCTTGCCGTTCTGCTTGTCTTCCCAGAACTGGTCCAGCTCATCAACGTGAGGAACGTGGGCGAAGTTGTAGAAAGGAGCCGGCGACGAAATCGACCATTCCAGGGTGCGGCCATCCCAGGGATCGCCCGTGACGTCCTGGTTTTGCTTGCGTTGGCGAACCGACACGAACACTTGCTGCAACAGGAACCAGATGCCCAGCATGATCAGCGCGGCGCCAGCCAGCGCAACCAGCAGGTACGGCTGCCATTCGGGGTTGTCGTAGTGGTTCAGGCGACGCGTCATGCCCTTGAAGCCCAGGATGTACAGGGGCATGAAGGCCATGAAGAAACCCACGAACCAGCAGTAGAACGAGTAGCGGCCCAGGCGCTCATTCAGCGTGAAGCCGAACGCCTTCGGGAACCAGTACGTCATGCCCGCGATACAACCGAACACCACGCCACCGATGATGGTGTTGTGGAAGTGGGCGATCAGGAACAAGCTGTTGTGCAGCACGAAGGACACGCCGGGGATGGCCAGCATCACGCCGGTCATGCCGCCGATGACGAAGACGATCATGAAGCCCAGCGTCCACAGCACCGGCGTCGTGATGCGCAGGCGGCCGCGGTAGATGGTGAACAGCCAGTTGAAAATCTTCGCGCCCGTCGGGATCGAGATGATCATTGTCGCAATGCCGAAGAAGGCATTGACGTTGGCCCCCGCGCCCATGGTGAAGAAGTGGTGCAGCCAGACCAGGAACGACAGCACGCCAATGGCGGCCGTGGCGTAAACCATGGACTTGTAGCCGAACAGCGTCTTGCGGGCAAAGGTGGCAACCACTTCCGAATACACGCCAAACGCCGGCAGCACCAGAATGTAGACCTCGGGGTGACCCCAGATCCAGATCAGGTTCACGTACATCATGACGTTGCCGCCCATGTCGTTCGTGAAGAAGTGCGTGCCCAGGTAGCGGTCCATGGTCAACAGCGCAAGCGTTGCGGCCAGGACGGGGAAGGCGGCGACGATCAGCACGTTGGTGACCAGCGAGGTCCACGTGAAAATCGGCATCTTCATCAGGCTCATGCCCGGTGCGCGCATGCGCAGGATGGTCACGATGAAGTTGATACCGCTAAGCGTGGTGCCCAACCCTGATATCTGGAGCGCCCAGATGTAGTAGTCCACCCCGACGCTTGGGCTGTAATCCAGCCCTGACAACGGCGGATACGCCAGCCAGCCGGTCGCGGCGAATTCGCCCACGAACAGCGAGATCATCATCAACGCGACGCCGGCGCCGAACAGCCAGAAGCTCAGCGAGTTCAGGAACGGGTAGGCCACGTCGCGGGCGCCGATCTGCAGCGGCACCACGATGTTCATCAGCCCGGTAATGAAGGGCATCGCCATGAAGAAAATCATGATGACGCCGTGGGCGGTGAAGATCTGGTCGTAGTGGTGCGGTGGCAGGAAGCCAGCGGAGTCGGCGGAAGCCACCGCCAACTGGGTGCGCATCATGATGGCGTCGGCAAAACCGCGCAGCAGCATGATCAGCGCGACGATGATGTACATCACGCCGATGCGCTTGTGGTCGACGGAGGTCAGCCATTCCGTCCAAAGGTACTTCCACTTGCCGAAGTACGTGATGGCGCCGAAGACCGCCAGGCCTCCCAGGCACACGGCGGCCAGCGTAACCATGACGATAGGTTCATGGTACGGAATGGCCTCGAGGGTAAGTTTCCCGAGCATGGTTAGTTAATTCCTGCGATCAGATTGTTCGACGTGGCGGTGCACGTGGCGGAGTCCACGCCGGCCATCTTGGACATGGTGCTGCCCAGGACGAAATCAAACATGGCGGGCGGCACCGAGGCGTACTTGACGACCGGGTTGTGCTCGCTGCGCTTGGTCAGTTCCGCGTAGACCTCGGGGGTCAGCGTGGTGGGCGACGCCTTGGCTTCCTTGACCCAGTTGTCGAACCCTTCTTGCGACGTGGCGATGGCCTTGAAGCGCATGCCGGAGAAACCGGCGCCGCTGTAGTTGGCCGAGATACCGGCGTAGGTGCCGGCTTCGCGCGCATTCAGGTGCAACTTCGTTTCCATGCCGGCCATCGAGTAGATCTGGCTACCCAGTTGCGGAATGAAGAACGAATTCATGACCGAGGCCGACGTGATCCGGAAGTTGACCGGAACGTCCACGGGGAACGCGATCTCGTTGACCGTGGCGATGTCGTATTCGGGGTAGATGAACAGCCACTTCCAATCCAGCGACACCACCTCGATGGTGACGGGCTTGTGTTCGGATACAAGCGGCTTGTAGGGATCCAGCGCGTGCGTGGAGCGCCAGGTGATCACGGCCAAAATCGCCACGATGATACAAGGAACGGTCCAAACCACGATTTCGATCGCCGTGGAGTGGGCCCACTTGGGCTGGTAGTCGGCTTTGGTGTTGGATGCGCGATATTTCCACGCAAACGCCACGATCATGATCAGTACTGGAATCACGACGATGAGCATCAGCCCCGTCGCCGTGAACAGCAAAGTCTTTTCCTGGGCGCCAATATCTCCCTTGGGAGAGAGAATTTCCATGTTGCAGCCGCCAAGCAGCATGACCGCGCCGACGCCAAAAATGCGCGTTAGGGTCGCAAGGAGGGGGTGTTTCACGTACAGCCTTGGATGGATGGTTGGAAATGCTGCGTAGCAGCAGACTGGAATGCTGCTAGGCAGCAACGTCCATCCTATCGGCTTGATATCCGTCAAGCATGCGACACATGGTCGCATTGCCTGGGAGGAATCAGCCCCCAAGAGAGCAGATTCAGGGTTTTCCTAGGGGAGTAGATGCCCCGGGGGAGGTGCAGGGGGTGCGACGTTATGTCGCACCTGCACATGGGGGTGTTGTAAAGAAGTGTCGCACCCGCACAAATCAGTCGACGAGCACTTCGCGTTCCGGCCCCGGTTTTTTGGCCAGCTTGCGTTGTAACGACCGCCGATGCATGCCCAAGAGGCGCGCCGCCGCCGAAACATTACCGCCGGTTTCGTGCAGGGCCTGATGAATGTGCTCCCATTCTAGGCGGTGCAACGGTGTCATGGTCGTTTCGATGGTAACGGATTCTGGCTTCACCAAACCCAGTGTCCGCAAGATCATCGGCGCGGTGGCGGGCTTGGGCAGGTAGTCGTCCGCGCCACGCTTGATGGCCTCGACGGCGGTGGCCACGCTGGCGTAGCCCGTCACCAGCAGGATCCGCATGTCGGCGCGCAGCGCGCGCAAGGGGCGGATCAGCGTCAGGCCGGAGTCTTCGCCCAGGCGCAGGTCCACCAGGGCGAAAGCCGGACGAATCTCCTCGGCCACGCGCAAGGCTTCGGCAATGCCCGTGGCGGTTCGGGTTTCCAGGCCGCGACGCGACAGGCTGCGCTGCAGGGTGCGCACATACAGTTCGTCGTCGTCGATCAACAGGCCAAGGTCGGTAGGGTTCATCACAATCAAGTTCCGGGGTTGCCCAGGGGCAGGTAAAAACGGATGCGGGTGCCGCCCCCGACGGCGGCGGTCATGGTCATTTCGCCGCCCAGCTGTTCCACGGTGGCATGCGACAGCGCCAGGCCCACGCCCAGCCCGCCCGGCTTGCCGCTGTTGAACAGGCTGGTTGCCGGCAGCAGGGTCTGGTCGGGGTCGAAGCCTCGCCCGTAGTCCCGCACTTCGCCGCGCAAGGCGCCATAGCCATATTCCAGATGCAGGTCCACGCGCAGCGTCTCGGCGGCTTCGCCAGCGTCCGCCGCGTTGTTCAACAGCGCCTGCAACAAATGGGCGATGGCCGGATCCACCCGCAGGCTGGGGGGCAAGGCGCCCGAGCGTTGCAGGTCGATCGTTGGCCGGATCAAGCGCCATTGGCCCACCACACGCACCAGGTCCACGGCGGTTGGGACCGCCAGATTGCGGATGCGTTCCCGGCACAGGGCCAGTAATTGGCTCAGGGTGGACACATCTTCGCGCAGGTCTTCGTCCTTGACCTCGGCGGCAATCTCGTCGGCCAGCAAGGTCATGGTGGCCAGCGGGGTGTTCAGTTCGTGCGCCATTGCGGCCGCGTGGGTGGCCAGCGCGACGATGCCTTCATTACGGGTGAAGCGTTCGCGCAGGCGGGCCAGTTCACGCTCGCGGGCGCGCAGGTCAGACGCCAGGCGGGTGGAAAACACCAGCACCACGATCACCGAAATCAGGAAATTGGCGCCCAGGCCCCACAGCAGCAGGGTGTGCGTGTCCACGTCGCCGCGCAAGGGCTGGCCGAAGATGCCCGCCGCCGCATAGCCGCAAATACCGGCTAGCGCCGCCGCCAGCGCCCAATTGCGCGGCAGTGCCAGGGCCGCCAGCGCGGTCAGGATCAGGAACATCATGCCGAAGGGGTTGCTGATGCCGCCGCTCCAGCCAATCATCCATGACAAGGCGGCCATGTCCACCAACAGATGGCCGAAGGCGGTGGCGTGGGACAGGTCGCGGGGATGACGCAGCCGCAGGCTGGCGTAGGCATTGAAGCCGATGAGCACGCCCACGCCGATCCACAGGGGCTCCAGCGGCAAGGCAAGGCCCAGCACGCTGCTGGCCAGCAGGATGGTGGCGGCTTGGCCGGCGATGGCAAGCCAGCGCAGGCTGCAAAGGGTACGCAGGAATGAAAAAGCAGAACTACCGGGCATATCCAGACACAGAGTTGCCGGCGGCCCGCCGGCGGGTCAAGCGCCCGGCGGCGCGGAACGCAGGCGTCCGGCGCGCGGCGCAAGAGGCCGGCGGCCGTCGGGCCTGGAGGTCAGGCGCCGACGGTGGACGTGCGGGCATTGTATGGCGATTCTGCGCGACACGCTGGCGGCGCGGGGCGTGTGCGTCCCCGATATCTGCCGCCCCCAATCGCGTTCTCTATGAATGCCCTCTATATATAGAGCGCGTCAGTGGCCGTGGGTGCCGCCGTGGGTCGCTCCGTGGGTCCCGCCTTGCGCGGCGCCGGCCTTCGCGTTCAGCGCGCGGGCTTCTGCCGTGACCGGCACCCGGTGCTGTTGCTGCTTGGCGTCTTCGACGATCAGCGTCAATTGCACATGGTCGCCCGGGGTGATCTGGCGGGCCAGGTCGATCAGCATGACGTGGTAGCCGCCCGGCTTCAGGTCCACGGGCTTGCCTGCCGGCAAGTCGATGGCGGGCACTTCACGCATTTTCATGACGTTGTCCTGCATCGCCATTTCGTGGACTTCCACATGCTTGGCGGCGTCGGACTCCACGGCCACCAGGCGGCCCGTGTCAGGCGAGGTCAGGCGCATGAACACGCCGGTGGCGTGCTGGTTGGGAACCGTGGCGCGGACCCAGGCGTCTTCCACCTTGATGGTGGCGTCGGCGGCAAGGGAGGTGGACGCAAAGCCAGTCAGCACGGACAGGGACAGGGCGGTGGCAAACGTGCGCAGCGAAAAATTCTTCATGATGGGGTCTCTGAATTTATTAGGATGTGTAGGGATATCGGGATATGGGATCCATAGGGATCCCTGCGCGCGGTCGGCGCGCCGCGTTACAGCACGGTGCGCAGGTCTTCCACGCATTCGGCGGCGGTCT
This sequence comes from Achromobacter sp. JD-1, assembly GCF_038594925.1. Classification (NCBI taxonomy): domain Bacteria; kingdom Pseudomonadati; phylum Pseudomonadota; class Betaproteobacteria; order Burkholderiales; family Alcaligenaceae; genus Achromobacter; species Achromobacter sp. JD-1. Next base: position 127,588 of record NZ_JBCGCS010000016.1, on the reverse strand, counting down.
GCGCGTGGCGCAGCGCCAGGCGCAACTTGCCCTGGGCGTCGATCACGTAAGTCAGCGCGGTGTGGTCCATGGTGTAGGACGAGCCGGTGGGCACCTTCTGGTAGAACACCTTGAAGGACTGGGCAGCGGCGCGGGTCTGTTCCGCCGTGCCGCGCAGGCCCACGAAGCTGGGGTCGAAGGCCTCGGTGTAGGCACTGAGGATTTCCGGCGTGTCGCGTTCGGGGTCCACGGTGATGAACAGCACGCGCAGCTTGTCGGCGTCGGCGCCCAGCAGATCCTTCATTTCCAGGGCGCGGGTCAGCGCCGTGGGGCAGATGTCGGGGCATTGGGTAAAGCCGAAGAAAAGCAGGATGGGGTGGCCACGGTAGTCGGCCAGGCGGCGCTCTTGGCCGGTCTTGTCCTGCAATTGGAAATCGCCCGTGGGCATGCCCGACAAGTCCATGCCGTGTAGCTTGGGGGCATCGGGGCCGCAGCCGGTCAGGGCCAGCAGGGCCAGGGAAGACAAGAGCAGGCGACGACGGGAATCGGGCGCGTGGGAAGGTGCGGCGCCAGTGGGCGCGCGCAATGAAATAGAGCGCGGGAAACGCATGAAAACCCCTTGGGTTGACGTGTGGCTAGGCGCGCGGAGATGCCGCGCGGTCAGGCGGAGTCAAGCCAAGGAGGGCGGGGCGCGCGAGCCCAGCGGCGGGCCATGGGCGGCCAGCGGGGGCAGGGCGCGATACGTGGCCGCGGGCGCCGCGGGCCGGCCAGCGGGCAGCAGGATGGGGGTGACGGTGGGGGTGGGCGCCGGCGCCACATGCGCCAGCAATCCGAAGGGGCATTGCGCGCCGGTTTCGGCGGCATCGTGCGGGGTCGGGCCACCTGGCGTGCGCTTGTCCAGCACCAGATCCAACGTGGACAATTCACCAGCGGCCGAGCAGAAGGTGACTTCCAGCCGCCCCTCATGCAGCGCATTGGCATCCGGCATGTAGCCGGTAGGCACCAGCGCGCGCAGCGTCAAGGCCAAAAGCGCCAGCCACAACACGCCCCGGGCGCGCACGGCGCTCCTGAAGCGGAAGAGGCGGGTCAATTCGGACATAGCGGCATTCTAGTCGATGCCCGGAGTCGCCCTGAACGGTCCGGAGCGCGACCAGGCAACGCACGGCACGGGACGGCTCGGCGCACAGCGCACTGCGCGGCTCAGCACAGTGTGGGCACTGCGCAGTTCGGCATGGCACGGCTCGGCCCAGCATGGCACCGGCCTCGCAAAAATCTTGGTACCCTTCTTGCTAACTGGCTGTCCCGCTTGCCGACCTGCTTGCTCGCGCTTGCTATTCTTTATCGCGCTTAGGTTGATTTCTGCGTCTGTCTAGCTGGTTTTGCCGTTCCTGCCCGTTGCTATCCGATCGTTCAGCCCCAACTATTGCCTATCTCTGTGCCCCAGGTTTCAGTGCTTTCCCTGTCCGCCCCGACCGCGTCCGCGCCAGTTTTTGCAACGTCCTCGACGACCTTGTCCCGTCTGTCGCGGATCAAGGCGCGGTTATGGATGGGCCTATGCATCGTTGCCCTGGCGTTGCTGCTGTCGGCGTGCGGCACCACCAAGGTCCAGCCCGGCTATTACCGCGTGCAGTCGGGCGACACGCTGACCCAGATCGCGCGCAAGCAGGGCACGACCGTCAGTAACCTGGTGCGCTGGAACCGCCTGCCCAATTCGAACACGATCGAAGTGGGGCAGATGCTGCGGGTGGAGCCGCCCGCCGGACAAGCCCGCACTTCCAAGCCCAGCAAGTCCGCATCCAAACCCACCGGCTCGTCGCGCGCGTCTTCATCGGCCGGCAAACGCCGCACGGCGCCACCCGGCGCCATCTCGCTGGTATGGCCGGCACAAGGCAAGGTCACGCGCGGGTATGACGGCGGCGGATCCAACGGCATTGTCATTTCCAACAGTTCGGGCACGCCGGTGGTAGCGTCGGCCAGCGGCACCGTGGCCTATTCCGGCAGCGGCCTGCGCGGCTACGGCCACCTGGTGATCGTCAAGCACAACGCCAGCTTCCTGAGTATTTACGCGCACAACCGCAAGCTGCTGGTGAAGGAAGGCCAAAGCGTAAAACAAGGCCAGAAGATCGCCGAGATGGGCAACAGCGACAGCAAGCAGGTCGGCTTGTATTTCGAGCTACGCTACAACGGCCAAGCGGTTGACCCCGCGGGGAATCTGCCGCCACGATGATGATGGCGGATGTTGGATGGGGGGGGGCGGTCGGAATGGTCGAACGGTCGGGCGGTTTGACGTTCACGGCCGCTTGATGGGTTTCGCGCGAACGGCGATGGTGTTTTTGGCCAGGGTCGTTCGCGCTGCACCCATCCTACGAGGCATCGGTTTGCGTGAGTGTTGAAATAAATGCCGCCGTTCGCTGATCCTTGGGCCGGGAAAACAGTGTGCGGGAATCGCCGGATTCCCGACAGCTTCTCGCTACGCGACAACGGCCAAGATGTTGGATGGGATAGTCCGACCGTAGGATGGGTGCAGCGCGGCAGGCTGTCGGCAAGAACGCGGCCCTGAATCGCGCGAAACCCATCATGCAACGGTGGTGTTCTTCATCAATGTGGCCATCACGCGGGTTTTTTGTCGGGCGGTTTGACGTTCACGGTCGCTTGATGGGTTTCGCGCGAACCGCGATGGTGTTTTTGGGCAGGGTCGTTCGCGCTGCACCCATCCTACGAGGCATCGGCTTGCGTCAGCGTTGAAATAAATAAATGCCGCCGTCCGTTGATCTTTGGGCCGGGAAAACAGTGTGCGGGAATCGCCGGATTCCCGACAGCTTCTCGCTACGCGACAACGGCCAAGATGTTGGATGGGATAGTCCGACCGTAGGATGGGTGCAGCGCGGCAGGCTGTTGCCAAGAACACGACCCTGAATCGCGCGAAACCCATCATGCAACGGTGGCGTTCTTCATCAATGTGGCCATCACGCGGGTTTTATTGTCGGGCGGTTTGAAGTTCACGGCCGCTTGATGGGTTTCGCGCGAACGGCGATTGCGTTTTTGGCCAGGGTCGTTCGCGCTGCACCCATCCTACGAGGCATCGGCTTGCGTCAGCGTTGAAATAAATGCCGCCGTTCGCTGATCCTTGGGCCGGGAAAACAGTGTGCGGGAATCGCCGGATTCGACCACGACGCCGTCCAGCAAAAATACTACTTCCCGCGATACGTTGGCGGCCAGGCGCAGGTCGTGCGTGGCCATCAACATGGTCATGCCTTCGGCGGCCAACTGGCGCAACACATCTACCACTTCGGCCGCCAGGCCGGGGTCCAGCGCGGAGGTGGGCTCGTCGCACAGCAACACGCGGGGCGCGGGCGCCAGCGCGCGCGCGATCGCCACGCGCTGTTGTTGTCCGCCCGACAGGTTGGCGGGCCAGGCGTCGGCTTTTTCAGACATGCCCACTTTCTTCAACAGTTCTTCCGCACGCGCGCGGGCCCGGTCCAGCGGCCACTTTTGCACGGTCAACAGGCCTTCCATGACGTTGCCGATCACCGTCTGGTGCGGAAACAGCTGAAAGTTCTGGAACACCATGCCCGTCTGCTTGCGCACCCGCTGCACCTGTTCCCGCGTCAGCTTCTTGCCAGGCTCGAAGTTGACGGTTTCCGGGCCGATGGCAAGCGTGCCAAAGTCGGGCACTTCCAGCAGGTTCACACAGCGCAGCAGCGTGCTCTTGCCGCTGCCGGACGGGCCGATCAGCGCGGTGACGCTGCCTTCGGCGATGCTCACGTCTACCTGCTTGAGCACCGGGTTGCCGTCAAACGCCTTTTCGATTTTTTGCAGCCGTATCATCAGGTCTTCCCGGAAAACACCGCGTGCTGGCCAAAGCGCCGTTCCAGGCGCACTTGCGCGGCGGACAACACGGAACTGAACACCAGGTAGATCAGCGCGGCTTCGGTATAGAGGATCAGCGGTTCATACGTAACCGCCGCAATGCGCTGGGCCGCCTGGAAGATCTCGGGCACGGTCAGCACCGCCGCCAGCGACGTGTCCTTGACCAGCGCAATGAACGAGTTCGACAGCGGCGGCACCGCCACACGCGCCGCTTGCGGCAGGATCGTGCGGCGCAGCGCCTGGCCGCGAGTCATGCTCAGCGAATAAGCGGCTTCCCATTGGCCCTTGGTAATGGATTCGATGGCGCCTCGGATGACTTCCGAGTTGTAGGCGCCCACGTTCAGCGTGAAGCCGATCAGCGCGGCGGGCAAGGGATCCAGCACGATGCCCACGCTGGGCAAGCCGTAGAAGATCACGAACAACTGCACCAGCAGCGGCGTGCCCCGGATCAGCCACACATAGAAGCGCACCAGCGCCACCAGCGGCGCCGGCCCGAACAGCCGGATCAACGCCACCACGAACGCCAGCGCCAGGCCCAGCGCGAACGACATCAAGGTCAGCGGTACGGTGAACACCAGCCCGGCGTGCAGCAGCGGCCAAAACGAATCGGCCATCAATTGCACCCAGGCCGGCACGGTCCATGACCCGATCTGCGCCAGCAGCCAATCGGGAATGACGGCCTGGAGCCAGGTAGGTAGCGTCATGTGTGTGTCCGTGGCTTATTGCGCCGACAAATCCGTGCCGAAGTATTTGACCGAAATGGTCTTGTAGGTGCCGTCGGCCTTGATGTCGGCCAGCGCCTTGTTGATGGCGGCTTGCAATTCCGGGTTGCCCTTGCGCATCAGCACGCCCGAATTGCTGAATTCAGCGGTCTTGTCGGTGGCGGCGATCTTCACCTTGGCGTTGGGCTTTTGCTTCTTGAAGTCCAGAAACGACAGCTTGTCGTTGACAGTGGCTTCCACGCGGCCCGAGGTCAAGAGGTCGATGGCTTCATTGAAGCCCTGCACCGCCACCACTTCCGCGCCGTGGCTTTGCGCCAGCTTGCCGAAATTGCTGGTCAGCGTATTGGCCGACTTCTTGCCCTTCAGGTCATCGAAAGACTTGATGCTGGTGTTGTCGTCGCGCACGATCAGCACGGCGGCCGACGAGATGTAGGGATCAGAAAAGTCGTATTTTTGTTTGCGCGCGTCGGTGATGCCCACTTGGTTGATCACGGCGTCATAGCGCTTGGCGTCCAGGCCGGCAATGAGGCCGTCCCATTTGCCTTCGACGAATTGGGCTTTGACGCCCAGGCGCTCGGCAATGGCGCGCCCAATCTCTACGTCAAAACCGGTAAGCTGCCCCGATGCGTCGTGGAAGGTGAAGGGGGCGTAGGTGCCTTCGGTGCCAATTTTGAAGGTGCCCGCGGACTTGATCTGGTCCAGCCCGGATTGGGCATGGGCGGCGCCCAGGGCGGCGGCCTGGATCAGGCCGGCGATGAAGAACGAGCGTAAGAGTTTCATGGCAATGCTCCGGAAGATCGGTGTCATTTTGAAGGGCGCCGTGATGCACGGGGCCCCCGTCATAGCCGCACTCTAGCAACGCGCCTATTTTTCCACAAAGCATAAGGAATAGTAAAAATATAGCTTCCAGTAATTAACAAGTTTCCGATCGGCATGAAGCCGTCCGGGCGTACGCCTGTAAAAGGGCACGTAAACCGCAAGGCAAGGGAGAGGGGTTTGGAACAGCAATGGAACAGGCGCGCATTCATGGCCGCCGCGGGCGCGGCAGCATTGACGGGCGGCATGCCCGCCCACGCCAATGGCTCCCGGCTGATGCCCGGGGGCGGCAGCATCACCCAGGTTGCGGGCTTGCGCGTGGGGCACTACACCGACACCCGCCGCCCCACTGGCTGCACGGTCATCATTGCCGAAGCGGGCGCAACGGGCGGTGTGGATGTGCGCGGCGCCGCGCCCGGCACTCGTGAAACCGACCTGCTCAACCCCGTCAACATGGTTGAAAAAGTGCATGCCATCGTGCTGTCGGGCGGCAGCGCGTTCGGGTTGGACGCCGCCAGCGGCGTGATGCGCTATCTGGAAGAAAAGAAGATCGGCTTTGACGTGGGCGTGGCGCACGTGCCCATCGTGCCGTCGGCCATCCTGTTCGATCTGGGCGTGGGCGATGCGTCGATCCGGCCGGATGCGGCGGCCGGCTACCAGGCGTGCAAGACGGCGTCGACCGATGCGCCCGAAGAAGGCAACGTGGGGGCGGGCGCGGGCGCTACCGTCGGCAAGCTGTATGGCCCCAAGCGCGCCATGAAGGGCGGCATCGGCAGCGCGTCGCTGACGGTGGCGGGCGTGACGGTGGGGGCCATCGTGGCGGTCAACGCAGTGGGCGACGTGCTGGACCCGGCCACCGGCCGCATCCTGGCGGGCGCGCGCACGGCGGACGGCAAGCAGTTTCTGGATACGCGCGCCGCCATCCTGGCCGGCGATCTGCCCCGGTCGATGCGCGCGGGCACGGCCACCACCATCGGCGTGGTGGCCACCGACGCCACGCTGACCAAGGCGCAGGCGCAGAAAATCGCGGGCATGGCCCACGATGGGCTGGCCCGCAGCATCAACCCCATCCACACCATGCTGGACGGCGACACCATTTTTGCGCTGGGCACCGGCACGTCGGGCAAGCCGGGCAACGTCATGCTGTTGGGCGTGATGGCGGCCGAAGCCATGGCCATCGCGGTGCAGCGCGCCATCCTGGCGGCGCGCGCGGTGGAAGGCTTTCCCGCCGCGGTGGATTTCATCGCCTGACCTCCGGGCGCGACCCGCCGGTGACCTCAAGCTGTCACACGGCGGCGACATGATGGCAAGGGCCGGCATGGCACCGTCGGCTGGGAGGACGCATGTACGAAGGCGAACGATTCAATGGCGCCACGCATCTGGCGGGCTTGGCAATGGCCGTGGCGGCGTCCGGCGCGCTGATCGCGCGCGCGGCGGAACTGAAAGTGGATACGCGGCAGATCATCAGTTGCGCGGTGTTCGCCGCGTCGATGATCGCGGTGTATGCCTCGTCGGTGCTGTATCACTGCACACGTGGCCCCAACAAGGCGCGTTGGGCCAAGGCCGACCACTGCGCCATCTACCTGTTGATTGCCGGCACCTACACGCCGCTGGCCTTCGGCCCCGTGGACCACGTCTGGAGCGCGGCCATGGGCGTGGCGATATGGTTGCTGGCGGCCATCGGCATCAGCCGTGAATTGTGGTGGGCGCGCGGCGCGGCGCCGGCCTTGCCGCTGTACCTGGCCATGGGCTGGCTGGGGGTGATATTCGCCGCCCCGATCGCGGGCGCCTTGTCGTCGGCGGGCCTGACCTGGTTGCTGGCGGGCGCGGCCGCCTATACGGTGGGCACGCTGTTCTATGTGAAAGACAAGCGCTGGCGCCATGCCCACGGCATCTGGCATTTGTTTGTGATGGGGGGCTCGGCCTGCCACTTCGTCACGGTGTTCGGATTCTTGCGCTACGGCACGCCGGCATGAATCCGGCGCGCGGCAAGCACCCGAGGAATACCCCCACCCGCGTTAGCGCCACGCCGCCAGTGGCAGCATGCCGCCGCGGTCTTTCACTTTGCGCATGACGATGTGCGAGCACAGGTCGCGCACCCCCGCGATCTTGCTCAGCTTGTCTTCAACAAACTGCGAGAACGCCGCCAGATTGCGGGTGCGCACCGACAAGATGTAGTTCGACGCCCCGGTCACGATGCTGGCTTCGGTGATTTCGTCGTGCGCCGCGATGCCGGCCAGAAAGGCCTCGTGCCATCCCGGGTTCGACTGGTCCAGCGACACGTGCACGATGGCTTCCAGTTCAAAGCCCAGCTTGTCGGCGTCCAGCACCGCGCGATAGTGGCGGATGAAACCGGCTTCTTCCAGCGCCCGCACCCGGCGCAGGCAGGCCGATGGCGATAGCGCCACCTGCTCGGCCAGGTCCTGGTTGCTGATCTGCCCGTTCTCTTGCAGGCGGTAAAGAATGCGTTGGTCGGTGGCGTCTAGATGCATGGTGCAATCCAATTCTAATAATTGAACTTCAGCGCAATTCAATGCGGAATCCTAGGGTAAGCCACGCCTGCTTTTGCAATTATTCGGCCCTGGCGCGCTGCTATCCTGTTTGCAGCATATTGCCCGAAGGAGCACCGCATGACCACCCGCGAAGACTGCGTCGCCGCAGACCGGAAAGACCCCCTGGCCCCCCTGAAAGACCGCTTCGAGCTGCCGCCCGGCGTGCTCTACATGGACGGCAATTCGCTGGGCGTGATGCCCAAGGGCGCCGCCGCCCGCGCCGCCGGCGTGATTACGCAGGAATGGGGCACCGACCTGATCCGTAGCTGGAACACCGCCGGCTGGTTCGAACTGCCCGCGCGCCTGGGCAACAAGCTGGGCAGCCTGCTGGGCGCGCGCGACGGTGAAATGGTGGTTACCGACACCACGTCCCTGAACATCTTCAAGGCGCTGGCCGCCGCGCTGCGCATTCAGCAGCAACAGCAGCCGGCACGCCGCGTCATCCTGTCCGAACGCGACAACTTCCCAACCGATCTCTACATGGTGCAGGGCATGATCGACCTGCTGCAACAGGGCTACGAGATGCGCTTGATCGACGACGAGCTGCCGCTGGACAAGGCGCTGGACGACTCGGTTGCCGTCATGCTGCTGTCGCACGTCAACTATCGCAGCGGCCAGATGCACGACATGGCCTCGGTGACCGCGCTGGCGCACGAGCGCGGCGCGCTCACCATCTGGGACCTGGCGCACGCGGCCGGTGCGGTGCCGGTGGACCTGAACGGCGCCAACGCCGACTTCGCCGTGGGCTGCACCTATAAGTACCTGAACGGCGGCCCCGGCTCGCCGGCTTTCATCTGGGTCGCCCCGCGCCACACGAAAGACTTCTGGCAGCCGCTGTCCGGCTGGTGGGGCCATACGCGGCCGTTCGACATGGCCGTGGCCTACGAGCCGGCCGGGGGCATCCGCCGCTACCTGTGCGGCACCCAGCCCATCGTGTCCTTGTCGCTGGTGGAATGCGGGCTGGACGTGGCGCAAGCCGCCGACATGGCGCAGGTGCGCGCCAAGTCGCTGGCGCTGGGCGATCTGTTCATCAAGCTGGTCGAGGAACGCTGCGCCGACCACCCGCTGACGCTCGTCACGCCGCGCACGCACGCCGAACGCGGCAGCCACGTGAGCTTCCTGCATCCCAATGGCTACGAAGTCATGCAGGCGCTGATCGCGCGCGGCCTGATCGGCGATTACCGCGAGCCCGAAGTGCTGCGCTTTGGCCTGACGCCGCTGTACTTCGGCCATGCCGACGTCTGGGACGCGGTGGACATCCTGAAAGACGTGCTGGACACGCGCGCCTGGGACAAGCCGGAATTCAAGCAACGTTCGGCCGTGACCTGAACGCCAGAGAGCGTGGCCCCATCTTGCGGGGCCGAACCGGCAGCATCACCATAAAGAGAGCGCACGGGAGGAGGGGGCAATGCAGGAGGAGACAATGCAAAAACCACAAGGATTCGGCCAGATCGCCGAACGCGAACAGGGGCTCAAGCGGCGCTTGACCTCGGGCCAGATGAGCATGATCGCCATCGGCGGGGCCATCGGCACGGGCCTGTTTCTGGGCAGCAAATTCGCCATCGGTTTTGCCGGGCCCAGCGTCATCATCAGCTACGCCATCGGCGGGCTGATCACGCTCTTGCTGATGGGCTGCCTGGCGGAAATGACGGTGGCGCATTCCACCTCGGGGTCGTTCGGCGCCTATGCCGAGCACTACATCGGCCCTTTGGCCGGCTTTCTGGTGCGCTATGCGTACTGGTCGTGCGTGGTGCTGGCGGTGGGCACCGAGGTCACCGCCGTGGCCGAGTACATGCATTTCTGGTTCCCGGATGTGCCTGGGTGGCTATGGGTGTGCGTGTTCTCGGGGGCGCTGATCCTGGTGAACGCGATGAGCGTCAAGGCGTTCGGCACCATCGAATACTGGTTCTCCACCGTGAAGATCACCGCCATCGTGGCCTTCATCATCCTGGGTGCGTACGTGGTGTGGGGCAACCCGCAGTACGGCGTGGCGCAGTACACGGCGCACGGCGGCTTCTTTCCGAATGGGCTGTGGGGCATGTGGATTGCCGTGGTGATCTCGATCTTCAGCTACCTTAGCGTCGAGATGATCGCGGTGGCCGCGGGCGAGGCCGAAGACCCCGAGCGCGCCGTGAAGAAGGCGTTTCGCGCCACCATCGTGCGGCTGGTCGTGTTCTACCTGCTGACGCTGGCGTTGATCCTGGCGATTGTGCCCTGGAACGAAGCCGGCAAGGAAGGCAGCCCCTTCGTGAAGGTGATGCTGGCGCTGGATATCCCGGGCGCGGCGGGCGTCATCAACTTCATCGTGCTGGTGGCGGCCTTGTCGGCCATGAACAGCCAGCTTTACATCACCACGCGCATGATGTTCAGCCTGTCGCGCGCGGGCCATGCGCCCTCGTTGTTCGGCCGCCTGACCAAAAGCGGCACGCCGCTGAACGCGCTGCTGCTGTCCACCAGCGGCATCGCCATCGCCGTGGTGCTGAAGGTGATGTACCCCGACACGGCCTTCACCTTGATGATGGCCATCTCGATGTTCGGCGCGCTGTTCACCTGGATGATGATCTTCGTGACGCACTACTTCTTTCGCCGCCGCTGGGCACGCGAAGGCGGCGGCGCGCTGTCGTTCCGCATGCCCGGCTTTCCGGTGCTGACGTTGCTGGGCGCGGTGGCGATGCTGGCGATTTTGGTCACCACCTACTTCACCAACGTGTTCCAGATGACGCTGGTGTTCGGGGTGCCGTTCCTGCTGATCCTGGCCGTGCTGTATGTGGTGCTGTTCAAGAAGCGCGGCGAAGCCGTGGTGCTTCAGGCCCGCCAGCAGCGCGGCTGATCGGAGGCCCTTGCCGGATCAGAGGGCATGCGCGGCCACGGTGTCGGCGGGTTCCGCCACCGTGACCGGTTCGCGTGCCGGCGCAAAGACGCGCAGGCGGTGGCCGTCAGGGTCTAGCGCCACGAAGGTGCGGCCGAAATCCATGTTGGTGGGCGCTTGCAGAATGGGCAGGCCGCGCAGGCTCCAGTCCAGGTGGCGCTGGTTGAGCGCGTCGGCATCCGCCACGCAGAACGCCAGTTCAGACGCGCCGCCACGGCCCGCCGCCGCCGGCTCCACCGTGTAGCGCGACCACAGGCCCAGCTTCAAGCCGGAGTCCAGCACGAAGAGGGCAAATGTGGGGGGGCTTTCAACCGGCGGACGTTGCAGCAGGGCGCTGTAGAACGCCGCGCTGGTCTGCGGTTTTTCAACGTAGAAGATGACGAGGTTGGTGTCGGCGGGGATGGTGTGAGACATGACGCGCTCCTGGGTGAGGGATGCGCGTATCTTAGGCAGGGGTGCTGTCAGTTTTTGGCAGTAGCGTGCTCAGCAAGGCAGTAGCGTGCCTCAGCAATTCTGCGAATCCTGCGCAATGGCGCGCCATTCTTTCAGCAGCACGTGGCGGCGGCGGGGATAGCGCTCGCCGGGTGTCAGCGTGGCGATGCGGTCGGTGCGGAAATGGCGGAAGTCCTGCCGCAGTTCGCACCAGGCCATGACGATGCGCACGCTGTCGAAAAAGCCCAGGGCAAACGGCCATATCACGCGCTCGGAGTTCGAACCCTTGTCGTCGCGGTAGCGGATGTGCAGGCGGTGTTCCGTGCGTATCGCCTGGCGGATCAACGCCACGTCAACCTGGTCGACCACGGCGATGGCGCTGGGCGCCACCAAGAGCGGAATGGCGTCCAGCTCATCGCGCAGTTCCTGCGGCAACACCGCGCCGATCTTGGCCAGCGCGTTGCGCGCCGCCATCCCTAAGCGCTCGTCGGAACGCCCCGCGACCCAGCGCGTGCCCAGCACCAGCGCCTCGATTTCTTCGGTGCTGAACATCAGCGGCGGCAGCATGAAGCCGGGGCGCAGCACGTAGCCCACGCCCGGCTCGCCTTCGATCTCCGCGCCCTGGCATTGCAGCGTCGCGATGTCGCGGTACAGCGTGCGCAGGCTGACGCCCATTTCGGCGGCTAGCCGATGCCCGCTGACGGGCAGGCGGTGGCGACGCAGGGTCTGCAGCAGGTCCAGAAGTCGTTCGGTGCGGGACATGGGGAAAGGGCGTGTGGCGGGAATGGCGTAATGCTGCCACGGAATGGCAGCAGTCGGCAGCCCGTTCCTTGCCCAATTCCACCTGGCCCGCACCGGGGCCAAGCAGGCGTTCAGGCGCCGATCTTCTTGCCCGTGGCCACGTCCATCACCGAGCCGTCTTCCAGGCTCACGCGATAGATCTCGCGCACGACGTTGCCGGCAAAGCCGATTTCCACAATGGAAACGTCCTTGAACGTGGTGTTGATGCCGTCGGGCAGCACCGCGTTGAACTTGTCGGACTCCTGCTTCATGGCGTCCTGCATGCGGGTGTCGTAGCGCGTCATGCTGTAGACCAGCGTGGTGTGCGGGTTGTGGGCGCGCAGTTCTTTGCCGTCTTGCATCACATTGACGCCGCTCACGCCCATGGTCTTGACCAGCGCGCGGCCGGCGTCGCTCATCTTGGCGTAGACAGGGCCGGTCACGCGCGGCAGAGGGCCGTCGCGCAAGGGCGCCAGCGCGGCGGTGGCCACGGTGTTGTAGCGCATCATGTCTTCAAAGCCCTGGCCGCTTTTGACCACGCCCAGGTCCAGCCACCACGGGTGCCCCGCGCCCTTGGCGGCTTCGGTGGGGTAGAAGGTTTTCAGCGTGACCTGCAAAGGCGCGGGCGGCTTGGGCAGCGCTTTGAGCATGCGGGCGGGGGTGGCGGGGTCGGCGCTGTGGATGTGCACCACCGTCACGTGCGGCAGGTTGGGCGTGTTGGCCTCGGTTTGCAGGCCCAGCGCCAGCAGGTCCTGCTTCAAGACGCCATTCACCTTGGCGTCCAGTATCGCGTTGACCTCTTGCGGCAGGCGGTACACCACGCCATAAGTGGCCTTGTGGCTGCGGAACTCGGGCTTGTCCAGCGCGCTGTTGTCGATGGCGTCGGCAGCGTGGGTGGCGAACGAGGCGGCGAACGAGGTGGCGAACAGGCCGAGGGCGGCCAGATGCAATGCACGTTTGATCATGGGGAATCCCTTGTCGTTGTTGACGTGACCCGCGAGAGTCATCCCCAGTGTGGCTACCCCGGATGTACGGGGTATTGCATCAAACGAAAGAATTCCGATACCAGCCGCTGCCTGGCCGATGGATGGCCGATGGACGGTTAGGCCAGGAACGCCACGCCCACAACGACGATGCCCAGCACCAGGTTCACGCTCACCCAGCGGCGGATGCCGGCCATGGCCTCGGCGCCCTTGGGCCAGTCCGACGCGGCTACGGCCAAGGCCAGGCGCTTGTACAGCGCAAAGCGGATATGGCCGAAGATGGCCATCATGACCAGCCCGCCCGTGGCCATCAGCGTCCAGCTGCGCGGCATGAAAAAGTCGCCGCCGGTCTGCGCGGCCAGGCTGCCCGCCTGCCCGATCATCCACGCGCCCGTCAGCAGAATCAGCACAATCGCCACCAACACCGCGTTCAGAAAAGGCCGCAGCACCGAGGCCATCAGCGTCAGGCGTGTCTTGGGTTCCAACTGCGCGGCCGCCGGCCGCAGGAAACAGTGCGCGAACAGCATGCCGCCCACCCACAGGATCACGGCAATCACGTGGATGAATTTCAAGACGCTATAGATCATGGAGCCAGCCCGGTTGGTAAGGGGCCGCGGGGTGCGGCCGGTCTGTCGGCATGATATCCCCGCCACCGTGTTTCGCTTGGACTTGACCGGAAACCTAGTTTTGCAATTAGAATGAGATTGATTTTTATTTGTGTTTTAGTGTTCTGGGAGCCCGTCGTGCCGAACCCTGTGCTCGCTTCAGGCGACACCGTCCAATGTCTGTACCGCAGCCACCACGGGTGGCTGCAAAATTGGTTGCGCGCAAAGCTGGGCAACACCTTCGACGCCGCCGACCTGGCCCAGGACACCTTCGTGCGCGTGCTGCGCCATCGCCACGACCTGGACGCGCTGCGTGAACCGCGCGCCTATCTCACCACCATCGCCAAGCGCCTGCTGCTGAATCATCATCGGCGCCGCTCGGTCGAAAGCGCCTATCTGGAAGCCTTGGCGCTGATGCCCGAACAGGTCGCGCCGCCGGCCGAGCAGCGCCTGATCATTCTGGAAACGCTACAGGAAATTGACGAAATGCTGGCCGGGCTGTCGCTGCCCGCGCGCCAGGCTTTTCTGATGGCGCAATTGGAAGACCTGAGTCATGGCGAAATCGCCCAGCGGCTCAATGTGTCGCTGCGCACCGTGCACCGCTATATCGCCCGAGGGTTCGAGCAATGCATCATGGCGGTGAGTTGAACGGCGTGGGCGGCGAGCTGCCCGCCGTTGAACGCAATGTGGCGCGCGAAGCCGCGCGCTGGCTGCTGCGCTTGAGTTCGGGCCGCGCTACCGACGCCGACGTACATGCCTGCGACCTATGGCGGGCCAGCAGGGCCGAACACGAACATGCCTGGCAGCGCGCGCAACGGGTCAACGAACGCTTTGGGCTGATTCCGTCGGCGCTGGGCATGGCCACCTTGAACCGACCCGAACTGTCATCGCGCCGCGCGGCCCTGAAGACCTTGGTGGCGCTGATGGTGGCGGGGCCGGTGGGTTGGGCGGCATGGCGCGCGGACCCTTTCAATTGGACGGCCGACTACCGCAGCGGCGCGGGCGAGCGGCGCAACGTGGTGCTGGCCGACGGGTCCACGTTGCAACTGAATACCGCCAGCGCGGTGGACGTGGTCTTCGATGCCAGCACGCGTTTGCTGCGTTTGCGCGCCGGCGAAATTGCCGTGCATGTGCTTGCCGATGGCGCGGCCGATGCGCGAATGGGTTCGGTGACCAATGCGGTGTCCCATGCCGTGATGGGTGCGCCAAGCAATGCGCCAAGCGATGCGGGAAGCACGTCGGTGGCAGCCCCCTTTGCGCCGCCGCGCCCCTTCATCGTGCGTACCCGACTGGGTGATATCGAAGCCCCGCCTTCGCGCTTTTGTGTGCGCGAGGACGGCGTGCAATGCCAGGTCAGCGTGCAGGAAGGCCGCGTTCGCGTCAGCCAAGGCGGGCGTGTCGTCAATGTGTTGGCCGGCCAGCAGGGCAGCCTGAGCGACGCCGGCGTGTCCGGCCCATCGCCCGCCGACCCGCATGCCAACGACTGGATGCGCGGCGTGCTGCACGCCAGCCAGATGCGCCTGGATGCCTTCGCCGTGGAGCTTGGCCGGTATCGCCCAGGCGTGCTGCGCTGCGACCCCGAAGTCGCGCATCTGCGGATATCCGGCGCCTTTCAACTGAATGACACCGACGCCGTGCTGGCCGCCTTGCCCGCGACCCTGCCGGTGCAAGTGCGCTACCGCACGCCCTATTGGGTGACCATCGGGCCGCGCGCATCAATGGCATGAATGATTCTCTGTTACACAATACCCGCGCGCAAGCTGTCCGATTTCAAAATCACGCGGGTCATGGTCTGTATAGGCAAACGAATGCCGATACCCGTTGGATCGAAAGGACGACCATGGCTTATCTTCCCGCCGGCCGCGCAAGCGGCTCCCGACCCGCGCAGGCTGCGCATCGCGTCACTTACCTGACTTGCGCCGTGCGTGCCGCCTTGGCGCTTGCCGCCGTGTCCGCCGCCACGCTGCCGCTGGCCGCCGCCCAGGCACAGACCACCCAGACCAGCACCGCGGCCGCGCGCAGCTATCGCATTCCGGCGGGCACACTGACCGAGGCGCTGCCGCGCTTTGCCGACAGCGCGGGTGTGACCGTGTTGTTCGATGCCGCGCTGGTGGGCCAGCGCCGCACATCGGGCTTGTCAGGCAGCTACTCCGTGGCGGAAGGCTTTGCGCGCTTGCTGGAAGGTAGCGGCCTGGCCGTGCAGGAACGTAGCGCGGGCGTCTTCGTGCTGCGTGCCGCCCCGCAGGCAGGCGTGACGCAACTGGCGCCCGTCAAGGTGGTAGGCGAGGGGGCACTGACCACGCCCGCCTGGGAAACCAGCACCGACCGCCAGCGCATGGACGACTTGCAGATCAAGAACTGGAGCGACCTGGGCAAGCGCGCCGAAGCCGGCGTGAGCTTCAACCGAACCACCAACAGCATCAACATTCGCGGCCTTGACCAAGACCGCGTGCTGACCCGCGTGGACGGTATCCGGCTGCCGTGGCTGGACGATGGCGCGCGCGGGGTGAAGGGCGGCCTGGAAGCCGTGGACTTCAACAGCCTGTCGCGGCTGGACATCGTGCGCGGCGCGGACGCCATCGGCGGCGGCTCCGGCGCCATCTCGGGCATTGCCGACCTGCGCACGCTGGACCCGTCCGACCTGCTCACCGACGGCAAGACCTTCGGCGCGCTGGCCAAGACCGATTACGATTCCGCCGATTCAAGCTGGGGCGCCAACGCGGCGCTGGCGGGGCAGATCCACAGCAATACCTTCTGGCTGGTGCAGGCAGGCGTGCGCAATGGCCACGCGCTGGACAACCGGGGCGACGTGGGCGGCTACGGCCCGCAACGCAGTGAACCCAGCCCCGAAGACTACGACCAGCGCAGCTTCCTGCTGAAGCTGCAACAGCGCGTGGAAGGCGGCCACCGCTTCGGCCTGACGGGCGAAACCTTCAAGCGCAACGCCGACATCGACAATATGTACGAGCAGGGCGCGGGCACCAGCTATCTGTACGGCGAAAACAGCACCAAGAAAGAAACCGAGCGCGAGCGCGTGTCGTTCGACTATTCCTACCAGGCGCCCAGCGCGGGCGGCCTGATCGACACGGCCAGCGCCATCGTCTACTGGCAGCGCGTGCGGCTGGACAATTCACTGGACGGTGTGCGCAGCGTGGATTCGCGCGCCCGCATCATTCCCGGCGACCCGTTCCGCTACGGCTTTCCCAGCGGCCCCTACGGGCGCAGCAACTCCATCCAGCAGACGCTGTTTGGCGTGAACGGCGAACTGACCAAGCGCTTTGCCGGCACGTCCGTGTCGCAACTGTGGACGCTGGGCGGCGAATGGTACGGCAACAAGACCGAGCAGAATTCCAGCGGCTACGACAATTGCCCGACCATCCGCCCGGGCCTGCCCGCGCCGTTCGGCCCGCGTGCCTGCGACATGCTGCATACCAACCAGGCCGACGTGCCGCAGTCCAAGGGCAACCAATGGGCGCTGTGGGTGCAAGACGAGTTCAGCTTCGCCGATGGCCGCTACACCGTCATGCCAGCCCTGCGCTACGACCACTACGAACAAAAGCCGCAATCCACCGACAGCTACGACAGCAATCCCAACGCGGGTGCGCTGCCGCCATCCAACAGCGGCAGCCGCTTTTCGCCCAAGCTGCTGGCCACGTGGAAGGCGATGGACGAACTGAGCGTCTACGCCCAATACGCCTACGGCTTCAAGGCGCCCAGCGCCAGCCAGCTTTACACCAACTACGGCGGCCCCGGCACCTATCTGCGCGTGGGCAATCCGTACTTGAAACCCGAGACCAGCAAGGGCTGGGAACTGGGCGCCAAGATCGGGTCTGACGCGCTGGGCGGTGCGGTATCGTTCTTTGATAACCGCTATCAGAACTTCATTGATAGCAATCAGCCGCTGGACCCCAATTCGCCGCAATGGCAGGCGGGCTGGGCGGGGCAATATCCGCTGGGAATCACGGGCAACGTCAACCGCGCCAAGGTCCGCATCTATGGCGCCGAGGCCAGCGCGCACTGGAAGTTCTCGCCGGGTTGGCGCACCTGGGGCTCGCTGGCGTGGGCCGTCGGCAAGGACGAAGGCACCGGGCAATACCTGAATTCGGTGGCGCCGTTGAAGGCCATTCTGGGTGTGGGCTACGGCCGCGACGTATGGGGCGTGGACGCCATGCTCACCACCGCGCTCAAGCGCGACAAGGTCGAATACCCGGATGCATCGGCCACCGCGCCCAATGCCGATTTTCAAGCACCGGGCTATGGTGTGGTGGACTTGATGGGTTATTGGCGGCCTGCCGCCGTGAAGGGGCTGCAAGTGCAGGCAGGCGTGTTCAACCTGTTCGACAAGAAGTATTGGGAAGCCATCAACGTGCCGACAGCGGGTTCGCTCGCCTTGCCGCGCACGGTGGATTGGTACACCGAACCGGGACGCAGCGTGCGCGTGTCGCTGACGTACCAGTATTGATTTCGCGCCGCCGCCCGGCATTTGCGCGGGCGGCGGCAGTTTGCATATCGAAGCGCAAGCAACACCCAAGGCTGGAGGCCTACGATGACGAATCAAGATTTCAACACCCGCGCCGAAGCACTGCGCGCCCGCAACGAAACGCTGGCCGCGTCGCAACCGGGCCTGCGCGCCCGCAACCTGGCGCAGGCGCTGGGCGTATCCGAGGCGGAGTGGATTGCCGCGGGCTGTGGCGGTGTGAGATCCACCGCGCTGCACGGCACCCCGCAAGCCATCTTTCGCGAACTGGGCACGCTGGGCGAAGTGATGGCGTTGACGCGCAACGACTGGTGCGTACACGAGCGCCACGGCGCGTATCTGGACATCCAGGCCGACGGCCCGGTGGGCCTGGTGCTAGGCCCCGATATCGATCTGCGCGTGTTCTTCAGCGCGTGGAAGTCCGCGTGGGCGGTTGAGCAGGATGGCCGCCACAGCCTGCAATTCTTCGATGGCGCCGGCGTGGCGGTGCACAAGGTCTACCGCACCGAGGCCACCGATGCCGCCGCCTACGACGCGCTGGTGGAAAAGTTCGCGGGCGACGCGCAATGGCCCACCACCGAAGCCTATGCGCCCGCCACGGATGCGGACGAGGTCGACGACGCGGCAAGCTGGCGCGAGGCCTGGCTCGGCATGAAAGACACACACGAATTCTTCCCGCTGTTGCGCAAGTTCAAGGTGTCGCGCCTGGCGGCGTTGGCGGCCGCTGGTGAAGACCTGGCGCAGCCCGTGCCGGCGGAATCGGTTGAACGCATGCTGCAGTCGGCAGCGGAATCGGGTCTGTCCATCATGTGCTTCGTGGGCAATCGCGGCATGATCCAGATCCATACCGGCCCCGTCCAGCAACTGCGCCGCACCGGCCCTTGGTACAACGTGCTGGACCCGAAGTTCAACCTGCATTTGGACACCACCGCCATCGCGTCGGCCTGGGTGGTGAACAAGCCCACGTCCGACGGCTGGGTGACCTCGCTTGAGGTGTACGCCGCCACCGGCGACCTGATCGTGCAGTTCTTCGGCGAGCGCAAGCCCGGCAAGCCGGAACTGACGGGCTGGCGCGAGTTGATGGTGGGCCTGTGCGGCGCGCCGTTGGCGGTTTGAAGACGACCTAAGAACGCTTTGAAGATCCTGTAAGGACGCTTGATGAAAAAATGGTTGGCAATTGCGTTGGGCTGGGTCGTCGCGGTGGGCGTGCATGCCGCCGAACCCAGCCGGGTGGTGAGCCTGGGCGGCAGCGTCACGGAAATCGTCTATGGCTTGGGTGAGGGCGATCGGCTTGTCGGCGATGATTTATCCAGCCTGTATCCCGAGGCCGCCACCAAGCTGCCGCGCGTGGGCTATTACCGCGCCGTGCCGGTGGAAGGCGTGCTGTCGCTCAAGCCCGACCTGGTGCTGGCGTCCGAACAGGCGGGGCCGCCGGACGCGCTCAAGCGCTTGGCCGGTGTGGGCGTGCGCGTGGTCACCGTATCGGATGCGCCTTCGGTTGATTCGTTGAAGGCGCGCATCCGCGCCGTGGCCGAGGCGCTGGGCGTCGCGCCCGCGGGCGAGCGCATGGTGGACGAGGTCACCCGCGAACTCGCCCGCGCCGAAGCCATCCCGGCCACGCGCGCGCGTGCCTTGCTGCTGCTGAACCGCACCGGCACGCCGCAGGGCGCGGGCCGCGACACCGCCGCCAATGAAGTCATGCATCTGGCGGGGCTGGTCAACGTGCTGGACGGCCAGCAAGGCTACAAGCCCTTGTCCGCCGAGTCCATCGGCGCGCTGGCGCCTGACCTGATCGTGGTGACGAAGGCGTCGCTGGACGCCGGCGGCGGCATGGAAAAATTCCTGGCGCAGCCAGGTATTGCCGGTTCGCAGGCGGCGGTAAAGCGTCGGGTGGTGGTCATGGACGACCTGCTGATCCTGGGCATGGGACCGCGCCTGCCCCTGGCGCTGACCCAGCTCAAGCAAGAGGTCGCTAATGTTATGGCGCGTTAGCGCGCCGTGGGCCTTGGGCCTCTTGGCCGTGGCGTTGGTACTGGCCGTGCTGGCCGCCAGCGCCCACGGCGCGGTGGCGATTCCGCTGCGCGAACTGCCCGCGCTGCTGTGGGGGCCAGCCACGCCGGACAACACCCTGTGGCGCAATGTGTTGATCGACATCCGACTGCCACGCGTGCTGTTCGCGGTGGTGGCGGGCGCGGGGCTGGCGATATCGGGCGCGGCCATGCAGGCGCTGTTTCGCAACCCCTTGGCCGAACCCGGGCTGATCGGCATTTCCGCGGGCGGGGCCTTGGGCGCGGTGGCCGCCATTGTGCTGACTTCGGGCGGCTTCTGGATTACCGCGCCGTCGGCCTTCGTTGGCAGCCTGGTGGCCACGATGTGCGCGTACGCCGTGGGCCGGCGCGTGCCGGGCGTGGCGGGCCTGCTGCTGGCCGGCGTGGCCATCACGGCGATGTCGTTCAGCGTGATCGGGCTGTTCACCTTCGTGGCCACCGATGCGCAACTGCGCGACCTGACGTTCTGGAACATGGGCAGCCTGGGCGGGGCCAACTGGAACGTGCTGGCGTTCCTGGGGCCGTGGGTGCTGCTGATGAGTGCCTGGCTGATCAGCCAATGGCGCGTCATGAACGCCTTGCTGTTGGGCGAGCGCGAGGCCCAGCATCTGGGCTACGCGCTCAAGCGCGTGCGCGCGCAACTGGTGCTGGCCAGCGCGCTGATCGTCGGCCCGCTGGTAGCGGCCACCGGCACCATCGTTTTTGTAGGGCTGGTCGTGCCGCATCTGGTGCGCATGACGCTGGGCGCCAATCACCGCTGGCTGCTGCCCGCCACGGTACTGGCGGGCGGTCTGGCGCTGGTGCTGGCCGATTGGATGGCCCGCACTGTTGTGGTCCCAGCCGAATTGCCGATCGGTCTGGTCACGGGGCTGGTGGGCGGCCCATTCTTTTTGTGGCTGCTGGCGCGTGGACGGAGGCTGGGATGACTTTGGCCGCACACCAACTGACGCTTACACGCGGCGGTACGCGCATCCTGACTGATGTTTCGCTGGCGATACGCCCCGGTGAAGTCCTGGGCTTGCTGGGGGCCAACGGCGCGGGCAAGTCCACGCTGTTGGGGGCGCTGGCGGCCGAGCTATCGGCCGATGCCGGCCAGTTAAGCCTGGACGGCGCCGCGCTTGCCGGCATGGCCTTGGCGCGGCAAGCACGACGCCGCGCCGTGCTGCCGCAAAAGCCGGGCCTGACCTTCGACCTGGACGTGCGTGAAGTGGTCGCCATGGGCGCTTACCCTTTTCCCGAACTGGCGCCTGCGCAGGTCGATGCGCTGGTCACGCAGGCGCTGGACCTGGCCGACGCGGCTCACCTGGGCGGCCGCCGCTATCCCGAACTGTCTGGCGGCGAACAGCAGCGCGTGCAGTTCGCGCGCGTGCTGGTGCAATGCCAAGCCGCGCGCGCGCCCGGTGAAGCGCGCTACCTGCTGCTGGACGAGCCCACCGCCAGCCTGGACCCCAAGCATCAAACCGACCTGCTGCGCCGCGCCTGGGAACTGGCGCACGCCGGCAATACGGGCGTACTGGTGATCCTGCACGATATGAACCTGGCCGCGCGCTGGTGCGACCGCTTGCTGCTGCTGAGCGGCGGCCGAGACATTGCGCAAGGCGCGCCGGGGGACGTGCTGACGCCCGCTAACCTGTATCTGGCGTTCGGCATCGACGCGCAGGTGATCCCGCATCCACTGCAACCGGACCGGCTGTTGGTGTTGACGATGTGAAGCCCGGACCAGGGCCGGTAAAATAGGCGGCCTAATTTCACTCATCACCAACAGGACCCGTGTCATGCCTACTTTTGACGTCGTCTCCGAAGTCGACAAACACGAACTTACCAACGCCATCGACCAAGCCAACCGCGAACTCGCCACCCGTTTCGACTTTAAAGGCACCGAGGCCAAGTTCGAACTGGAAGGCTTTGTCGTGACTCAGGTTGCCTCCAGCGCGTTTCAACTCAAGCAGATGCTCGACATCTTGCGCGGCCGCCTGTCGGCGCGCGGCATCGACGTGCGCTGCTTGGACGTGGCCGACCCGCTGGAAAACCTGGGCGGCGCGCGCCAGAAGGTCACCATCAAGCAGGGCATTGAACAGCCCGTGGCGAAGAAGCTGATCGCCGCCATCAAGAACGCCAAGCTCAAGGTGGAATCGCAGATCAATGGCGACAAGCTGCGCATCAGCGGTAAGAAGCGCGACGACCTGCAAGCCGCCATCGCGCTGTTGAAAAAGACCGACGTGGACCTGCCCCTGCAGTTCGAGAACTTCCGCGACTAAGCGCCCCGGCCGCTAGCCATGGGGCACTCCAGCGAACTGCAATTGGTGGTTGAGCTGGCGCGCGCGGGCGGCATGTCCGCCGCCGCCCGGCAGTTGGACGTGACCCCGGCGGCCGTCAGTAAACGGCTGGCGCAGATCGAGGCGCGGCTGGGCGTGCGGCTGTTCAACCGCAGCACCCGCCGCCTGAGCCTCACCGCCGAAGGCGAGGTCTACCTGGAAAGCGCGCGCCGCATCCTGGATGACATCGAAGACCTAGATCAGCTTATCGCCAGCCGCCAGGACAGCCCGCGCGGCCGCCTGAAGGTCAACGCGCCCTTGGGCTTCGGCCGCAGCTACATCGCGCCCGCCATTGCCGAATTCGCGCAGAAATACCCCGACGTCACGCTGCAATTACAGTTGACCGACAGCCCCGCCGACTTCGTGCGCGACGCTTTCGACGTGGCGATCCGGTTTGGCGACCAGCCCGACACAAGCCTGATCGCCCGCAAGATAGCGCCCAACCGCCGGCTGGTGTGCGCGTCCCCCGGCTACCTGAAGACACACGGCGTGCCGACCACCCCGCATGACCTCGCGCGCCACCAGTGCATCGTGCTGCGCCAGAACGAAGACGCCTACAACAGCCTGTGGCGATTCACCAAGGGGCGCCGTAGCGAAACCGTGAAGGTGCGCGGCGCGCTGAGCAGCAACGACGGCGAAGTGACGCTGACCTGGGGCCTGGCGGGCCTGGGCATCTTGCAGCGCGCAGAATGGGACCTGGCGCGCTACCTGCGCAGCGGCCGCTTGGTGCGCGTGCTGGAAGACTACGCGCTGCCGCAGGCGGACATCTACGCGGTGTTCCCGGAACGCCATCATCTATCGGCCAAGGTCCGTATCTTCGTGGACTTCCTGGTCGGCTATTTCCAGCAGGACACGCCCGCGCGCTGGTAGGGGCCGGCGCGGCGGGCGTTCATCCCGCCGACCACAAATGCTGCGCGGCATAGGCCCGCCAGGGCCGCCATGACTCGGCGCGCGCCAGCAGTTGCTTGGGCGTGTAGGCGCGCGATTCCAATTTCTCCAAGGCCCGGATCAAGCCGATGTCCGCACTGGGAAACGCATCGGGTTCGCGCAGTTGCCGCAAGGCGATGTATTGCGCCGTCCATTCGCCGATGCCCCGGATGGCGCGCAGCCGCGTGATGGCGTCGTCCAGACTGCTGCCGGGTTCAAACAAATTCGGGTCCGCCACCGCTGCGGCCGCCACGGCGGACAAGGTGGCTGCCCGGCTGCGCGGCATGCCCAGCACGGCAAGCTCGGCAGGCGCCACCGCCTCGGGCGTGGGAAACACATGCGTCAGCCCGTCCTCCGGCTGTGCCAGCAAGGCGCCATGCGTGGCCACCAGCTTGCCCGCCAGCCGGATGGCCGCCGACACGGTTATCTGCTGGCCCAGCACGGCGCGCATCGCCAATTCAAACCCGTCCCACGCGCCCGGCACGCGCAGCCCGGGGCGCGCGGCGATCAGCGCGGCCAGCACGGGGTCGTGCGCGAACCGTGCGGCGAATGCCACCGGGTCGCTGTCCAGATCCAGCACCCGCCGCATTCGCGCAATGATGGCCGGCAGCGCGTCCGCGCGCGCAACACGCACGGTGGCTTGCAGCGCGTTGCCCCTGGCGGGCCGCACGCGGATCGTGCCCTGCACGCCATCCAGGCTGATCGTGCGCGCATAGCTGTCGCCGTCCACCTGCTCAATGCCGGGAATGGCGCGCAGCTGTAGAAAGCCCAGCATGGCCGCCCAATCGTAGGGCGGGCGGTAGGCAAGCCGTATGGCTTCGTGGTGGATGTCGTGGGCGAGTGTCATGCCGGCCATGCTAACGCGACCAGAATTTCAGCAGAAGGTCGCATCTGGCAAACCCTTGTGACAGCTCTGAATGACTTTGTAGCGTGTTAACGATGCGGTCGGAATATGATGCGTTCCCTTTTTCGGAGAACAGATGTTTATGTCGCGCCCCTTGTGCATGTCCGCCCTTTTAGCCGCCACGTTGATGCTCGCCGCGTGTGGCGACGACAACGCCAAGCCGGAAGCGAAAACCGCCGAAGCCAGCACCGCCCAGGCCGAGATCATCAAGTACAACCAGTACGTGGATACGGCCAACGGCATCAACCAGTCGTTTGAAGAAACGCTGGACCAGTACGAGCAATACATGGTGCCCAAGCTGGCCGACAAGAAGCCCGTGAAGGACTACGTCATCGGCAACGACATCATGGTGTTGCGCACCAAGGAAAAGCTGGAAAAGGCCTTGGCGATGCAGCCCGCCATCCCCGAGATCGACGCCGCCGCCAAGGACTTTGCGCAGGCCCTGGGCAAGCTGGCCCCGCTTAGCACCGACCTGCAGAACTACGCCGCCGCCAAGACCTTCCTGTCGGACAACGGCGCGCTGGCCCGCGAGAAAAGCCCGGCCTACGTGGCCGCGCTGACCGAGGTGGCCAAGGCCGAAAGCGCCTTCTATCACGGCATTTCGGTGAAAGACACCGCCAACACCAAGGAAGCGTTTGAAAAGGCCAAGAAGGACACGGTGGCCTACTACCGCGCCGGCATGGTGTATTACGGCAAGTCCACGCTGAATCAGGCGACCGGCATTTTTGACAGTACCGGCCTGGGCGACAAGAAGGACGCCTTCAAGCAAGACCTGGACAAGCTCAACGAGATGGCGCTGGGCTTTGACAAGAAGACCCGCGAAGCCAACCCCAAGGGTTGCGCCAGCACGATGATGCAGGCCAATGCCTTCCTGGCGGCCGGACGCAAGGTGCTGGAGCACACGGAAAGCGGCCGCTACAAGGAAGACGCCGCGCGCACGGGCGCCTTCAAGATGATGCGCCCCACCATCGTCGACGACGCCTATGGCCTGCGCCAGAACTTCAACAACCTGATCAACAACCTGAACGTCAGCCGTTGCTGATCTCCGACACAACATCTTCAACCTGAAGTTGAAGATGTTGTGAATGGCGCTGCGCGCACGGCGCGCGGCGCTCGGTACATTGCCGACAGACCCTTATCAGCAAGGAGCCTGTCGGCCCATGAAGACCTATCGCATCGCAACCATTCCCGGCGACGGCATCGGCAAGGAAGTCATTCCGGCCGGCCAGCGCGTCTTGCAGGCCCTGGCCGACGACGGCGGACTGCGCTTCGAATTTCAGAATTTCGACTGGGGCGGCGACTACTATCGCCAGCACGGCGTGATGATGCCGGCCGATGGCCTGGACGCCCTGCGCGACAAAGACGCGATTCTGTTCGGCTCGGCGGGCGACCCCGACATTGCCGACCACATCACCCTGTGGGGCCTGCGCCTGAAGATCTGCCAGGGCTTTGACCAGTACGCCAACGTGCGCCCCACGCGCATCCTGCCCGGCATCGACGCGCCGCTCAAGCGCTGCACGCCCGAGCAACTGAACTGGGTCATCGTGCGCGAAAACTCCGAGGGCGAATACTCCGGCGTGGGCGGACGCGTGCACCAGGGCCATCCCATCGAAGCCGCCACCGACGTATCGATCATGACGCGCGCCGGGGTCGAACGCATTCTGCGCTTTGCCTTCAAGCTGGCGCAATCACGGCCGCGCAAGCTGCTTACCGTGGTCACCAAGTCCAACGCGCAGCGCCATGCCATGGTGATGTGGGACGAGATCGCGCGGCAAGTCAGCCGTGAATTTCCGGACGTGAGCTGGGACAAGGAATTGGTGGATGCCGCCACCGCGCGCATGGTCAACCGGCCCGCGTCGCTGGACACCATCGTTGCCACCAACCTGCATGCCGACATCCTCAGCGACCTGGCGGCGGCACTGGCCGGCAGCCTGGGCATTGCACCCACCGGCAACATCGACCCCGAACGCCGTTACCCGTCCATGTTCGAACCCATCCACGGGTCGGCCTTCGACATCATGGGCCAGGGCCTGGCGAATCCGGTCGGCACGTTCTGGTCGGTGGTGATGCTGCTTGAGCATTTGGGCGAAGCCGATGCGGCGGCACGCTTGATGCAAGCCATAGAACAAGTCACCGGCACGCCCGCGCTGCACACGCGCGACCTGGGCGGCAACGCCACCACCGAAGATGTCACGGCCGCGGTGTGCGCGCGTCTGGCGCAGGGCAAGGCAGTGAAAGCGGCATAGCGCTGGAGGGCGCCTGGCCGGCAATACAACAAGAAGCGAAGTTCATTCGTAATCCAAGGAGACAAGCATGTCCAAGCAAAATTCCCGCGCGCGCGCGTTGGCGTTCGCCTGCCTGTTCAGCCTGCCGCTGGCAGGCGGCATGGCCGTTGCACAGACTTACCCCGCCAAGCCCATCAGCCTGGTGGTGCCGTTTCCGGCGGGCGGCACCACCGACGTGCTGGCGCGCGCGCTGGGCCAGGAGCTCAGCAAAAGCCTGGGCCAGCCCGTGGTGGTGGAAAACAAACCCGGCGCGGGCTCGACCCTGGGCGCGGACTATGTGGCCAAGGCCGCGCCCGACGGCTACACCTTGTTGATGGGCGCGGTGCATCACACCATCGCCACCAGCGTCTACAAGAGCCTGCATTACGACTTCCAGAAGGACTTCGCGCCCGTCACCACGGTGGCGCTGGTGCCAAACGTGCTGGTGGTCAACCCCAAGCTGGACGCGACCAACGTGCAAGGCTTGTTGAAACTGGCGCAGGCCGCGCCCGGCAAGCTGACCTTCGGGTCCAACGGCATGGGCACCGGCCAGCATTTGATTGGCGCGCAGTTTGAGCAAGAAGGCCACGTCAAGCTGCTGCATGTGCCGTACAAGGGCAGCGGGCCCTTGACGACGGACCTGCTGGGTGGGCAGATCGATATGTCGTTCGACACCATCACGCCCGTCTTGCCGCACATACAAAGCGGCAAGCTGCGGGCGCTGGCGGTTACCACCAATAAGCGTTCAGAGGTGCTACCCAACGTGCCGACGATGGAAGAGGCGGGCCTGAAGCCCTTCAACATGGGCACCTGGTTCGGCGTGCTGGCGCCGGCCGCAGTGCCCAAGGACGTGGTGACGCGGCTGAACGCCGAGATGGTGAAGATCATCAAGTCGCCCGATTTCTCGCGCCGCATGGCCGAGATTGGCGCGGTGCCTATTGGCGACACACCTGAGCAGATGCGCGCCCGCATCGGCACGGATACCGCGAATTACGCCAAGCTGGTGAAGGACGCGAACGTGGCGATCAACTGAGCCCGTTACGCGCGGATCCAGCCGCGCGCGATTGGCAAGGCCAGCAGCTTGCGGTAGAGGGCTTGTGCGGCCAGCGTCAGCGGCGCGCCAACGCGGTTCCACACCGCCGCGGTGGCCGCTGCCGCGACGGGCGCCAGGATCAGGCCGCCTGCGATGTCCAGCGGAAAGTGCACGCCCAGGTACACGCGCGACGTGCCCACGACAATGGCGGCCAGCAGCGCTGTCCATCCCCAACCCACCCAGCGCCGGTCAAAGATCAGCGCGAACGCAAACGTGGCGATGATGATGGTGTGGTTGCTGGGGAATGAAGAAGTGGCCTTGTGCGGGAAAAACGCATGGCCCAGGCCCAGCACAAAGGGGCGCGGCTGCGGCCACAGCGCACCGCACAGGTAGCTGATGAACAACGCCGCGCCGATGCTGGTCAGCACTTTCAGGGCCAGGCTGCGTTGCGCCTGCCCGCCCCACAGCCACATCGCCACCAGCGCGCCCGGCACCAGCAGGATCAAGCGATTGGCCAGCAGCAAGGCGGCCTGGATCTGCCAGGTGGCGGTAGCCGGGTCGGCGTTGATCGACAGAAACAGGGCGTGGTTCAGGATATCCAGGGCGTTCATGACAAGTCATCGCAGCGTAATAATCAATAGCCGCGATGGTAGTGGGCTTACCCGTCAGTCCGCTTACAAAATGCGGCTGAATTTGGGCTTTTACTTCTGGACACGCGCTTTGCTAGCGTCCTTCGCCTTCGCTATCGTCCACACTCGTCATCCCTTTGGTTGATGCGGCCGCGCTTTCATCCGCCTCCCAACTTCTTGCCCAGCCGGCGCCATCCAACCACAACCCCCGTCAGGCTCAACGCCGCGCCGCCCAGGCTCAGGACGATCAACAAGAGGTCCCACAAGGGCCGGCGCGACAACAGACCGGTCCAGTCCCAGCTGTGCAGAAAGGCGAACAGCCAACGGCTGACACGGTTGCTGCGGTCTTGCCGGCCCACGATCTGGCTGGTGGCCGGGTCCAGGTAGACCCAGGTGGCTTGCGGGTTGTCGTAGATCACGCGCCAGATGGGCAGCGGCTTTTCCACATGGCCCAGCATGGCGTGCGCGTCGCGCGCGTAGTAATAGAAGTCGTACTGGGTCAGCACCTGAACGTCCCGCACCGCGGCGCCCGGCAGCAGGCGCGTGGCGGCCTCGCGCAAGTCGCTTTCGGCGAACGTAGTGGGTACGGCGTCGGTCGCAGACAGCACGCGCGGCGCGCCTGCGGTGCTGCGCGCCAGGGCCACGTCCTGGCCGGCCGCGCGCGTCCACACCAATTCACGCGGGGCGCTGGGCAGGGCGGCGATCAGGTCACGCGGCGTGGACAGGGGCGCGTCGGCCGGGGAGCCGGCGTAGGCGCTGTGCGCCAGCGGCGCGCCCGTGCTGGTGAAGAGCTTCCACGGGTTCATCGACATCAGGCCGCTGAAGATCCAGGTAATGGTGATGGCGGCAAACAGCAGGCCGCTGATGTGATGCCATCGCATCATGCTTTCGCGGTAG
Source organism: Achromobacter sp. JD-1 (assembly GCF_038594925.1). Lineage (NCBI taxonomy): Bacteria > Pseudomonadati > Pseudomonadota > Betaproteobacteria > Burkholderiales > Alcaligenaceae > Achromobacter > Achromobacter sp. JD-1. The sequence goes on along the minus strand of NZ_JBCGCS010000016.1, from coordinate 98,486 downwards.
GGCGAACGGCTGCCCGTGGCGTAGGGGCGCGAAAAGCGCCAGCGCAGGATGCCCACGACCGTGCCCGTCAGCGCCAGCACCACGCCGGCCACCGACAGCCACACCACCACGTCGTGCCACCAGCGGTCCAGCGCATTGCCGCGCAGCGGATACAGCCAATGGATCCACGCGCCCGCGTAGTTCCAGGCGCGTTCGTTGCGCGTGGCGTCCAACACCACCGCGCCGGTGGCCGACGAGACATACAGCCGGGTGCGCGCGGGGTCGTCCATGTCGATGCGGTGCAGCGGCCGGTGCACGTCCAGCGACCCGGAGTGGGTGTAGACGTCTTCATCCACCGTCTCTTGATGGCGCGCGGCGTATTGGCCGCCAAACCACGCCAGCGCCGACGCCTGCGCCACGGCGGCATCGGCGGGCGGCAGCAGCGCGCCGCTGGCGGCATCCACCACCTTGGGCGTTGTGCGCGGCGCGCCGGGCACCAGATAGACGGGGGCGCCGGCCCGCGTGGCGGCCAGGCTCAGGCCGCTGGTGTCGCTGGCGCCCGCCGCCGCCAGCGCCTGGGCGGGCGTGATGGCGATGGTGGCCGCATCCAGCGGCGCCAGGTGCGTCAGCCGTTCCTGCGGCGTCAGCTTGGGGTAGCCCACGTACATCATCACCACGCCGGAAATAAACCACATGGCAAAGAACAGGCACAGCACGATGCCGGCCCAGCGATGGGTCAGGTAGAGCCATCGCTTGAGGCGAGAGGACAGCGGCGGCCCGGCGCGGCGGGCGGGCTTACTTGCGGCTTGGCGTGTAGAAGTGGCGCTCATGGCATTCCCCTTAAGCGCGTTCGTCAGAACCGCATTTGCAAGCTCAGTTCCACCGAACGCGGCGCGCCCAGGTAGTACATCGTGGGGCTGCTGTTCGCGGCGTAGGCCTTGTCGGTCAGGTTGCGCACGCGGAAGGTCGCGTTCACGTTGCGGTTGACCTGGTGCGACAGCGCCGCGTCAAACACGGTGTAGGACGGCGCCCACACGGTGTTGGCCGCGTCCGCATACGCGCGGCCCACGTAGCGCGCCGCCACGCTGGCGTTCCAGTCCGGCACGAAGGCGTAGTCCACCCAGACGTTGGCCAGGCGGCGCGGCGTGTTGGTCGGCACCTTGCCGTTGCGTGACACCGATACACCGCCTACCGACTGCGTGAAGTCGTCGTACTTGGGGTCCACAAACGCCACGTTGCCTTGCAATGACAGCTTCGACGTCAGCTGCAAACCACCCGCCAGTTCCACGCCGCGCGCGGACTGCGCACCCACCGGCACGCTGACGCCGGGGTTGTTGGGGTCGGACGTTGCCAGGTTCTTGCGCTTGATCTCGTAGACCGACACGGTGGCCGCGCCGCGCCCATCCCAGAAGTTGAACTTGCCGCCGACTTCGGCCTGCGTGCCGGTGGTGAGCTTGTCGTTGTTCAGCACGTCGGCGAAGGACGCCGTGGCCATCAGGCCCGACGGGGGATCGGCCGCGGTGGCGTACTGCGCGTACAGCGACGCTTCCGGGCTGATCTCCCAGTTCACGCCCAAGCGCCCGGTCAAGGGCGAATAGCTGCGCTGCGCGCTGGCGGGTGACGTGGCGGTGACGGCGCGGCGGTTGGTCAGGTCCAGGTCGATGAAGTCCTTGCGCAGGGCCGACACAATGGCCACGCCGGGCAGCACTTGCGTGCGGTTTTCCAGCGTTAGCGCAAAGGTGCGGATGCGGTTCTCGCGGTCGGGCTTGTGGCCGCGCGTCATGCCGGGAATGTCGTAGAAATCGCCCGCCGAAAAATCGTAGGGGTCCACGGCGTCCACGGTGCCGGACAGGCTGGTGGGAAAGCGCGTGACCTTGTTCTGGCTGATGTCGGCGCCAAACGACCAATCGCTGCGCAGGCCCGCGATGGATGAGTGGTACAGCCCTTCAATGCGGTTGCCCACCAGGCGCTGTTCGTGCCGTTGCAGCAGCGCGCCCGAACGCAGCACCAGGCTGTTGTTGGCGTTGAAACGATAGCTTTCCAGGTTGCGGAAGTCGCGGTCCGCGCGGTAGTGGTACAGCGTGTTCTTCAACGTCAGGTTCGACCCCGCGCGCCATTCGGTCACGGAACGCGCCCACAGCACCGACTGCTCGTACAGGCCGTCATTCACGTTGTAGTTCTTGAAGCGCGTGCCATCCATGATGTGGCCCGCGCCCTGCACCACGCCGTTGGCGTTGGACTTCAGCGGCGTGCCCCAGTAGGGGCGGTCAACCTGTTCGCGCTGGAATTCAAAGGCGAAGGTCTGGGTCACGTCGGCGCCCAGGTCCGACAGCAAGGACGCGGCCACCTGAGTGGCGCGGCTATGGTTGCCGTCGACCCAGCCGTGGCTGGAACCGGTGTTGGCGTCGATGCGCAGGTAGTGGCCTTGGCCGCCTGCATCGCCCGCCAACTGCTGGTTCAGGCCGATGGACTGCTGCTGGCTGTTGAACGAACCCAGCCGGAACTGGGCGTCGTAGAAGGTGTCGAGTTCGGGCAGCTTGGTCACGTAGTTGATGGCGCCGCCCACCGCGCCTGCGCCAAACAGAAAGGTGGCGGGGCCGCCGATGGCTTCGACGCGGTCGTAGATCCAGCTATCGACGGGGCGTCCGGCAATGGCGTCGTACTGCACGGAAATGCCGTTGAACAGTTGCGACACCTGGCCACCCGAAAAGCCGCGATAGCTGACCGCGCCGGCATTGCCGGGGGGCGAGGCGTTGTTCACGCCGGGAATGCCGCGCGCGATTTCCTGCGTGTTCAAGGAGCCGCGTGCCTCGATCTGCTCGCGCGAGATCACGGTGACGCTGGCCGGCGTTTCGCGCAGGGTCAGCCCAAGGCGGCTGCCGGTGCTGTCGTGGGCGTCCAGGTCGATCACGCCATTGGGCGCGGGTGCGGCGTAACCCGCGCCGTAGACGGTGGTGGGCGCCAGGGTCTTCACGGCAGGTTCGTCGGCCAAGGCCAAGGCGGGAGCGCCGGCGATGGCGCCCAGCAGCAAGGAGTAAAGAGTCGTGTGTTTCATGTCGGAGGTCGGCAAGCAAGCAAACGGGCGAGCGCATCCAGCGCGCCGCCTGGTCACAAGCGGGGCGCGACGCGTCGCGAGGGTCTGATGTCGACGGCGCTAAGCCTGGCGGAGAAAGCCGCTAGTCATGCGTGTCAGGGGAAGACGTAAGCGGGGCGCACGGCGCTGCCACGATCACGCTGCGGACAAACTACGCAGCAGAAATCCAAGGCGGCAACAACCGAGGCCCGCTCAGTTTGCGGGCGGTGCGCGCGGCTGAACCGCGCTCCAGGCATGAAGGGAGTTTTCCGCCAGAAAGAACAGCGGCGGGTAGGTGATGGTGCGGCCCACGGGGGCGGGCACCACCGGCACGGCCGTGGGCAGGATGCTCACGTCGGCATGGGGGTTGCGGCACAGCGGGCAATGATGATCGCCATGGGCGTCGTCGGCCTTGCTGCCGTGCGGGCTATCGAGGTCGTTATGCGAGTCGTTGTGCGGCACTTCCAGCGTCAGCGTACCGCTGGCTTCGCCTTCGCTGACGCAGTATTCCACGCTGATGCGATGGAAGTGATGGCCGTCGGGCGACAGGCTCAAGGCATGCGCTAGCGACGGCGCCAACGACGCCCACAGGATCGCGGCAAGCGCGATCCACAGGTTGGGGCGAGTCAGGAAAGTAGCGAAGCACATGGAGCGGAATTATATCGGAGCAGTTTTCCCATGCGTGCACAACATCAAGGAAATCTGAAGACGCCCGCGCCACGGCTTTCGACGCTAGCCCATGGCTATACCGACAAGTGCCTGCGCACGTCCTCGCCATCGATGGCGCTGCGGTCGCCGCTGGCCACCACTTCCCCGCGCGACAGCACGACGAACTGGTCCGCCAGTTCGCGCGCGAAATCGAAGTACTGCTCGCATAGCAGGATGGCGATGTCGCCGCGTTCGCGCAGCATGTGGATGACGCGCGCGATGTCCTTGATGATGGACGGCTGAATGCCTTCGGTGGGCTCGTCCAGGATGATGAGCTTGGGCTCGGCCACCAGCGCGCGCGCAATCGCAAGCTGTTGCTGCTGTCCGCCGGACAAGTCGCCGCCGCGCCGCGACAGCATGCTCTTCAGCACGGGAAACAGTTCAAAGACCTCTTCCTTGATGCGGCGCGCGCGGGCGGCGGGCTTCGTCGCCATGCCCATCAGGATGTTCTCTTCCACCGTCAGCCGCGCGAAGATGTCGCGGCCTTGCGGCACATAAGTCATGCCGCGCGCGGCGCGCTGGTGCGGCGCCAGGCGCGTGATGTCGGCGCCGTCGAACGCGATGTTGCCGCTGGCCACGGGCAACACGCCCATCACGCATTTCAGCAACGTGGTCTTGCCCACGCCGTTGCGGCCCAGCAGCGCCAGGCACTCGCCCTGGCGCACCGACAGCGACACGCCGCGCAGCGTGTGGCTGCCGCCGTAGTATTGGTTGATCGTGCTTACGTCCAGCATGTTTAGCGCCCCAGGTAGACTTCGATCACGCGCGGGTCGGCCTGCACCTTGCTCATCGGCCCTTCGGCCAGCACCGAGCCTTCGTGCAGCACCGTCACCTTGCCGTCGCCCGCAATCTGGTTGACGAAGTCCATGTCGTGTTCCACCACCATCAGCGAATGGCGGCCGCGCAGTTCGTTCAGCAGCTCGCCGGTGCGCTCGGTTTCGGCGTCGGTCATGCCGGCAACCGGTTCGTCCAGCAGCAGCAACTGCGGCTCCTGCATCAACAGCATGCCGATTTCCAGCCACTGCTTCTGACCATGCGACAGCAGGCCGGCAGGGCGTTGCACTTCGGGGCGCAGGCGGATCAGGTCCAGCGTTTCGCCGATCTTGTCGGCCTGTTCGCCGGTCAAGCGCGAGAACAGCGTGGGCCGCACGCGCTTGTCCGTCTTCATCGCCAATTCCAGGTTTTCAAACACGCTGTGCTGCTCGAACACCGTGGGCCGCTGGAACTTGCGGCCGATGCCCGCGTGCGCAATCTGCGCTTCGTTCAGGGTCGTCAGGTCGATGCTCTGGCCAAAGAACGCGGTGCCCGCCGTGGGTCGCGTCTTGCCGGTGATGACGTCCATCATCGTGGTCTTGCCCGCGCCGTTGGGGCCGATGATGCAACGCAGTTCGCCCACGCCGATGTCCAGCGTCAGGTCGTTCAATGCCTTGAAGCCGTCGAAGCTGACGGTAATGCCTTCCAGGTACAGGATGGCGCCGTGGCTGGTGTCCAGGCCCTTGGGGCTGACGCGGCCGTAGCCGGCGTCGCCGCTGGGGCCGCCGTCCAGCGCGGCCAGTTCGGTATGCGTGCTGGTCATGCCTTTTTCTCCTGCAAGCGTGCCGTGATGCGGCGGGCCAGGCCCACGATGCCGGTGGGCAGGAATAGCGTCACCAACACGAAGATCAAGCCCAGTGCATACAACCAGAATTCGGGCAGCACGCTGGTGAACCAGGTCTTCAAGCCATTGACCGCGCCCGCGCCGATGATGGGGCCGATCAGCGTGCCGCGCCCGCCGGTGGCCACCCAGATCACCATTTCAATCGAGGTCTCGGTCGACATTTCGCTGGGGTTGATGATGCCCACCTGCGGCACGTACAAAGCGCCCGCGATGCCGCACAGCACGGCGGACAAGGTCCACACGAACAGCTTGAAACCCAAGGGGTCGTAGCCGATGAAGCGCAGCCGGCTTTCGGCATCGCGCACGGCGGTCAGCACGCGGCCCAGCTTGGATTGCGTGACGATGCGCGCCAGGATCAGGGCGCCCGCCAAGGCGGCCAGCGTGATCCAGTACAAGGTGGCGCGCGTGCCCGGCGCGGTGATGTCAAAGCCCAGGATGCGCTTGAAATCGGTAAAGCCGTTGTTGCCGCCAAAGCCCGTGTCGTTGCGGAAGAACAGCAGCATGGCGGCGAACGTCAGCGCCTGCGTGATGATCGAAAAGTACACGCCCTTGATGCGCGAGCGGAAGGCGAAGTAACCGAACACAAACGCCAGCACGCCCGGCACCAGCATCACCAGCAGCATGGCGTACCAGAAGTGTTCGGTGAACGCCCAGTACCAGGGGTAGTCCTTCCAGTCCAGGAACACCATGAAGTCGGGCAGGTTGCTTTGGTAGACGCCGTCGCGGCCGATGGCGCGCATCAGGTACATGCCGTGCGCGTAGCCGCCCAGCGCAAAGAACAGGCCATGGCCCAGCGACAGGATGCCCGCATAGCCCCACACCAGGTCCAAGGCCAGCGCGGCCATGGCATAGCACATGAACTTGCCTAGCAGCGCTACGGCGTAGGCCGACACGTGTAACGCGTGGCCCGGCGGAAACACCAGGTTCAGCAGCGGCAGTAGCGCCAGCAGCGCGGCCGCCACGGCCAGGGCCGTCCAGGCGCGGCCCGAAAAAAGTGGGCGGCGGGTCAGCAAGCTCAGATCGGTCAGCGCGGTCTGTTTCATTCAACGCTCCGGCCGCGGGGGGCGAACAGGCCTTGCGGCCGTTTTTGGACAAACAGCACAATCAACACCAGGATGGTGATCTTGGCCATGACGGCGCCCGCATAGGGCTCCAGGAATTTGTTCACGCCGCCCAGGCCCATCGCGGCAATGACGGTGCCGGCCAACTGGCCCACGCCGCCCAGCACCACCACCATGAAGGAATCCACGATGTAGCCACGGCCCAGGTCTGGCCCCACGTTGCCCAACTGCGACAGGGCCACGCCCGCCAGCCCCGCAATGCCGGAGCCCAGGCCAAACGCCAGCATGTCCACGCGCCCGGTGGGCACGCCCACGCAATCGGCCATGCGCCGGTTCTGCGTAATTGCGCGCACGAACAGGCCCAGCCGCGTGTGGTTCAGCAGCACCCACACCAGGAACACCACGAAGAACGCAAAGCCGATGATGACGATGCGGTTATAGGTCAGCACCAGCCCGCCCAGCACGTTGATGCCGCCGGACATCCAACTGGGGTTGCCCACTTCCACGTTCTGCGCGCCGAACAACGTGCGCACGCCTTGCATCAGCATCAGGCTGATGCCCCAGGTGGCCAGCAGCGTTTCCAGGGGGCGCCCGTACAGCCAGCGGATCACCGTGCGTTCCAGCGCCATGCCGACCAGCGCCGTCACCACAAACGCCAGCGGCAACGCGGCCACCACATACCAGTCCAGCCAGCCCGGCAGCCAGGCGCGGAACAGCGTCTGCACCACATAGGTCACGTAGGCGCCAATCATCAGCAGCTCGCCGTGCGCCATGTTGATGACGCCCATCAGGCCGAAGGTAATGGCCAGGCCCAGCGCGGCCAGCAGCAGCACGCTACCCAGGCTGATGCCATAAAAGAGGTTGCCCGCCCATTCGATGGTGGCCAGATGGCGGTCGATCTGCTTGAGCGCCGTGGCCGCCGCATCGCGCACGCGCGCATCGGGTTCGACGTAGACGCCGTCGCGCTGCTGCGTCAGCGAGTCCAGCATGGGGCGGAAGCCGGCGTTGCGTGTTTCGCCCAGCACCTCTACGGCATGCAGGCGCTTGGCGGGGTCGGTGCTTTTCAATTCCAGGTTGGCCTGCGCGATCAACAGCGCTTCGCGCACGGCTTCGTTCTTTTCAGAGGCCAGTGCTTTTTCAAGCATGGGCAGGCGCGCCGGGTCGCCCGTCTGTTGCAGCCGACGCGCGGCGGCCAGGCGTTCTTCGGGCTGGTCCGAGAACAAGCGCGAACCCGCCAGCGCGGCCTGGATGGCGCGGCGCAGGCGGTTGTTGATGCTGACGGTGCCGCTGTCAGCGGGCAGGTCCACGGCCGCGCCCGTGACGGGGTCGGTGGCGCGTGTGTCGTCCTGCCCGATCAGCACGCGGCCATCGGCCGTTGCATAGAGCTGGTCATTGCCCAGCGCCTGCAAGACCGCCGCCGCGAGCGGGTCAGGGTGTTGGCCCAACGCGGCAATCGCTTGCAGCTTGGCGTCGGTGTCGTCGCCGGCCAGCGGCGCAAGCAGGGCGGGGTCCACGCCAGCCGCGGCCGCGGGCGCGGCCAGGAGCGGCATGGCCAGCAGCCACGCAAGAATGGAACGACGCAAGAAATGGGCGATTGCCGCGATGTGCATGCTAGCTCCGCTTAGAGGCCTTGCTTGCTTTCATTACCCGGGATGTACGGGCTCCAGGGTTGGGCACGGATCGGGCCCTTGCTCTTCCACACCACGTTGAACTGGCCGTCCGCCTTGATTTCACCGATGTAGACCGGCTTGTGCAGGTGGTGGTTGCTCTTGTCCATTTCGATGGTGTAGCCGTCCGGCGCGTTGAACTTCTGGCCGCCCATCGCTGCAATCACCTTGTCCACGTCGGTGGTCTTGGCTTGTTCCACGGCCTGCTTCCACATGTGGATGCCGATGTAGGTGGCTTCCATCGGGTCGTTGGTCACGACCGTGTTGGCGTTGGGCAGGTTCTTGGCCTTGGCGTAGGCCTTCCACTTCTTGATGAATTCCGCGTTGACCGGGTTCTTGATCGATTCGAAGTAGTTCCATGCCGCCAGGTGGCCGACCAGCGGCTTGGTGTCCACGCCGCGCAGTTCTTCTTCACCCACCGAGAACGCCACGACCGGCACGTCGGTGGCCTTCAGGCCGGCGTTGCCCAGTTCCTTGTAGAAGGGCACGTTCGAATCGCCGTTGATGGTCGAGATGACGGCCGTCTTGCCGCCGGTGGCGAACTTCTTGATGTTGGCGACGATGGTCTGGTAGTCGGAATGGCCAAACGGCGTGTAGACCTCGTCGATGTCGCTGTCCTTGACGCCCTTGGAGTGCAGGAAGGCGCGCAGGATCTTGTTGGTGGTGCGCGGGTAGACGTAATCGGTGCCCAGCAGCACGAAGCGCTTGGCGCCGCCGCCGTCTTCGCTCATCAGGTATTCCACGGCCGGGATTGCTTGCTGGTTGGGCGCGGCGCCGGTGTAGAACACATTCTTCTCAAGCTCTTCGCCTTCGTATTGCACGGGGTAGAAGAGCAGGCCGTTCAATTCCTTGAAGACCGGCAGCACCGACTTGCGCGACACCGAGGTCCAGCAGCCGAACACCACCGCCACCTTGTCTTGCGACAGCAATTGGCGCGACTTCTCGGCAAACAGCGGCCAGTTCGACGCGGGGTCCACCACCACGGCTTCCAGCTTCTTGCCCATCACGCCGCCGTTGGCGTTGATTTCGTCGATGGTCATCAGCGCAACGTCTTTCAGCGACGTCTCCGAGATGGCCATGGTGCCCGACAAGGAATGCAGGATGCCGACCTTGATGGTGTCTTCGGCGGCGAATACCTGCGGCATCCAGCCGGACATGGCCAACAGGCTCACGGCGGTCAGTTGCTTAAGGGCTAGTCTGCGTTTCATGGTGACTCCTGATTTGGAATGTGCCGGGTTGGCCGGCAGGAACGATCTCGGAAAACAGTCGACGACAAGGACTTCAAGGACCTCAAAGCAAAAGGCATGCCAAGTGCGGCGGACGAGGTGCGTCGCTGTATGAAGAGGGGGTGTTTACGCGAATGCGGTTGGCGCTTGTGCGCTTGGCATGGCCGGGTCAAAACCGTGCGCCATGCACAAAACAGGTGCGCGTCCTGCCCGCTTGCGGTGCGGGCGCGGCTGGTGTGGAGCCGTTCGCCGCGCGTGTTTGACGGCATCGGCATGCGGCGCCAGAGGGAAAGCCGCACAGCCGCCAAACATGGCACGCCGATTGCTTGGGAATCCGTACTTGTATACAAGAAAGGATTCCAGCATGAACGCCGCAGCAACGCAGACGAGCCCCATCGGTTGGACCATCGCGCAATGGCAAGCCGCCTATCGCGAAGGCGGGGCGCAGCCCGAAACGCTATTGGCCGACTACGCCGCGCCGCAAGACGGGCCGGCGGACAATGCCTGGATATGCCGGGTGGACCGCGCCACGCTGGATGAGCAACTGGACGGGCTGCGTTTGATGCTGGCCGCGGCTGGCGGCGACATGACGCGCCTGCCGCTGTATGGCGTGCCCTTCGCCATCAAGGACAACATCGACGCGGCCGGCTGGCCCACCACCGCCGCCTGCCCCGAGTTCGCCTACACGCCGGGCGAGGACGCGACCGTGGTGCAGCGCCTGCGCGCCGCGGGCGCCATCCTGATCGGCAAGACCAATCTGGACCAGTTCGCCACCGGCCTGGTGGGCACGCGCTCGCCGCACGGCGCGGTGGCCAACACCTTCAACGCCGACTACGTCAGCGGCGGTTCCAGCTCGGGTTCCGCGTCGGTGGTGGCGCGTGGCATCGCGGCGTTCTCCCTGGGCACCGACACGGCGGGTTCGGGCCGCGTGCCGGCGGGCTTCAACAACATCGTGGGCCTGAAGCCGACCAAGGGTTGGCTCAGCACGGCGGGCGTGGTGCCGGCGTGTCGCACGCTGGATTGCGTGTCGATCTTTGCGCTGACCGTGGCCGATGCCGAACTGGTTGCCGAGGTGGCGGGCGGCTATGACGAACGTGATCCCTATTCGCGCCAGATGCCGGCGGGCGCATCGCTGCCTTGGCCGCGCGCGCCCAAGCTGGCCATTCCCGCCACGCTGGAATTCTTTGGCGACGCGCAGGCGGCCACGGTGTTCGAAGACGCCGTGCGGGCCTTGAAGGCCACCGGCGCCGAAGTGGAAACGATAGACTTCGCGCCCTTCAATGAACTGGCCGCGCTGCTGTATCAAGGGCCTTGGGTGGCCGAACGCTTCGCGGCGGTCGAAGACCTGTGGAAGCAGACGCCGGAGGTCATCAACCCCGTGGTGCGCGGCATCGTCGAGCAAGCCGCCAACTACAGCGCGCTGGATGCCTTCAAGGCCGAGTACCGCCGTGCTGAACTGACGCGGCAAATCCATCAGGCGCTGGCGGGCTTTGATGCGCTGGTGGTGCCGACGTCGCCGTCCATCTACACCATCGCGCAGCTTCAGGCCGACCCGGTCACGCTGAATTCGCGGCTGGGTGTCTATACCAACTTTGCCAACCTGGCTGACTTGTCGGCGCTGGCGGTGCCGGCCGGCATGCGCGCCGACGGCCTGCCGTCGGGCATCACGCTGATCGGCCTGGCCTGGCAGGACCGCGCGCTGGCGCAGTTTGGCCGCCTGTGGCAAGCGCAGCGCGGCCTGCCGCTGGGTGCCACCGGCGCACCACTGCCGGCCGGCATGGACGTGGCGACCCCGCCCGCCGACACCGTGCGCGTGGCGGTGGTGGGCGCGCACCTGACCGGCATGCCGCTGAACCATCAACTGACCTCGCGCCGCGCGGTGCTGGTTGAAAAGACCCGCACGGCGGGCGACTACCGCCTGTATGCACTGGCCAACACCACGCCGCCCAAGCCGGGGCTGGTGAAGTCCGAGTCCGGCGCGCCGATTGAAGTGGAACTGTGGGATGTGCCGGTGACGGCGTTCGGCGCCTTCGTGGCCGAGATTCCCGCGCCCTTGGGCATCGGCACGCTGGAGCTGGAAGACGGCCGCCTGGTCAAGGGCTTCATCTGCGAGCCGCGCGGCCTGGACGGCGCGCGCGACATCACCACCTTTGGCGGCTGGCGCGCTTATCTGGCGAGCCTTAGTGCCGCCGCCGGCGCCAACCCCACCGCCACCCCCCGCTAATTCCAGCAAGCCATTTGGGAGCCGAACCGTGTTCGATACCGTTCTGATTGCCAACCGCGGCGAGATCGCCGTCCGCGCCATCCGCACCCTGAAGCGGCTGGGCATCCGTAGTGTGGCCGTGTATTCCGACCCCGACCGCAACGCCGCGCACGTGCGCGAAGCCGATGTGGCCGTGGCCTTGGGCGGCGAGAAAGCCGTCGACAGCTACTTGCGCATGGACCTGCTGCTGGCGGCCGCGCGCGAGCATGGCGCACAAGCCATCTACCCCGGCTATGGGTTCCTGTCCGAAAGCGCGGAATTCGCCGAAGCCTGCGAAGCGGCGGGCATTGCCTTCGTGGGCCCCACGCCCTTGCAGATCCGCGAGTTCGGGCTGAAGCACCGTTCGCGTGAACTGGCGGCCGAAGCGGGCGTGCCGATGACGCCGGGCACGGGGCTCTTGGCCAGCCTGGGTGAAGCCTTGTCGCAGGCCGAACGCATCGGCTACCCGGTCATGCTCAAGAGCACGGCGGGCGGCGGTGGCATCGGCTTGTCGCGTTGCGAGAACGAAGCGGAACTGACGGTGGCGTTCGACAGCGTGCAACGCATGGGCGAACACTTCTTCCGTGATGGCGGCGCGTTCATCGAACGCTATGTGGATAACGCGCGCCACGTGGAAGTGCAGATCTTCGGCGACGGCGCGGGCCGCGTGCTGGCGCTGGGCGAACGTGATTGCTCGGTGCAGCGGCGCAATCAGAAAGTGATCGAGGAAACGCCCGCGCCGCTGCTACCGGCCGCCACACGCGCGGCCCTGCTGGCGGCGGCCGTGCAGTTGGGCGAGTCGGTGAACTACCGTTCGGCGGGAACTGTGGAATTCATCTACGACCCGGCGCGCGACAGCTTTTACTTCCTGGAGGTCAACACGCGCCTGCAGGTTGAGCACCCGGTGACGGAAGCCGTCACCGGCCTGGACCTGGTGGAATGCATGTTGCGCGTGGCCGCGGGCGAAGCGCTGGACATCGCCGCGATGTCGCGCGCGCCGCAGGGTGCGTCCATCGAGGTGCGCCTGTACGCCGAAGACCCGCTGCGCCAGTTCCAGCCGTCGCCGGGCGTGCTGACCGAGGTGTCCTTCCCTGAAGGGGTACGGGTGGATGGCTGGGTGGCCACCGGCACCGACGTGCCGGCGTTCTACGACCCCATGCTGGCCAAGCTGATCGTGCACGCGGACACCCGCGAAGCCGCCTTGGACAAGTTGGCGGACGCCTTGGCGCGCACGCGGCTGCACGGCATTGCCACCAACCTGGACTACCTGCGCCAGATCGTTGCCGACGAACGGTTCCGCGCGGGCAAGCTGTCCACGCGCTTCCTGGAAAGCTTCACGTACCGGCCCGCCGCCATCGAAGTGCTGGAAGCCGGCACCTACACCAGCGTGCAGGACTACCCCGGCCGCACCGGCTACTGGGATATCGGCGTGCCGCCCTCGGGTCCGATGGACGACTATGCCTTCCGCCTGGCCAACCGCATCGTCGGCAACGCGCCGGACGCGGCAGGCATCGAGGCCACGCTGATCGGGCCAACCTTGCGTTTTCATGGCGACACCGTCGTGGCGCTGACCGGCGCCGAATGCGCCGCCACGCTGGATGGCGAACCCGTGCCGATGTGGCAGCCGATTGCCGTGCGTTCCGGCCAGGTGCTGGCCACGGGCCGCGCGCTGTCGGGCTGCCGCAGCTACCTGGCCGTGCGCAACGGGCTTGATGTGCCGGTCTACCTGGGCAGCCGCTCGACCTTTGCGCTGGGCCAATTCGGCGGACACGCCGGCCGCACGCTGCGCGTGGGCGACATGCTGCCCTTGGTGCGGCCGGAGCTGGGCGAGGGCAGTGCCGCCGCGCCCGTGGCAGAGCCGATGCCCGCGCCGGCCGAGCTGATTCCCACCTACGGCAACACCTGGGAAATCGGCGTGCTGTACGGCCCGCATGGCGCGCCGGACTTCTTCCAGCCCGAAGCCATCGACACCTTCTTCGCGGCGGATTGGGAAGTGCACTACAACTCGAACCGCCTGGGTGTGCGCCTGATCGGCCCCAAACCCACCTGGGCGCGCGAGAACGGCGGTGAGGCGGGCCTGCACCCGTCCAATATCCACGATTGCGAATACGCCATCGGCAGCATCAATTTCACGGGCGACAGCCCTGTCATCCTGACGCGCGACGGCCCCAGCCTGGGCGGCTTTGTGTGCCCCGTCACCATCGCGCGCGCCGAACTGTGGAAGGTGGGCCAGGTGAAGCCGGGCGACCGCATCCGCTTCGTGCGCATGGACTACCCGCAGGCCGTGGCGCTGGAAGCCGCGCAAGACCAAAGCGTGGCGGCACTGTCGGCGGTAGCGCCCACGGCAACGGCGCCATCGCCCGTGCCCGCCACGGTGTCCGAAACCATCGTCGCCGCCTTGCCCGCCGAGGGCTCACGCCCGTCGGTGTCGTACCGCCAGGCGGGTGACGGTTACCTGCTGCTGGAATACGGCGACAACGTGCTGGACCTGGCGTTGCGCATGCGCATTCACTTGCTGATGGAGGCGTTGAATACCGACCCGATCGCGGGCGTGCAGGAATTGTCGCCGGGCGTGCGCTCGTTGCAGATCCGCTATGACAGCCGCCAGATTCTGCAAGGCGCGTTGATCGAACGCTTGTTGAAGATCGAGGCCGGCCTGGCCGACGTGGCCACGCTGAAGGTGCCCACGCGCGTGGTCTACCTGCCCATGGCCTTCGAGGATTCGGCCACGCTGGGCGCGGTGCAGCGCTATCAGGAAACCGTGCGCGCCAACGCGCCGTGGCTGCCGAACAATGTGGACTTCATCCAGCGCATTAACGGCTTGGCCAGCCGCAATGATGTGCGCGACATTGTGTTCGACGCCAGCTACCTGATCATGGGCTTGGGCGACGTGTACCTGGGCGCGCCTTGCGCGGTGCCGATCGATCCGCGCCACCGCCTGCTGACGTCCAAGTACAACCCGGCGCGCACGTTCACGGCGGAAGGCACGGTGGGCATCGGCGGCGTGTACATGTGCATCTACGGCATGGATTCGCCTGGCGGGTATCAGTTGGTCGGCCGCACCTTGCCCATCTGGAACAAGTTCTTGAAGAACCCGGTGTTCCAGGATGGCAAGCCCTGGCTGTTGCGCTTTTTTGATCAGGTGCGCTTCTACCCGGTTACGGAGGCCGAGCTGGATGTGCTGCGCGAAGACTTCCGCGAAGGCCGCGCCACGGTGCGCATCGAAGAAGAGGTGTTCGATTTCGCTGCGCACCAGCGCTTCCTGGCCGAGCAGGCCGACAGCATCGCCGTGTTCCAGACGCGCCAGAAAAGCGCCTTCGACGCCGAAGTGGCGTTGTGGAAGAGCGAAGACGTGGCGGCGGAGCAAGAGGCGCCCGCGCTTGAAGTGGACGCCGACACGGCGTTGCGCGAGGGCGAACGCATGGTCAGCGCGGATATGTGCGGCAACATCTGGAAGATTCCGGTCCAGGTGGGGCAGAGCGTATCGGCGGGCGACACGCTGGTGGTGGTCGAGGCCATGAAGATGGAGCTGTCGGTGATTGCGCCGGCATCGGGCACGGTCACTGCGATCCGCTGCGTGCCGGGCAAGCCGGTGAACGCGGGCGACCCCTTGGTGGTGCTGGCGGAAGACGCCACCTGCACCGTGGCGGGATGATGCGCCTGGAATCCGTCCAGGTCAGCCCGGCGATCCGGCAGGCGCCGGTGCTGGCCGGGTCACTGGCTGACCAGGTGTATCAGCGCATCAAGGACGATTTGTTCGATTTCCGGATGCTGCCGGGTGAACGTTTTACCGAGGCGGATCTGGTGGCGCGTCTGGGCGTCAGCCGTACCCCGGTGCGGCTGGGCTTGGCACGGCTAGAGCGCGAAGGCTTCGTGCTGGCCAGCCCGCGCAGTGGCTGGCAGGTACGGCCGTTTGACTTCGAACGCTTCGAAGCGCTGTACGACGTGCGCGTGGTGCTGGAACAGGCGGCGGTGGACAAGCTGTGCACGCGCGAGCACATGGATGAGTCCGGCATTCTGGGTGCGTTGAAAGACGTGTGGCTGGTGCCACCGCCGCAGCGGATTCTGGACGGGCGGCTGGTCGGGCAGTTGGACGAGGCGTTCCATTGTTCATTGGTGGCGGCGGCCGGGAATCCGGAGATGGCGCAGATACACCGGGACGTGACGGAGAAGATTCGTATCGTCCGGCGCTTGGATTTCACCAAGGATTTTCGGGTGGACGCGACGTATGAGGAGCATGCGGCGATTTTGCGGGCGGTGCTGGCACGGCGCGGGGATGAAGCGGCACGGATGCTGAAGTCGCATATCGAGATGAGCAAGGCGGAGGTGCGGAAGATCACGCTGCATATGCTGCATGCGGCAAGGGAAGGGGGGCGGTGACCGGGGGGGCTGCTTGATGGGTTACGCGCGATCGATGGTGGGTTTTCTTGCGGCGGATTTTGCGCGCTTCACCCATCCTACGTGCGGCTCGTGGATCGTAGGATGGGTGAAGCGCGGAAATGTCTTCTGAAGAAAACCGGTGTTGATCGCGCGTAACCCATCGGACGGTGCTCGCAAAGAATCCCATCGGGCGGTGCCCTCGGCGTAACGCATCTGGCTACCGTAACCGAATCGGCTTCGCTACCCCTGCAACTGCTTATAAACCTCTTGCGATACTCGTTGCAGTTCATCGCGGCTGACGGCGCCGGAAAGGGCGTAGCCGAACTGGCCTTCCACCCAATAGAACACCCGTACCGACCCTTCCTGCGTGAACTGAAATGCGGTCTGGCCGCCCGCGGCTTCGCGGGTGACGTACAACGTCAGCCTTTGCCCGTCCGCCGCGCCGTACATGAACTGTGCCACCGGTCCCGAGCCGCCCGGCAACAAACGGCCGCCCACCAATTCATAACCTACCTGCGATAGCGATGGCGCGCGCACCGGTGCGCCCATGCGCTTGGTCAACCACGTCACCAAGCCCTTTTCATTGTCGGCGCTGACTTCCACCGGGCGGCCCATGTCAGGTGCATACACCGCATGCGCGATGGCGGCGCGTTGGGCGTAACCGCCCGCCGCTCGGTCCGGGCCGGCGGTGGCCAGCACGGTTTGCAGATGGCGCGCATCCATCGCGCCGCGTACCGTCCACGCCGCGCCCGCGCTGACCGCCGCGATCGCCACGCTGGCGGCCAGCGCACGCCACGGCAACTGTCGCGACGGCGCCTTCAAGGGCAGCCGCAATGGCAAAGGTTCATCCAATACCGGGTCCAGCAGCGCATGCAACGCACGGCGTTGCGCCTGCCAGTCCGCCACACGGGTCTGATCCTGCGGATGCGAGGCAAGAAAGGCGTCGACCTCGGCATGGCGGGCAGGGGCCAACTGGCCGTCCGCATAGGCATGCAGATCGGCTTCGGTGATGGGGCTGCCCGAGCAGGGAACGGGATGGAGGGATTTTTCGTTCATGTCATTTCACGCGATGCAAGCGGCTGACCGAATCGTGTCCGCGCATCAGCGCGCCCAGCTTCTCACGGGCGCGCGACAGTCGGGACATGACCGTGCCGATGGGCACGTCCAGCACGCGCGCGGTGTCCTGGTAAGACAGGTCTTCCACGCAGATCAGCAACAGCACTTCCCGCTGCTCGGGCGGCAGGGCTTGCAGGCAGCGGTCCAGGTCGCGCACCTCCAGTTGATCGGTCTGCGTGGCGCGCACCGGCATGTCGGGCAGATCGCCCGGGGCAGTCTGATCCGCCCGCCGGTTGTTGGCGCGCACGCCGTCGATGAAATGGTTGTGCATGATGCCGAACATCCAGGCCCGCAGCTCGCCGCGCTTTTGCCATCGCGAATAGCGGCTCCAGGCGCGCTCCAACGTGTCCTGAACCAGGTCATCGGCCCGATGCGGGTCGCCCGTCAGCCCGCGGGCGTATCGCCGCAGGCTGGGGATGCAGGCCAGGATCAGGGCCTCGTCGTCGGCGCGCATGGCAACCGGGGAATCGTCGCGGATCAGGGCTTGATGACGTGCCAGACTTCCTTGAAGTTGTCGCCGGTCTTGTCGCCCGGTTTGGTGTCCTTCACGTACAGGTAGACGGGCTTGCCTTTATGGGCCCATTGCTTGGAGCCGTCGTCGCGGGTGATGACCGTCAGGTCGCCCATGGGCTTGGCGTCAGCGGGGGCGGTGACCGGCGGCCAGATCTTGGCGCACCCGTCGTTGCAGGCGCTTTTGCCGCCGGCGTCTTTGTCGAAGGTGTACAGCGTCATGCCCGCGCTGTTGACCAGGATGCCGTCCTGCGTCTTGACGGCTTGGGCGTGGGCGCCGACCGAGAACAGGGCGGCGGAGCCCAGGACCAGGGCGGCGGCGATGTGTTTGCGCATAGTGAGCCTCGTACGTAGATGGGGGGAAAGGGATGACTGCCCGCTACAGACGCCGGCCATGGCGGGATTATTCCCGCCAGCCCAAAAAAATCTGCAACGCTCAGCCGGCCGGTCGGACGGCGCCGGGTTCGTAACGCATTTCAAATTCCAGCTCGGTCTCCTTGAAGGGGGTGAAGCCCAGTGCCGCATAGAGCCGCTGGGCGGGGTTGCCTTTCAACACGCTCAGGGTGACGGGCGCGCCTTCCGCGTCTGCCCGGTCCAGCACGGGCTCGATCAGGCGGCGGCCCAGGCCCATGCCTTGGAAATCCGGTGCGATCTGTATCTGCAGAATGTGCCACCCGTCCGTATCGCGGTAATGCTTGAACAGGCCGGCGGGGCGGCCATCCACCCACACGATCTGCGCGTCGTCGAAGTGGTACTGGATGCGGGCCAGATGGTCCGCGTCAGTCGCGGGCACGCCGGCGCGTTCCATATGTTCCTGCATGGTGGCTTTGCGCAGCGCGAGCAGAAAGGGCAGGTCTTCTTCGGTGGCGGGTTGCAGGGCCAGGGAATGCTCCGGGGTAGGGGAATGCGTCATGGAATTACGGCTGCGTAAGGGGTTCTGCGGATGGCGTTTTGCGTTTAGCCGTCTTGCCAGCCTGATGGATCAAGTTATAAAGCTGTTGCGCGGCGGGCGCCAGGGGGCGGCCGCGCCGGGCGATCAGGCCCAGCGTGCGCGTCACGCGCGGATGTTCCAGCTTGACGCTCGTCAGCGTGGCGTGACCCGCCAGCGGCATGGCCAATTGCGGCACGGCGGCCACGCCCAGGCCCGCTTCCACCAGGCCCAGCAAGGTCATCACGTGGCTGACTTCAAACGCGCTGACGGTGCGCTTGCCGCTCTTTGCCAGCGCATCGTCAATCAACAGGCGGTTGCCGCTTTCCTTGGCCACCGTCATGAAGCGTTCCTGCGACAGCGCCTCCCAGGACACGCTGCGCCGGCCAGCCAGCGGGTGGTCGCGGCGCACCGCCAATACGAAGTCTTCCCGCAGCACCGCCTTGAAATCCACATCTGGTTCCTGGGTGCCGAAAAAACTGATGCCGAAATCGGCGCGGCCCGTCACTACGCTATTGAGCACCGTGTTGGCGGTTTCATCGATGATGCGTACGCGGATGCGCGGAAAGCGCTCGGTGTAGTCGCGGATGACGGACGGCAGGAAGTAATAGGCCACGGACGGCACACAGGCTACCGTCACCAGCCCGCCGCGCTGCGCGGCCAGGTCGCCGATGCTGAGCACGGCGCTTTCCAGTTCGTCGATGGCGCTGCGGGCGCGCTCCAGGAACACGCGCCCCACCTGCGTCAAGGCTACGCGCCGCGTGGTGC
Organism: Achromobacter sp. JD-1; assembly: GCF_038594925.1. Lineage (NCBI taxonomy): Bacteria > Pseudomonadati > Pseudomonadota > Betaproteobacteria > Burkholderiales > Alcaligenaceae > Achromobacter > Achromobacter sp. JD-1. The sequence goes on along the minus strand of NZ_JBCGCS010000016.1, from coordinate 79,171 downwards.
GTTCGAGCAGGCGCGCGCCCAGGATGCTTTCCAGCTTGTCGATGCGCCGGCTGAGCGCGGGCTGCGACAAGTGCAGGTCGTCGGCCGCCGCGCGAAAGCTGGCGCGTTCGGCTACCGCCACGAAGGCCTGCAATTCCTGCAAATCGAAATTGATGCGTGCCATGCATTAATCCATCCGTAAGTTGCAATTCAAATAATAGCCGCCAAGTCGCAGAATGGCTTCCATGGAAACCGTAATCCCTTGCGTACTGATGCGCGGCGGCACGTCGCGCGGCCCCTTTTTTCTGGGCGACTGGCTGCCGGCCGACCCCCTGCAGCGCGACCGCCTGCTGTTGACCGCCATGGGTTCGCCCCATGCGCTACAGGTTGACGGCTTGGGCGGTGGCAACACGCTGACCAGCAAAGTCGCCATCGTCTCGCGCTCGACCCGGCCCGACTGCGATATCGATTACCTGTTTGCGCAGGTGTCGGTGGACCGCGCCATGGTCGACACCCGACCCAACTGCGGCAACATGCTGTCGGGCGCCGCGCCCTTTGCCATCGACGAAGGCTTGGTCGTGCCGCGCGATGGCGTCACCTCGGTGCGGGTGCACAACGTCAACACCGGCGCGGTGATCGAAGCCGTGGTGCAGACGCCGGGCGGCCACCTGACCTATGAAGGCGATGCGCGCATCGATGGCGTGCCGGGCACGGCGGCACCGGTGCGGTTGAACTTTCTGGAGGCGTGGGGCGCCATCACCGGCAAGCTGTTTCCCACCGGGCAGCGGCAGGAATATGTTGACGGAGTAGCGGTGACGCTGATCGATGCGGCCATGCCGATGGTATTGATGCGCGCCCAGGACTTCGGCCTGCGTGGCGATGAAACGTCCGCGCAACTGGATGGCAATTCCGGCTTGCTTGAACGCATGGAACGTATACGGCTGGAAGCGGGGCGTCGCATGGGGTTGGGTGACGTGTCGCAGAGCGTCATACCCAAACCGGTGCTGGTGGCGCCATGCGAACGCGCGGGCGCCTTGGCGCTGCGTTCACGCTATTTCACGCCCCACGCCTGCCATCGTGCCCACGCGGCTACGGGTGCAGTGGGCGTGGCCAGCGCGTTTCTGATGCCGGGCACCGTGGCGCATGCTTGCGGTGGGCCGCCCGTGGTGGAGGGCTATCGCACCGTGCGCATTGAACATCCGTCCGGAGGCATGGACATCGATGTCGATCTGGACACGGTCAGTGGCGAGGTGCGCGGCGCGGGCCTGGTGCGGACGGCGCGCAAGATCATGAAGGGGCTGTTGTATGTGCCTGGCCATTATGTGTTGGCGGGCGATGAACCGATGCGCGCGGTTGCGTAACACGCCAGTTTTAAATCACTGATCGATCCGAAATTTTATTCCGCCGAAGCGGCCCGCAAAGAGGCTGCCACAACACGGCAATCGCTATATCTGGAGACAAGCAATGAAGCATCACCTCATCAAAACGTTTTGCGCCGCCGCCATGCTGCTGGCTGCAAGCGCCGCCGCACAGGCTGAGTATCCCGAACGCCCGATCACCCTGGTCGTGCCCACCGCCGCGGGCGGCGGCAACGACGTGCTGGCGCGCGTGGTGGGCCAGAAGGTTGGCGAACTACTCGGCCAGACCGTCATCGTGGTGAACAAGCCCGGCGCGCAGGGCGCGATCGCGTCCGACTATGTCGCCCGCCAGCCGCCGGACGGCTACACGCTGATGTTGGGCTACATCGGCACGCATGGCATCAACCCCGCCATGCAGAAGCTGAACTACGACCCCGTGAAGGACTTCACGCCCATCGGCATGGTGGCCGATTCGCCCACCATCATGGTCGTGTCCAAGCGCATACCGGTGAAGGATGTGGCCGCGCTGGTGAAGTATGGGCACGAGCACCCCGATGGCCTGAACTTCGCTTCTGCCGGGCCCGGCACTGCGCCGGCAATCGCGGGTGAGCTTTTCAACCAGGCCACCGGTCTCGCCATGCTGGACGTGCCCTACAAAGGTTCCGCGCCGGCGCTGAACGACACCTTGGCCGGCGTGACGCAGGTGATGTTTCCCAGCTTGTTCAGCGTGTACCCCCACCTGAAGTCAGGCACGATCCAGGCGCTGGCGGTAGCAGGGTCAAACCGTATCGCGGCGCTGCCGGAGTTGCCGACCTTGGCGGAATTGGGCGTGGCGGGCGTGGACGTGCCGCAGTGGTACGCCATCTTCGCCCCAGCCAAGGTCGAGCCGGCGGTTGTGGTCAAGCTGAACAAGGCGCTGAATCAAGCTTTGTCGGACCCGGTAGTCGCAACGAAGATTGCCGAACAAGGCGCGGAAGTTCGCCACGGTACGTCCGCTGAATTGGGAGCCTTCGTGCAAAGCGAAGCGGTGCGGTGGAAGCAATTGGCGGACAAGCGAAAGTTGGCGGCGCGGTAGGGGGGGCATGCGCCTGTCGCAAGCCTTGGGATGGCGCGTTGGGGGGAGGCCCGTGCTGGTCGCGAGTGATGGGTGTGTCGACGCGGCAGGGTCTGGCATGCGCCTGTCGCAAGCCTTGAGGGATGGCGCGCTAGGGCGCGGTCCGTGTAGGTTGCAAGCTATGGGTGTGCCGACAAGCGCTGTACCAGTCGTCTTGCCGTTTTTGCCAAGCGTGAAACGTCGTGTGCTCCCAGGCGTCGGGCGCGGAAACATAACCGTGCTTGATGGGATTCATGTGGATGTACTGGATGCAGGCGGACAGTTCGCGTTCATCGCGTATGGCATGTTCCCAAAAGCGCCGCTGCCAGATGCCGCGTTCGCCTTTCCGGTAGATGCTGCGGCGGACGGTGTAAGGGCGCAGCGCCCGGGAAAACCGCGCCTTTATCCTGCGCCAGCGGCCAGAGTAGTCGGTGTCGCTTGCGGGCAGCCGCCAGATCATGTGCAGATGGTCGGGCAACAATACCGCCGCCAGCACCGCGAACGGCGCGATCTGTTGTTCCGCCCGTATGCAGGCCTTTAGCCACGCTGCGTGAACGGTAAGATCCTGATGTTCCCGAGCCTGCGCGGTGACGGTGAAGAAGTAAGTGCCACCAGGGATATACAAACGCCGATACGCAGTCATTTCCGCCTCCGGAGTGAAAAGGGAAGCATAGGAAATTGGCGTAACGTGCGCCGCGATAGGGAGATGAATTCGGCACGCATAACGGATGCCATACGTTCGTATGGCGCGCGGTGTTCCATGGCGGCAGATGGGTTGCGCGCGATCCGCGCCTTTTTCTTGCCACGGCCATCCTCGCGCTTCACCCATCCTACGGTGGCTGCACAACACGGTGATCGTAGGATGGGTGAAGCGCGGGATGCCCAGGAAAAGAACCCAAGCGTAATTCGCGCGAAACCCATCAAGCAGCGCCGCCCGCAACGCGAAGCCCGCCACAACGCTAACGAGCCACGCGGTGTTCCATGGCGGCAGATGGGTTACGCGCGATCCGCGCCTTTTTCTTGCCACGGCCATCCTCGCGCTTCACCCATCCTACGGTGGCTGCACAACACGGTGATCGTAGGATGGGTGAAGCGCGAGATGCCCAGGAAAAGAACCCAAGCGTAATTCGCGCGAAACCCATCAAACATCCCCCCCCATCACCCCCACCCCACCCACATCAAAATTCCTCAAATTCGGAAACACCATCCCCAATTCCTCCCTCCCCGCGCCAAACCACCCTCCCAACGCCGCCCCCAATTGGTCCACCGCCAACGTCGGCAACAAGCGCCCGTTATCCACAAACCCAGGGCCGTCCAGCGCAATCTCTGGATGCGCGCCGTAATAGCGGCCGCCCTTGACCGCGCCGCCCATCACGAAATGATGCGAACCCCAGCCGTGGTCCGAGCCGTTGCCGTTTGAACCCAGCGTGCGTCCGAACTCCGACGCCGTGAAGGTGGTGACCTGATCCGCCACGCCCATCGACGACAGCGCTTGCTGGAACGCAGCCATCGCCTGCCCCAGCTCGCGCAGCAGCGCCGGGTGCGTGTCATTCAATCCGGTGTGATTGTCATACCCATTCTGCGACACAAAAAACACCTGCCGCCTCGCGCCCAAAGCCTGGCGGGCGCCGATGATGCGCGCCACGATCTTCAACTGCTGCGCCAGGGGCGACGAAAAATCTCCCGGCACCGCCACATCCGCCAGGGCCGCGCGCAACTGCGTATCGGCGCTGATGGACTGCGCCGCGATGCGCGCCATTTCGCGTTCCATCAAGTGTTCACGCGGTTGCGTGATCAACTGCCGAAGCAGCGCGGTGCAGGCGCTGGAGCCGTACATATCCCGGCCCAACAGATCAATCGACGTGGACCCATTGATACCCACCCGATACCCCGCCACCTTGCGCCCGGCCAGCAGCACCGTGCTGCCGCCCGCTGTAATACCCGTGAAGGTGCGCTGCGCGTTGGCGCCGGCAAACAGATCCGTCAGCCGACCCGCCCAGCCTGACGAGGCACCTTCAGGGGCCAGCGCCTGCCAGTAGGCTTGCTGGTCGTTGTGGGAAAACAGTTTTGGCGGCAGCGGCACGCGCGCGCTGATGTATTCCGCCTTGGACGTGGGCGTGACCAATGGCCCAACGTTGAGCAGCACGGCCAGCTGTCCGCTTTCATACAGCGGCGCAAGCGGCGCCAGCGCGGGGGCCAGGGCGAACTGCGCCCCGCCGGCAGCGGGCGCTTTGCCGCGCAAGACGGTGGCTTGCAGCGCATCTCGCTTCAACCCGATATCGCCACGCGCGGCGGCATAGGCGCGATAGGCGGCGGTGTCGTAGGGCACGACGGTGTTGTAGGGGTCGTTGCCGCCATACAGGAACACGCAGACCAGCGCCTTGTAGGATGCTGGCGCGGACTGCGCGGCCGCCGCGCCCAAGGCCGCCAGGTTCAAGGCCAGCGGCGCGGCGGCGCCCGTGGCGCCCAACGCGCAGGCGCGCAACAGAAAGGCGCGGCGGTCTGCGTCGTGGGATCGCTTCATTTCTGCACCAGGTATTCAGGGCTGGCGGCCACCAGCAGGATGGCCGCCCGCACGCGGTCGCGTGGCCGATTGGCGGGTAGGGTGGCGACGGCTTCCGCGATGGACTCGGCGGTGCGCGCGCTGAAGGCGTCTCCCGCCAACAGCAGCACGATGCGCGACACCAACGCTTGCGGGTCCTTCGCCAAGGCGATCTCCGGCGCGTAGCTAGTCTGTAAATCTTCCCACCCGCGATCCGCGTAGATGGCCAGAAAATTCAAGTAGCCCGCGATGCTTGTCTCATCGGTAATCTGCAGCTCGGGCGCGACCAGATGGCGCTTGGCCAGTTCCGTGACCGGAGGCGTGTAGCGAGGGCGAAAAAAGTTGAACACCGTTGCCGATCGCATGGGGCTTTGCGCCAGCCGGATGGTGTTGTCGGTGGTGTCCGGCATGGCCCACGCCCCATTGGTGGACGTGGCGCCAAAGGCGCGCGCCCAGCCCGAGAAGCGCAGGATGGGTTCGCGCACCTTGCCCCAGGTGGGGTCGTTCAGATCAGGCGCACGCGCTTCGGGGTCCAGCAAGATGGCGCGCAGCACTGCCTTCAGATTGCCGCGCGCGCCGCTGCCGTCGTCGTCGAACACCGCCGACACGCGTCGCACATAGGCCGGGCTGGGGTTGCTGGTGACCAGCCGCTGAATCAGTTGCATGCCGATGAAAGGCCCCACGTTCGGATGCGCGCAAATCACGTCCATGGCCTTTTGCAGCGATAGATGCCCGTCGGTGCCCGCCGGTATCACCGCGCCCAGAAACCGCTTTTCACTCATCGAATGCAGGGCATTGTTCAACGCCATGGGCCGCCGGTGAAACTCCACATTGGTTTCCGGGCCGTTGATGTCCCAGCCGGTAAACACACGCGCCAGCCCCTGCACGTCCGCATTGGTATAGGTTTCCACCGGTGCGCCGTTCACCAGCTTCACGGTGCCGTCCGGTTCCAGCATCAATAGCCCGATGCTGAACAACTGCATGACCTCGCGCGCGTAGTTCTCGTCGGGGTGGCGGCCGGTCTTGGGGTCTTCCTTGCGGTTGCCGCGATACGTCAGCATGCAACCCATCGACAGGTTTTTGGTGACGGCGGTCAGCAGCGCTTGGTAGTTCCCCAGCGCGTGTTCGGCCAGCAGGTCCATGAAGCCCGCCGCGCCAAACAGCGGCCACGATGCGGTAATGGACTGCACCCCCACCACGAAAATCTCGGACAGGGCGAAGGCCATGCGCGTACGCACCTGGTCTTCCGCGCTGATGAACTTGCGCCACAGCGTGGACTCCAGCGGCGCGTTGATGCCGTTGCCCTTGAACGCCTCGGTGTTTTTCCGCTGTTGCAGCAGCCAGTCAAAATGCGTCTGGGACGGCGGCATCGCCAACTGGGCGTCAAGCCAGTCGGCATAGCCCTCGCGCACCACGGCGTCGATCAGGGCGGGGGTGGGCCCGAACGTGGCCTGCGCCAGAAAGCGCGAGGCCTGGCCGGGGGTAACTGTCATCGCAAGCCTCTCGTCGTATGCGATTGACTACGGTACTGAACCGCGCCGCGCGCTTCAATACCGTCATACGGACGAGAGGATTAATCCCAAAGCATGAGGCTCAGATCGAGCGCGTGATGCCGCCGTCGATACGGATGTTCTGGCCGGTGATGTAGGACGACGCGTCAGAGGCCAGGAAGGCGATCAGGTCCGCCACTTCTTCGGCGGTGCCGTAGCGGCCCATGGGGATGCGGGTGCGGCGATCTTCTTTTTCGGGCAGGCTGTCGATAAAGCCGGGCAGCACGTTGTTCATCCGCACATTGTGTTCGGCGTATTCATCCGAAAACACCTTGGTGAAGGCGGCCAGGCCGGCGCGGAACACGCCCGACGTGGGAAACAGCGCTTCGGGTTCGAAGGTGGCATAGGTGGAGATATTGACGATGGCGCCCGACTTCTGCTGCTTCATGACCGGCGCGACCAGGCGGGTGATACGCACCACGTTCAGCAGGTAGAACTCCATGCCCAGGTGCCAGTCGTCGTCGCTGATGGACAGCAGCGGGCCCTTGGGACCGTGGCCGGCGCTATTGACCACGGCATCCACGCGGCCCCATTTTTCCAAGGTGGTTTCAAGCAGCCGGGCCAGGTCGTCGGTGGACCGGTTCGAGCCGGTGACGCCAATGCCGCCCAGTTCGCCCGCCAGGGCCTCGCCCTTGCCGGACGATGACAAAATGGCGACCCGATATCCGTCGGCCGCCAGTTTGCGCGCCGCGGCCGCTCCCATGCCACTGCCGCCCGCCGTCACGATCGCTACTTTTTCGGTACTCATGCCTGCTCCTGTCGGGGTGTACGAAGCGTACGAAGAGCAGCCATTGTAGGGGGATCCCCTTCATGGAAACGGGCCCCGCGCCCCGGATTTTCCGAGGGGCGGAGCCCGTGCGTCGCAGCGCCTGCGCGCCAGCTAGCCGCGCGCCAGCTAGCCGCGCGCCAGCTCAGTCGACCAGCTTCAAGCTACCCTTCATCAGCGCGAAGTGGCCGGGGAAGGAGCAAAAATAGGTGTAGGCGGTGCCGGCGGCAAGCTTGCTGACGTCGAAGGTGACGGAATCTTTTTCACCGCCGCCAATGACCTTGGTGTGCGCGATGACGCGGGCGTCACCCGGCTTCACGTAGTCCTTGTCCAGCCCGGCGGCCATGCCGTCGTTCACGGCGCCTTGCATGTCGGCCGTGGTGGTCAGCACCCAGTTGTGGCCCATGACGTTCTTGGCCAGCTTGCCTGGATGCGTCAGGTTCACGGTGAATTGCTTGCAGCTTTTGCTGACCGTGATTTCCTTCTTGTCGAACTGCATCTGGTCGTTGCCGGCGATATCCACCGAACATTCGGCGGCCAGGACCGGGGCCGACGCGGCAGCCAGGACGGCTGCCACGCACAATTTCTTGAACAACATATTCATGCCTCCAACGTTTCGCAAAAAGCGGATGTCCGGCCCGTGCCATGCGCATGGAACCGGTTTCACGACATTCTCACCCCGCTGCCAGTCAGAATGCCAAGGCCCGCAAGGGCGCATTTGATACAACGCAAGCCGGCGCGAATAAGCAGGCTGCTGAAAGCCTGCATGACCCGGCTGGCATGGCAGGCCCGCATCATGGCTGCGGGCTGACGCGCCAGATCACATTGCCCACATCGTCCGCCGTCAGCAGATCACCCTGGCTGTCGATGGCCACGCCCACCGGCCGCCCCTGCGCCTGCCCTTGTTCGTTCAGAAACCCGGTCAACACGTCGCGTGCCGGCCCGCTGGGCGCGCCGTCGGCAAACGGCACGAAGATGACCTTGTAGCCACTGCGCGGGTCGCGATTCCATGATCCGTGCTGGCCCACGAACATGCCGCCGGTAAACGGCGCCGGCAGCCGGGTCTTGCCCGACCAGGCCAGCCCCAGGGACGCCGTGTGTGGACCCAGCGCGTAGTCGGGCACGATGGCGCGCGCAACCAGGTCCGGGCGTGGCGGCGTGACGCGGGTGTCCACGTGCTGCCCGAAATAGCTGTAGGGCCAGCCGTAAAAACCGCCGTCTTTCACCGACGTCATGTAGTCAGGCACCAGGTCGCTGCCCAGCTCGTCGCGTTCATTGACCGCCGTCCACAGGGTCTTGCCGTCTGGCGCCCAAGCCATGCCGACCGGGTTGCGCAGGCCCGTGGCATAAAGCCGCTTATTGCCGCTGGCCACGTCGATTTCCCAGATGGCGGCGCGGCCTTCTTCGATGTTCATGCCGTTTTCGCCCACATTGCTGTTGGAACCCACCGACACGTACAGCTTGCTGCCGTCGGCGTTGGCGATCAGGTTCTTGGTCCAATGATGGTTGATGCCGGCAGGCAGTTCGGTGACGCGCACGCCCGGGGCCGTGATTCGCGTCTGGCCCGTTTCGTACGGAAAGCGCAGCACGGCGTCGGCGTTGGCCACATACAGCTGATTGCCGATCAAGGCCATGCCGAAGGGCGAATTCAGGTCTTGCAGCAAGACGCTGCGCGTTTCGGCCACGCCGTCGTGGTTGGCGTCGCGCAACAAGGTGATGCGGTTGGCGCTGGGCGTCTTGGCGCCCGCGCGTTTCATGACGATGCCCGCCGCCCAAGCCTTCAAGCCGCCGCCCGCGCCTTCGGGCTTGGGCGGGGCGTTGGTTTCGGCGACCAGCACGTCGCCGTTGGGCAGCACATAGAGCCAGCGCGGATGGTCCAGGCCGCTGGCGTAGGCGTTCACGGCCAGGCCGGTGGCGGCCACGGGCTGTGCGCCATCGGCCCAGCCGACGGCGCGCGCGGTGTTGACGGTGGGGATCAGGGTGGTGTTGGGGGCGGGCAGGGTAGGCTTGGGGCCCATGCCCGCTTCGACGGGCAAGGTGGCCATTTCGCCGCAGGCGGCAAGGGCGCCAAGCGTGGCAAGCGCCACGCCGGCCGCCAGGGCACGCGCGATTCGCAAGGGGGGCATGAGGCGACTCCAAGGCGGTTGGACTGCCCCATCATACTCACCCGCGCGGGCCGGCCCCGGCCTGGCAAGATCAATCGTCGAAGCGGCTGCGCGTGACGGCGCCAGACTGCGGATCGACGTAGAGCTCCACGCGCTGGCCTTGAGGGTCGTAGGCCTTGACCTCGTAGCCGTGTTTGCGCGAACGCTCGATCTCGGAGATGTTGCGGTAGCCCGCGGCTTCCATCTTGTCGTAGACCTGGCGGATGGTCAGCATCGGTGCGGCGGGGGTGGTGGCGGCGGGCGCGGCGGGCGCCGGCGTGGCGGTCTGCGCCTGCACGGCGGTGCCGGCGACCAGGGCGGAAGCGCCAATTGCCAATGCGGCCAAGGTTTTCTGAATGCGCGTCATGGTGGGTAGCTCCTAGCAGTAAGGGAAAGGGTATGAGAAAAAAGGGTGGAAAAAATCAGGCCGTTTCGTTGACCCTGTGGCCATTATTGGGTTCGCCGCATGAACCTTTTCTGAAGCCCTTGTTCATGTGCGGTTCATCGCCGACGCGGTATAAATGGCGGTCGATTCCCTACACGTTTCAAAGGTCCTGCATTGCGGCAAGCTCCATTCTTCCGGCGTAAACGCGGCGGCATCCTGCTGTCGGGGTGCGTGCTGGCCGTGGCGTTGATGTCGGGGCCGGTCAGCGGTCTGGCCGACGACAACGACCACGAACGCGCGCGCCAGGCGCTGGAAGCCGGCAAGGTGCTGCCGCTGGGCGCGGTGCTGGATATCGTTGAACGTGATTTTCCCGGGCAGGTGGTCAAGGTGGAATTCGAAGAGGACGATGACGAATTCATCTACGAGATCCGCGTGTTGCAAAGCGGCGGCGGCATCCTGAAACTGAAGATCGACGCGCGCGACGGCGCCTTGCTGGCCGTGAAGGGGCGCGACATCAAATTCAAGGGCAAGGACTGATGCGCATCCTGGTGGTGGAAGACGAGCCCACGCTGGCCGCCCAATTGGCCGATGCCCTGCACGCGGCGGGGTACACGGTGGACAAGGCCAGCGACGGCGAATCCGCGCGATTCCTGGGCGACGTCGAAGCGTTCGACGCCGTGGTGCTGGACCTGGGCCTGCCGGTCATGGACGGCCTGACCGTGCTGAAGCAGTGGCGCGCGGCGCAGCGCAACATGCCGGTGCTGATCTTGACGGCGCGCGACAACTGGCATGAAAAGGTGGCGGGCATCGACGCCGGCGCGGACGACTACCTGACCAAGCCGTTTCACATGGAAGAGTTGCTGGCGCGCGTGCGCGCGCTGCTGCGCCGCAGTACCGCGCATGCCAGCGCGCAATGGCGTTGCGGCCCGCTGATGCTGGATACGCGCCAGGCCAAGGCCACGGTCGACGGCCAGGCTCTGTCCTTGACCAGCCACGAATTCAAGGTGTTGTCCGTGTTGATGCAACGCGCGGGCGAGGTCGTGTCGCGCACCGAATTGATCGACCACATCTACGCCCAGGACTTCGACCGCGACTCCAACACCATCGAGGTCTTCATCGGCCGGCTGCGCAAGAAGCTACCGCCCGACACCATCGAAACCGTGCGCGGGCTGGGTTACCGGTTGGCGGCGCGCGGATGAAGCCGGCGCGCGCCGGCATGCTGGGCTCGCTGCGACTGCGGCTGCTTGCCGGCACCCTGGCCTGGATCGTGGGGTCGGTGGCCTTGGCCGGCTGGGGCTTGGCCAGCCTGTTCCGCCAGCACGTCACGCAGCAGTTCCAGGCCGAACTTGCCCTGCATTTGAATCAGCTGACCGCCGCCGTGAACGTGGGCGCGGATGGGCGCCCCGTGGTGTCCCCGCCGCTTAGCGACCCTAGACTGGAGCAGCCCTTGTCGGGCCTGTATTGGCAGGTGGACAGGCTGGCCGATGGCGCGCGTCCGGCCGCCATCGGCGTGGCGCGCTCGCGTTCTTTGTGGGATCAGACCCTGGCCGCGCCCGCGCCGTCGGCGCTGCATGCCACCGAGTCCGGCGATCACACCTATGACACGATGGGGCCGGCTGGACGTGACCTGAGCGCGTTGGCCCGCATCTTGAAACCCGCCGAGGAAGACGCCGCGCCCTTGCGGCTGGTGGTGGCCGCCGACCGCCGCGTGCTGGCCGAACCCATCGGCCGCTTCAATGGCATGCTGGCCATGGCGCTGGGCGCGCTGGCTGCGGGGCTGACGGCGGCGGCGGTGGTTCAGGTGGTGGTGGGGCTGCGGCCCTTGGCGCGCTTGCGGCAACAGTTGGCCAGGCAGAACGCCGGCAGCAGCCGCATCGACGGCCGCTACCCCAGCGAAATCCAGCCGCTGGTGGACGACTTCAACAAGGTGCTGGCGATGAACGCCGAGATCGTGCAGCGCGCACGCACGCAGGCGGGTAATTTGGCGCACGCGGTCAAGACACCGCTGACCATTCTGTCCAACGCCGCGTCGCGCCAGGCCAGCGTGCCGGCATCGCTGGTGAACGAACAGGTTGCCATGGCAAACCGCCAGATCGACCACCATCTGGCACGCGCCCGCGCCGCCGCCTCATCGGGCGCGGCGGATGGGCGCGCGCCGCTGCGCGAGGCGACAGAAGGGCTGGTGCGCGTCATGCAGCGCCTGTATGCCGAACGTGGCCTGCACATCGAGATGCAGGGCGTGTCCAGCGCGCTGGTGTTTCGGGGCGACCCGCAAGACCTGCAGGAAATGCTGGGCAATGTGCTGGACAACGCCTGCAAATGGGCGCGCAGCCACGTGCGGATCACGGGCGAAATGCCCAACGCGGGGCACTTGCTGATGCACATCGACGACGACGGCCCGGGCATCGACGACCATGCGCGCGAACGGATTTTTCTGCGCGGCGTGCGCATGGACGAGCAACTGCCGGGTTCCGGCCTGGGCCTGGACATCGTGCGAGACCTTGCCGGCACCTATGGCGGCGAGGTGCACGCCGGGCGTTCGCCGCTGGGCGGGCTGCGCGTCACCCTGCGGCTGCCCACGGCCTGAGCGTTTACTTCACCAAGGTCACCGGCACATCCGTCAGTTGCAGGACCTGATTGGCGACCGAGCCGATCAGGATGTTGGCCAGCGTGCCGTTGCCGCGCGTGCCCATCACGATGCGGGCGCAGCCGTGGTCGCGCGCGTAGCCGGCGATTTCGGTGGCGGGGTGGCCGAATGCCGTGTGGGTGATGTAGTCAGTGCCGGTCACGTCCAGCAGTTCGCGGGCTTCCCGCGTGGCCTCCTGGCCTTGTCGAAGGTAGAACTCATCGATCATGTCTTGCGTGATCAAGCGCGACAGGCCAGCGCGCCTGTGCGTGGGCGCCTGGATGTTCAGCAGATGGATGCGCGTGGCGGATGTGCCCTGGGCCAGTTGGCGCGCATACAGCACGGCGCGGTTGGCATTGTCGGAGCCGTCGACGGGGACAAGAATGTTCAGCATGGTTGCTCCTGGATGCGTTACTTGACCAGCGTGACGGGCAGGTCCGTCAGGTGCAGGACGCGGGTGGCGATGGACCCCATGAACAGCGACGACACCGAGCCCAGCCCGCGCGACCCCATGTAGATTTCATCGGCGTTGGATTCACTGGCCACGCGGACGATGGTTTCGGCGGCTTCCCCGATTTCCACGCGCACATCGAACGGCACGCCGGATTTGGACAGCAGTTCGCTGGCGGCTTGCAGCGCGGCGGCGCCTTCGTCCTGGTAGTAGGCGTCGATGTCGGCCTGCGACAGGCCACGCCCGATCTTGCCGGACTGCAGCGGAATCTGCACCGTCAGCAGCGCCACCCGTTCGACCGGGTCATACGCGCGCGCGGCCAGCAGGGCCTGCACGGCATGCAGCGAGGGTTGCGAGCCATCAACGGGGATCAGGATGCGTTTCATTGCGCGTCTCCTTGTTATGCGAGCCTGGGTAGGCGGTCGCTCTACTGTATTCGAATTGTTTTCGAATGATCAGCCCGTTTTGCCCGGTTTGCCGATCGAAAGCTGCGCTTGATCAAGCCCCATCCACAATGTTGCGCCTAGCGCCAGCGTTCGGGCGTTTCCCCAACGTCCAGGCCCGGCGCCAGCAACTGGCTGGCCAGCGCCGCCAGGGTGGGCGCATCGCCGGTGGTTTCCAGGCGCAGCGCGCCCACACCTTCGGTGCGCAGCAGGCCATGCTGGTGGAGTTGATGCTTGAGCCAGCGCGCCACGGGGGCGCCCGTTTCCAGCAGGGGCACATCGGGTCCTGCCGCCGCCTGGATCGCATCGCGTAAAAATGGGAAATGGGTGCAGCCCAGCACCAGCACGTCGGCGCCCGCTGTGCGCAGGGCGGCCACCGGCCCGCGCACCGCGGCGTCGACGTCAGGGCCGGACAACTTGCCTTGCTCCACCAGCCGCACCCATTCCGGGCAAGGGTGCAGCAGGATGCGTACTTCGGGCGCTTCGCGTTGGACCAAGGTGGCGAACTTGGGGCTGGCCAAGGTGCCGGTGGTGGCGAACACGCCCACCACGCCGCTGTGCGTCAGGTGCGCGGCGGGTTTGATTGCCGGTTCCACGCCGATGATGATCAGGTCGGGATGGCGCTGGCGCAGCGGCGCGATGGCGGCGGCGGTCGCCGTGTTGCAGGCAACGACCATGGCCTTGGCCTGGCGCGACACGAAATAATCCGCCAAGGCGTAGGCACGCTGCAGAACGAAGGCCTGCGTCTTTTCGCCATACGGCACATGCGCCGTATCGGCCACATACAGCAGTTGTTCCTGGGGCAGCGCCTCGCGGATGGCGCGCAGCACGCTCAGGCCGCCCACGCCCGAGTCGTATACGCCAATAAGGGAATCGCTAGGCATGATGGGAATGCCCCTCGTCCAGGCCCTCGGCGCGATGGCGGCGCACTTCGTCGATCAGTTTGCGGGTCGCGCCCGACAGCGGAGCGTCGCGCCAGATCAGGTTCAAGCCGGCGCGCAAGGCCACCGGGCCGGTCACGTTCACGTACACCACGCCTTCGATGTTGACCCGCCGCAAGGACGCGGGCACCAGCGATACGCCCAGGCCCGCCGCCACCAGGCTCAGCGTGGACAACATGCGCGGCGCTTCCTGCGCCACGCGCGGGCTGAAGCCGGACGCGCTGCACGCCGTGATGATGGCGTCATACAGGCCGGGGCCGCTGTGGCGGCGGTACAGAATCAGCGACTCGTCGGCCAGTTCCGCCAGCGCGATCTGCCGCCGATCACGGCCCTTGACGAAGGGGTGGTCCGCGGGAAAGGCGGCCAGCATGGTTTCTTCCAGCACGGTTTCTTCAGCCACGCCCGGCCTGGTCAGGACCGCGCCCCGGATGAAGGCCACGTCCACGCGGCCTTCGCTGACCGCGTCGCGCAGTTCGCCCGTGCTGCTTTCTTCCAGCACCAGCCGCACGTTCGGCGCGCTTTCACGAAAACGCCGGATGACCGATGGCACGAAGGGATGGAAGGCGGCCGACCCGGTGAAGCCCACCGTCAGCCGGCCGGCTTCGCCTTGCGAGACACGGCGCACGCCGTCCACGGCCTGATCCACCAGCGCCAGGATGTTGCGCGCGTCTTCCAGTAACGCGCGGCCGCTTTCGGTAAGTTCCATGCCGCGCGGAAGACGGTTGAACAAGGTGACGCCCAGTTCTTGTTCCAGCACGCGTATCTGTTGGCTGAGAGGCGGTTGGCGGATGCCCAGCCGCGCCGCGGCCTTGGTCAGATGGGCCTCTTCGGCAACAGCCAGAAAGTAGCGCAGCAGGCGTAGATCAACTGATGCCATATGCAGTGAATATGAGTGGTGATGAGGTCATATATTAGACATTATCTGAGTCGAAGAGTAGGCTCCTGCTCTGTTATTTCCACCGCGCGCGACAACACGCGCAGCTCTTGTCCGCCGGCTTTGCTTCGGCCCGTCATCCCATGAATGCAGCACCCTCCACCCTTGAATCCGGCAACCGGCCGCCGCCCACCTGTGGGCAGTTGTTCACCGGTTTTCTCATGCTGGGCCTGACCGCTTTTGGCGGGGCGCTACCCCTGGCGCGCCGCATGGTCGTCGAGAAGCACGGCTGGCTCAGCGGCTCGGAATTCACCGACTTGCTGGGCCTGTGCCAGTTCCTGCCGGGTGGCAACATCATCAACCTGTCTGTCGCGCTGGGGATGAAATTTCGCGGGCCGCGCGGCGCTTTCGCGGCCTTGATGGGGCTGATCCTGGCGCCGTCGGCCATCGTCATTCTGTTGGGCATGGTGTATGACCGCTTTCAGAACGATCCGCATATCCAGCACCTGTTCGCCGGCCTGGCGGCCGCGGCGGCGGGGCTGCTGATTTCGATGGCGGTCAAGATCGGCGTGCCGGTCATCAAGCGCCGCGATTGGCTGGCCGGCGTGGTGGCCACGCTGTGCTTCGTGGCCATTGCCGTGCTGCGCATTCCGCTCTTGCCCACCATGGCGGTGCTGACGCCGTTAAGCATCCTGATGGTCTGGAGGCAACGTCGATGATCCATACCCTGATTGCGCTGGCCCTGATCTTTTCCCAGCTTTCCGTGCTGGCGTTCGGCGGCGGCAACACCATCCTGCCCGAGATGCAGCGCCAAGTCGTGGACGTGCACGGCTGGATGACGGCCGCTGATTTTTCCGCGCTGTTCGCGCTGGGCCAGGCCGCGCCCGGCCCCAACCTGATGGTGGTGACGCTGGTGGGCTGGCACGTGGCCGGGTGGTGGGGCATGTTGGTGACCACCATCGCCAAGTTTGGCCCGTCGTCGCTCATCACGATCCTGGCGCTGGGCTTGTGGGAACGCTTCAAGGACCGCCCGTGGCGCGGCGTGATCCAGGCCGGCATTTTTCCGATGACGGTGGGCCTGGTGGCCGCCAGCGCGGCGCTCATCACCGAAGCGTCCGTGCATAGCTGGGTGCTGGGTGCGATTACCGTGGTGGTGGCTGTGCTGGGTAGCACGACGCGCATTCACCCACTATGGCTGCTGTTCGGCGGGGCGCTGGTGGGTTTGCTGGCGGTCGGTTAGCGCTGGGTGCTTTGCTGTTTGCCGTTTGCCGTTTGCCGTTTATCGCTGGCCGGCGATGTCGCAACGGCGATCAACCGCTGCGCGTGATGCGCGCAGCGGGTTCAATCCGGCAACGACGCGACGATCAGGCGGCGGCGCCCAATCTCCATAGCGACGTCACTTCCTTCGAACGCGCCGCGTAGAGCGGGTCGCTGGGGTCTTTGGCGCGGCTGTGGGTGGGGCGGGTGTCGATGCGTTCGATGACACGCAGACCGGCGGCGTCGATCATTTCCAGCAACTGTTCGCGGGTGCGCAGGCCCAGGTGCTCTGCCAGGTCCGACAAGATCAGCCAGCCTTCGCCATTGGGTGTCAGGTGCGCCGTCAATCCATTGAGAAAGCCGCGCAGCATGCGGCTGTCGGGGTCGTACACGGCTTGTTCCAGCGGCGAGCTGGGGCGCGCGGGCAACCACGGCGGGTTGCAGACGACCAGCGACACGCGGCCTTCGGGGAACAGGTCCGCCTCAACCACATCGACTTGCTTGGACAGGCCCAACCGTTCCAGGTTTTCGCGGGCGCAAGCCAGCGCGCGCGGGTCCAGGTCGGTGGCGATGACGCGCTTGCCGCCCCGGCGCGCGATCACGGCGGCCAGCACGCCGGTGCCGGTGCCCACATCAAACGCCACGCTGCCGCGCGGCATTGGCGTGTTCGCCACCAGGTCCACATATTCGCCACGCAGCGGCGAAAACACGCCGTAGTGCGGATGGATGCGGTTGTTCAGCGCGGGAATCTCCACGCCTTTCTTGCGCCATTCAAAGGCGCCGATCAAGCCCAGCAGTTCGCGCAGCGACGCCACATAGGGTTCGTCGGCCGGGCCGTGGGCTTCTTCGCAGGCCTGGCGCGCATCCGGCGCGCGGCGCAGCGAAATACCGTGGCCGGCGTCAAACGGAATCAGCAGCATGCCCAGGATGCGGGCGCGTTGCGATTGGATCTGGCGGTGCTGGTTGAAGGCTTCCAGCATGGTCTCGACGGGCTTGCGCGGACGCTTGTCCACGCGCCGGGTCATGGCCAGCAGCAACTGGCGGGCGTTCTGGAAGTCTCCGCGCCACAGCAGGCCCACGCCTTCGCAGGCTTGGCGATAGGCCATGTCGGCGGTCAGCTTGTCGTCCACCACCACCACGCGCTTGGGCGGCGTTGCGCCGGTTTCAGAGCGCCAGCGGGCGGAATGGGGGGCGTTGTTTTCTTCCCAGTGCAATTCAGGGGCGCTCAATGTGTCGCTCCGGCAAAGACGGGGGAATGGCTAAGAATCATGGGGACCAATAAAAAAGATAGGGCGCGGGCTGCCAATGTAGCAGCTTCGCGCCCTGGGGCGGCGCTCGGCGCACCAGGCGCCGAGCGGTCGGGCGGGTTCAGTGGAACAACACCACCGCCTTCTGCAACGTGATCCAGATGCCCCAGGCCAGCGGAATACCCACGCAGGCCCAGGCGAACAGCACCAGCGCCAGGGGCGTGCGGAACGTGGATGCGCCCACGCCATGCGTTTCGGCTGCCACGGCGCGCTCATGCGCCAGCGCTTTTTCGCGGGCCAGTTCTTCGTCCGTCATGAAGTACTTGGGGTTGACCGGGCGAATCGCCAGATTGCACAGAAAGCCCAGCACCAGCATGCCCGCCAGGATGTACATGGTGATGTCGTACACCTGCGCGCGCGGCACGCCGATCGACAACTGGTATTCGCGGATGTAGTTCACCAGCACCGGGCCGAAGATACCGGCCGCCGACCACGCGGTCAGCAGGCGGCCGTGGATGGCGCCCACCATCTGCGTGCCGAACAGGTCCGCCAGGTAGGCGGGCACCGTGGCGAAACCGCCGCCGTACATGGACAGGATCACGCAGAACGCGGCCACGAACAGGGCCAGCGCGCCAATGTGCGCCGTCCAGGGAATGGCGGCGTACAGCACGAAGCCCAGCACGAAGAAGACCAGATAGGTCATCTTGCGGCCCAGCTTGTCCGACAGGCTGGCCCAGAAGAAGCGGCCGCCGATATTGAACAGGCTGAGCAGGCCGGTAAAGCCCGCGGCAATGGCCGCGATGGCGGCCAGTTGTGACTTGTCCAACTGGCCGAAGCCCAGTTCCGGCTTGTTGATCAGCCCGCCGCCAAACACCTCTTGCAGCAAGGGCGAGGCCATGCCCAGAATGCCGATGCCGGCCGTGACGTTCAGGCACAGCACCAGCCACACCAGCCAGAACTGCGGCACGCCCCAGACCCGCTTCACGTGGACGTGGCCCTTGGTGATCATCGCGTTGTTGGCATGCTTGGCCGGCGCGGTCCAGCCCTGCGGCTTCCAGCCGGTGGGCGGCACGCGGTAACCCAGCGCGCCCGACATCATGAAGACGAAGTACACCAGCGCCATGGTCAGGAAGGTCTGCCAGACGCCGGCCGAGGTGGGCGTGGCGAAGTGGCGCATCAGCATGTCGGCCAGCGGCGCGCCGATCATCGCGCCGCCGCCAAAGCCCATGATGGCCATGCCCGTTGCCATGCCACGACGGTCGGGAAACCATTTGATCAGCGTGCTGACGGGCGAGATATAGCCCAGCCCCAGCCCGATGCCACCGATGACGCCGGACCCCAGCCATAGCATCCACATCTGATGCAGGTACACGCCGATGGCCGAAATGACCAGACCGCCGCACCAGCACACGGCCGACACCACGCCTGCCTTGCGCGGGCCGGCGCGTTCCAGCCAGCCGCCCCACAGCGCCGCCGAGCACCCCAGCAGTACGAAGAACAGCGTGTACATCCAGCCCATGGTGGAAATGCGCCAGTCGCAACTGG
The DNA here is from genome assembly GCF_038594925.1 of Achromobacter sp. JD-1. Lineage (NCBI taxonomy): Bacteria > Pseudomonadati > Pseudomonadota > Betaproteobacteria > Burkholderiales > Alcaligenaceae > Achromobacter > Achromobacter sp. JD-1. The sequence goes on along the minus strand of NZ_JBCGCS010000016.1, from coordinate 59,970 downwards.
TGGTGAACAGCTCGGCGGCCAGGCTCATGTCGGCCGGGCAGGCCAGCGGCTGGGCGCCGCCCACCACCTTGGACAGTGGCAACCAGAACACCGAAAAGCCGTAGGCCATGCCGATGCACAAATGGATGGCCAAGGCAGCCGGCGGCACCAGCCAGCGCGAGAAACCCGGCCCGGCAATGGTGCGTTCTTTGTCAAAAAAACCCGGCTTGGCGCCGGGCAAATCCAAGGTGGCGGTGCTTTCCATGAAGTCTCCTCTGGGGTGCGGCTTTATTGCCGCTTTGTTTGTTTTTTGTTTTGGTCGCCCGTTAGTCCACGCGGGGCGCGGGCGTCAGGCGCTGGCGGTTCTGCGTGACCGCTTCAAGCACCAGCGGGTGCAGTTGTTCGTCGCCGGCATCGCCGTCGGGCGTGGCCGCCAGAAAGCCGAGCAGCTCGTTGCGCATGCGCGGTTCCCAGAATTTTTGGATATGGTTGGTCACGCCTTCCAGCGCTTCCTGGCGGTCCGGCATGGCGTCAAAGAACTGGCCGATGCGGTTGGCCATGCGGATCAGGTTGCCGATTTCCATTGCGTGTCTAAGTCCAATGCAGAGCCCGGATTTAGGCTCGATTCAAGGCCCGATTCAGGGGATAAGCCGTTCGGGGTGGGAATACAGCGTGGCGTCGTCGCCGCGCATGAAGCCCACCAGGCTGACGTTGGCGTCTTGCGCCAGGCGGATGGCCAAAGCGGTGGGGGCGGACACCGCCGCCAGCACGGCCACGCCGGCCGCCGCCGTCTTTTGCACCATTTCAAAACTGGCGCGGCTGGACACCAGCACGATGCCGTTGCCGGCGTGCATGGCCTGGCGCGCCAGCGCGCCGATCAGCTTGTCCAGCGCGTTGTGGCGGCCCACGTCTTCACGCACCAGCGCCACCACGCCATCGGCGCCCGCCCAGCCCGCCGCGTGCGTGGCGCCCGTGATGTCGTGCAGCGCCTGGCGCGCGCGCATGTCGCGCATGGCGTTCAGCACCGCCTGGATGCGTACCGTCGATCCATTCGTCACCGGCGTCACCGGTCGCAGCACTTCAGGCAGTGTTTCCACACCACACAACCCGCAGCCGGTGCGGCCGGCCATGGCGCGACGGCGTGTTTTCAGACGGACCTCGCAGGCACTGGATATTTCCACCTGCACCACGATGCCGTCACACTGCGGCAGCACGTCAATGCCGCGCACATCGCTGACGCTGTCGATGATGCCTTCGGACAGCGAAAAGCCCACCGCAAAGTCTTCCAGGTCGGCGGGGGTGGCCAGCATGGTGGCGTGGCTGATGCCGTTGAACTCCAAGGCCACCGGCGTTTCCTCGGCAACGAAGTCGGACTCGGAGGCCGGGGCGATGGCCCCGGCCCGCACGCGCGTGACCTGGGTCTGCGTGCAGTCGGGGCGAGAAGACGGGGGCGTGGGGGCGGTCATGGCATCCAGGGCTGTGGGGCGTTATTTCCCGGTCAGCGCCGCTTCGTTTTCGCGCGATCGCTCGCGCAGCAGTTTTTGCTGGATGTCGGCAAAGCGCGACCACTGGCGCTGCCATTCCGAAGGCTGGGACACGCGCGTAACCTGCACGGCCGTGACCTTGTATTCGGGGCAGTTGGTCGCCCAGTCGGAGGCATCCGTCGTGACGACGTTGGCGCCGGACTCGGGAAAGTGAAACGTGGTGTATACCACGCCCGGTTGCACCCGGTCGGTCAGCGTGGCGCGCAGCACGGTCTCGCCCGCGCGGCTTTGAATGCCCACCCAATCGCCTTCCGCCACGCCACGGTCTTCGGCATCTTGCGGATGCAGTTCCAGCACGTCTTCGCTGTGCCACATGACGTTGGGCGTGCGTCGGGTCTGCGCGCCCACGTTGTATTGCGACAAGATGCGGCCGGTGGTCAACAGCAGCGGAAAGCGGCGCGTGCTGCGTTCGTCGGTGGGCACGTACTTGGTGATCATGAACTTGCCCTTGCCGCGCACGAAGGTGTCGATGTGCATGATGGGCGTGCCTTCGGGTGTGTCGTCGTTGCACGGCCATTGCAGGCTGCCCAGCTTGTCCAGCTTGTCGTAGCTGACGCCCGCAAACGTCGGTGTCAGCCGCGCGATTTCTTCCATGATCTGGCGCGGGTGCGTGTAGTTCATGGGATAGCCCAGCGCGTTGGACAACGCCACCGTCACTTCCCAGTCCGACTTGCCGTTCTTGGGCTCCATCACCTTGCGCACGCGTGAGATGCGGCGTTCGGCGTTGGTGAAGGTGCCGTCCTTTTCCAGGAACGACGAACCCGGCAGGAACACGTGCGCGTACTTGGCGGTTTCGTTCAGGAACAGGTCCTGCACCACGATGCATTCCATGGCCGCCAGCGAGGCCGCCACGTGCTGCGTGTTGGGGTCGGACTGCACGATGTCTTCGCCCTGGCAGTACAGACCCTTGAAGGAGCCGCCCAGCGCCGCTTCGAACATGTTCGGAATGCGCAGGCCGGGTTCAGGCTGCAAGGTCACGCCCCAATCCTTTTCGAATTGCGCGCGCACCGTGTTGTCGGAAATGTGGCGGTAGCCGGGCAGCTCATGCGGGAACGAGCCCATGTCGCACGAGCCCTGCACGTTGTTCTGGCCGCGCAGCGGGTTCACGCCCACGCCCTCGCGGCCGACGTTGCCGGTGGCCATGGCCAGGTTGGCAATCGCCATCACGGTGGTGGACCCCTGGCTGTGCTCGGTCACGCCCAGGCCGTAATAGATGGACCCGTTGCCCCCGGTGGCGAACAGACGCGCCGCGCCGCGCACGTCTTGCGCCGGCACGCCCGTGATCTCGGCCATGGCTTCCGGCGAGTTCTCGGGCAAGGACACGAAGTCGCGCCATTCATTGAAGGCCTTGGTTTCGCAGCGCTCGGCCACGAAGGCGTCATCGATCAGGCCTTCGGTGGCGATCACGTGCGCCAGCGACGACAGCAGCGCGGTGTTGGTGCCGGGGCGCACTTGCAAATGGAAGTCAGCTTTGATGTGCGGCGAACTGACCAGTTCGATGCGGCGCGGGTCAATCACGATCAGGCGCGCGCCTTCGCGCAGCCGGCGCTTCAGGCGCGAGGCAAATACCGGGTGGCCGCTGCTGGGGTTGGCGCCCATCACGATCACCACGTCGGTGTGCATGACCGAATCAAAGGTTTGCGTGCCGGCGGATTCGCCCAGGGTCTGCTTCAGGCCGTAGCCGGTGGGCGAATGGCAGACGCGCGCGCAGGTGTCGACGTTGTTGGTGCCGAAGGCCGCGCGCACCAGTTTTTGCACCAGCCAGGTTTCTTCGTTGGTGCAGCGCGACGAGGTAATGCCGCCCACCGCGTCGCGGCCGTACTCGCTTTGGATGCGGCGGAATTCAGAGGCCGCGTAGTTGATGGCCTCGTCCCAGGACACTTCTTTCCAGGAATCGGTGATGTGCTTGCGGATCATGGGTTTCAGCACACGTTCCTTGTGCGTGGCGTAGCCCCATGCAAAACGGCCCTTCACACAGGAATGGCCGCGGTTGGCCTGGCCGTCTTTCCACGGCACCATGCGCACCACTTCCTGGCCCTTCATCTCGGCCTTGAAGCCGCAGCCCACGCCGCAATAGGCACAGGTGGTGACCACCGAGTGCTCGGCCTGACCCATCATGATGACGGTTTTTTCCTGCAGCGTGGACGTGGGGCAAGCCTGCACGCAGGCGCCGCAAGACACGCATTCGCTGTCCAGGAAGGGCTGGTCCTGCCCGGGCGATACGCGCGACTCAAAGCCCTTGCCGGATATCGTCAGCGCGAAGGTGCCCTGCGTTTCCTCGCAGGCGCGCACGCAGCGGTTGCAGACGATGCACTTGGACGCGTCGTAGCTGAAGTAGGGGTTGGAGTCGTCGACCTTGGCGTCCAGGTGATTGGCGCCGTTGTAGCCGTAGCGCACATTGCGCAGGCCCACCACGCCGGCCATGTCCTGCAATTCGCAGTCGCCGTTGGCGGGGCAGGTCAGGCAGTCCAGCGGGTGGTCGGATATGTAGAGCTCCATCACACCGCGACGCAGCTCGTGCAGCTTGGGTGTTTCGGTAAAGACCACCATGCCGTTTTCCGCTGGCGTGGTGCACGACGCGGGATAGCCGCGCCGGCCTTCGATCTGCACCAGGCACAGGCGGCAGGATCCAAATGGTTCCAGGCTGTCGGTGGCGCACAGCTTGGGGATGTTGATGCCGGCCTCGGCGGCCGCGCGCATCAGGGACGTGCCTTCGGGCACGCGGATTTCCTGGCCGTCGATGGTCAGGGTGATGGTGTTCTCGGACACGCGGGCCGGGGTGCCCAGGTCGCGGTCGCGCTTGATGACGGTTTCCAGCATGGTCGCCTCTCGGGTTCAGGCCGCGTGCGCGGCAGACTGCGAGGACTCGATGCCGAAGTCCTGCGGAAAGTGGTTCAGCGCGGACAGCACGGGGTAGGGCGCCATGCCCCCCAGCGCGCACAGCGAACCGCCCATCATCGTGTCGCACAGGTCGCGCAGCAGATGTACTTGCTGTTCGCGCTGGCCGGCGTCGGCCCCGCCCGCCGCGATCTTGTCGATGGTTTCGACGCCGCGCGTCGAACCTATGCGGCAGGGCGTGCATTTGCCGCAGGATTCAATGGCGCAGAATTCCATCGCGTAGCGTGCCATGCGCGCCATGTCGACGGTGTCGTCAAACGCCACCAGCCCGCCGTGGCCGATCATGGCCGAGATCTGGATATAGGCCTCGTAGTCCAGCGGTACGTCCCATTGCGATTCGGGCAGATAGGCGCCCAGCGGCCCGCCCACCTGCACGGCGCGCAGGGGCCGCCCCGAGGCGCTGCCGCCGCCGAATTCATAGAGCAGGTCGCGCAGGCTCAGGCCGAAGGCCTTCTCCACCAGCCCGCCTTGCTTCAGGTTGCCCGCCAACTGGAAGGGCAGCGTCCCATGCGAACGGCCCACGCCGTAATCGCGGTAGTAGGTGGCGCCCTTGGCCAGGATGATGGGCACGGTAGCCAGCGAGATCACGTTGTTGATCACGGTGGGTTTGCCGAACAGGCCCGAGATGGCCGGCAGCGGCGGCTTGGCGCGCACCACGCCGCGCTTGCCC
>NZ_JBCGCS010000016.1:0-54849 GCF_038594925.1 Achromobacter sp. JD-1 | reverse complement strand
CCGCAGATGTAGGCGCCCGCGCCCTTGCGCACTTCCAGGTCGAAGCGGCGTCCGCTGCCGTGCACGTCCGCGCCCAGCCAGCCCACGCTGCGCGCGCGGGTGATGGCGGCCTCCAGCGTGGCGATGGCGTGCGGGTATTCGGAACGCACGTAGATGTAGCCATAGCTTGCGCCCACGGCCAGCCCGGCGATGGTCATGCCTTCGATCAGCACGTAGGGGTCGCCTTCCATCAGCAGGCGGTCGGCGAAGGTGCCGGAGTCGCCTTCGTCGGCGTTGCACACGATGTACTTCTGGTCGCTGGGCGTGCCCGCTACCGTTTTCCATTTGATGCCGGTCGGGAACGCCGCGCCGCCGCGTCCGCGCAAGCCCGAGGTGACCACTTCGTCAATGATGCCGGCCGGCTCCATCGCCAATGCCCGCTTCAAGCCCGCCAGGCCGCCGTGCGCGGCGTAGTCCTGCAAGGACAAGGGGTCGATCACGCCGACGCGGGCGAAGGTCAGGCGTTCCTGGTGTTTCAGGTAGGGGATGTCTTCGGTCAGGCCCAGGCACAGGGGGTGGGTGGAGATGTCCTTCAGCCAAGCGGCGTCGAACAAACCGGCCACGTCTTCCGGCGCCACGGGGCCGTAGGCCACGCGGCCATCGTGCGTGGCCACTTCCACCAGCGGCTCTAGCCACAAGAGCCCGCGCGAGCCGTTGCGCACCACTTGCACGGCCACACCGCGTTCATCAGCGATGCGCTCAATTTCATGGGCCACGGCATCGGCGTCCATGGCCAGCGCCGCGGCGTCGCGCGGCACGTAGATGACGACGGGGGCGCTCATGGCGCGACCTCCGGCGTGCGGTCCGGCGTGCGGTCCAAAGCGCGATCCAAGGTGCGCGCCAACAAGCGGTCCAGCTTGGCGGGGGTAACACGAGCATGCGGCTGGCCGTCGATCATGACGGCGGGCGACTGGGCGCACAGCCCCAGGCAGTAAACGGGTTCCAGCGTGAAATTGCCGTCCGCCGAACTGGCATGGAAGTCGCAGCCCAGGTGGGCGCGGGCATGCGCCGCCAGCGGTTCGCCGCCCATGGCCTGACAGGCTTCGGCGCGGCAGACTTCCAGCGTATGGCGCGCGGCCGGCTGGCTGCGAAAGTGCGGGTAGAAGGTGATGACGCCGTGCACTTCAGCGCGGGACAGGTTCAGGGCCTCGGCGATGGTTTGCACCGCCTCGGCCGGAATACAGCCCAATTCGTGCTGCACCTCGTGCAGTACCGGCAGCAGGGGGCCGGGCAGGTCTTTCAGCCGCGCAAGAATGCGCGCGGTGGTGGCGGTGGCGGGGGTGGCGGACGCCTGGGCGGCGTCCAGCGCCAGTGGGCCGCCGCGGGCGCCGCCGCTGGATGCCAGGTCGGATTTTGCCTCGCGCTGTTGCACGGTGGTCTCCTCCAATGTTGCGGGCCCCGTTCAGGGGTCTGTGGTGCGGATCAGGCTCTGAGGGCATTTAATATGTTTTTAAAAACATAATAAAAGCCCGGCTGCCGCGTTATTTGTGTACTCTAACCACGTACTTGACTGTCTTCAATAAGAAAGAAATGACATATAAGTTCCGAATCGGTCTGCGGCCCCAATGGACCTTGGGCGGGGGTGACGACACGGCGCCCGTGCCCTTGCAAGACATGCTTGCGCTGCTGGCCGCGATTGACGCCACCGGCAATATCTCGGGCGCGTGTCGGGCCTGCGGGCTGTCGTACCGGCATGCCTGGGGCGTGCTGCGCCGCTTCGAAACCACCTTCGGCACGCAGTTGCTGATCACGAATCGGCGCCAGGGCACGCAACTGTCGCCCTTCGCGCAGCGCCTGCTGTGGGCCAACCGCCGCATCGAGGCGCGCTTGATGCCCACGCTGGACAGCATGGCGTCGGAATTACAGGAAGAGCTGGAACGGCTGCTGCCTGAAAGCGGTCCGCACTTGCGGCTGCACGCCAGCCACGGCTTCGCGGTGGAATCGCTGATGCAGCACATGGGCGACCGCAAGCCGGGGCTGGAATTGCGTTATCGCACCGCGATCGAGGCGTTGGCGTCCTTGGAACGCCATGAATGCGATCTGGCCGGGTTTCAGGTGCCGCTGGGCGATTTCGAATCGCCCATCATGGAGCGCTACGCGCAGTGGCTGCACGCCGACGACTACCTGCTGATTCATCTGGCCGTGCGCAATACCGGCCTGTTCGTCACCGCCGGCAACCCGAAGCAGATCCGTGGCATGGCTGACTTGGCGCGCCAGGACGTGCGCTTCGTGAACCGCCAGATCGGGTCCAGCACCCGCTACCTGGTGGGGCTGATGCTGCAACGCGCCGGGGTGTCCATTGGCGAGGTCCAGGGCTACGAAACCAATGAATTCACGCACATGGCGATTGCCGCGCACATTGCCAGCGGCATGGCGGACACGGGCGTAGGGGTAGAGACGGCAGCCTGCCGGTTCGGGCTGGACTTCATTCCACTGGTGCGCGAACGCTACTTCTTCGCCATCCGCAAGTCGTCGCTGGAGACGCCCGCCATGCAAGACCTGCTGTCCATCATGCGCAGCGCCGACTACGTGGGCTACGTAGGGCAACTGGTGGGCTACGACGCCCAGGACACCGGCCGTTTACAAACCCTGGAAGAGGCTTTCGCGTAGGCGGGGCCGCCCGGACCCTGGCCGCCGATATATGATCGCCCCATGAGCAAAGTGATATTCCTTGCCGATGAACGGGTCAGCCAGCGCACCGATCGCGCAATCTGGCCCGCGCCTGGCGAGCTGCCGCCAGACGGCCAGCCCGCGCTGGACCAGCGCGCGCGTCCGCTGCGCGATCTGCGCATCTCCGTCACCGACCGCTGCAACTTCCGCTGCACCTACTGCATGCCGCGCGAAGTATTCGACGCCAGCTATACCTTCATGCCGCATTCGGCGCTGCTGTCCTTCGAGGAAATCAGCCGCCTGGCCGGCATTTTCACGCAGCTGGGTGTGGAGAAAATCCGCCTGACAGGCGGCGAGCCGCTGCTGCGCAAGCACCTGGAAAACCTGGTGGGCCAACTGGCTGCATTGCGCACGCCGGCGGGCCTTCCGCTGGACCTGACCCTGACGACCAATGGCAGCGTGCTGGCGCGCAAGGCCGCCGATCTGAAAGCGGCGGGATTGACGCGCGTAACCGTCAGCCTGGATGCGCTGGATGCCTCCATGTTTCAGGACATGAGCGACAGCGGCTTCACGCCCGATGACGTGCTGCGCGGCATCGACGCCGCGGCCGAGGCTGGCCTGGCGCCGGTGAAGGTCAACATGGTGGTGCGGCGCGGCCTGAACGACGGCCAGATCCTGCCCATGGCCGAACGCTTTCGCCACAGCGGCCACATCCTGCGCTTCATCGAATACATGGACGTGGGCAGCACCAACGGTTGGAACCTGACGGAAGTGGTGCCCAGCCAGGAAGTGCTGGACCGCATCGGCGCGGTGTATCCGCTGGAACCCGTGCAATCCAACGACATGGGCCGCGTGGCCGAACGCTGGCGCTATGCGGATGGCGGCGGCGAAATCGGCGTCATTTCCAGCGTCACGCAGGCCTTCTGCGGCGGCTGTACGCGCGCGCGCCTGTCGCCCGAGGGCAAGCTGTATCTGTGCCTGTTCGCGCACGAAGGCTTTGATCTGCGCGCGCCCTTGCGCGACGGCGCAAGCGACGCGGAACTGGCCGCCATCGTGGCAGGCATCTGGGGCGGCCGCCACGACAATTATTCCGAACTGCGTGGCCGCAACATGGCGGACACCACACCCACTTCCGGCCGCAAGGTCGAAATGAGCTACATCGGTGGCTGACCAGTCTTTGCCGTTACCCACGGCGCGCATCGTCGGGCTGATCCTGGCGGGCGGGCAGGGCGCACGCATGGGCCATCAGGACAAGGGGTTGGTCTTGCTGAACGGCGAACCCATGGTGGCGCATGTGGCGCGCCGGCTGGCGCCGCAGGTGGGCAGGCTGATCATCAGCGCCAACCGGCATGCCGAGCGTTACGCGCAATACGGAACGGTGGTGGCGGACGGCGCGCCCGCGCTGGGCGACTTTCAAGGGCCGCTGGTGGGGCTGGCGGCGGGGCTTGTCGCGGCATCACACGCCGACGACGACTGGGTAGTTGCCGTGCCGTGCGACACGCCTTTTCTTCCCCATGACCTTGCAACGCGGCTGATCGCCGAGGCGGTTTCCGCCCAGGCCCCACTGGCCTACGCGATGGCCGGCGGCCAACGCCATGCCGCCTGCATGGCGTTGCGCCCGTCGCTCTTGCCCGACCTGCGTGCTTATTTGCAGGCGGGCGACCGCAAGGTGGGCGTGTGGCAGGCCCGCGTGGGTGGCGTGGCGGCGTGTTTTGACGACGTGCCAGACGCCTTCATGAACGTGAACACGCCCGAAGAACTGGCCGTGGCTGAACGCTACACCAGCCAGTGCCGCATGTCGTAATAAGGCACGCGGTCGCCGTCATTGACCAGCACGTCGGCCGGCAAGCGCGCCAGCCCCGTTGCCCAGGGTACGGAACTGATCACCCCCGAGCCTTGATGGCCATAGGGCACGAGCTCGGCGGTGCCGTCCTTGGCCACGCGGCGCTGCACGCGCAGGAACTCCTCGCGTCCGTCCTGGCGCGGATGCTCGGTGCGCAGCGGCAACAGGTTGACGGGCGGGAAGATTTCTTCGCGGCCTTGCATGCGCCGCACCAGCGGCGACACCAGCATGGCGAAGACCGCATAGGCCGACACCGGATTACCTGGCAGGCTGACCACGGGCTTGCCGCCGATCTGGGCCAGCGCCACCGGCTTGCCGGGTTTCATGCGGACCTTCCACAGCGATAGCTCGCCGCCCAAGGTGGCCAGGGCGGGCTTGACCAGGTCGCGTTCGCCCACCGACACCCCGCCCACGCTCAACACCAGATCGCAATCGGCCAGCAGGGTCTTGAACGCGGCCAGCAGTTCTTCTTCGGTGTCGCGCGCGTGCAGCACATGCACGGGCACGGCGCCCAGCCCGCGCGTCAGGGCGGCAAGCATGGGGCCGTTGGAGTTGTAGATCTGCTCGGGCGCGCGCGGCGTGCCGGGCGGCACCAGTTCGTCGCCGGTGGTCAGGATGCCCACGCGCAGCCGGCCCATCACCGGTACGGTGGCCAGCCCCTGCGAGGCCAGCAGCGCCACGTGCGCGGCTTGCAGCACGGCGCCTGCCGCCAGCAAGGGCGCGCCGGCCATCGTGTCTTCGCCGCGGCGGCGGATGTGCTGGCCGGGGGCGGGTGCGCGTGTGATCTCTACCTGGTTGTCGGCTTCGACGGCGTCTTCCTGCATGACGACGGTGTCCGCGCCATCGGGAATCAGGCTGCCGGTAAACAGGCGGATGGCGTGCCCAGGCTTCAGCGGTTCGGGCACGTCGCCCGCGTAGCAGCGTTGCTGGATGGGCAGGCGGGCGCCCGCGCGCCAGTCGGCCACGCGCAGCGCGTAGCCGTCCATGGCGCTGTTGTCGGCCGGTGGAATGTCTACCGTGGCTTGCAGATCGGTCGCCAGCACGCGGCCGGCGACTTCGTTCAGTTCAATCTCTTCGCGGCGTTGCAGCGGCGTTGCGGCGTTGGCCAATAGGGTTTGGGCGTGATCGAAATCCAGCATGGGTCAGTGGTCTTCTTTCCGGGGCTTGAAATGCGAGGCGAAATTGCACGGGCGGTGCCTGCTGTCGAGCTGTTCGCGCAGGATCTGCGCCCAGGCCGTTTCGCAGGCGTTGTTCGAACCGGGCAGGCAGAAGATCAGCGTCTGGTTGGCCGAGCCCGCGAACGCGCGCGACTGGATCGTGGAGCTGCCGATCTCGGTGTAGGAGATCTGGCGGAACAGTTCGCCAAAGCCGGGTATTTCGCGGTCGAGCAGGGGCAGGATGGCTTCAGGCGTATGGTCGCGATGCGAAAAGCCCGTGCCGCCGGTGGTCAGGATGACCTGCACTTCGGGGTCGGCGATCCAGTCGCTGATGATGCGGCGGATCTGGTAGATGTCGTCGCGGACGATGTCGCGGCGTACGCACTCGTGGCCCGCATGCGCCAGGCTGTGGGCCAGCAGGTTGCCGGAGGTGTCGTCGCCCGCGCTGCGGGTGTCGCTGACCGTCAGCACGGCACAGGCCAGCGAGACGGGAATTTCTTCGCTCATGGACGTTCCTTGGTAGGGGCGGTGTCTTCATCCCAGGCGTCGGTGCGGTCCTGGTCGGCCTGGCGTTGTTCTACCCAGAAGCTACGGCCGCCTGCCAGCGTTTCGCGCTTCCAGAAGGGGGCACGCGTCTTCAGCGCGTCGATGATGTATTCGCAGCCGCGGAAGGCGTCGCCCCGGTGCGCGCTGGCGGCCGCCACGAACACGATCTGCGCGTTGCGCGAGAGCGCGCCCACGCGGTGCACGATGACCGTGCCGTCCAGCTTCCAGCGCTGGCGGGCGGTCTCGGCAATGGCTTCAAGTTCGCGCTCGCACATGCCGGGATAGTGTTCGAGGTACAGCGTGTCGGTGGGCGCATCGGGCGCGTAGTCGCGCACATAGCCCACGAAGGTGACGATGCCTCCCACGCCGGACCCGGCGTTCTCGCGCAACGCGGCCGTCAGGGCGGCGGCGTCAAAATCGGCTTCCTGGACGCTGATCATGGCGTTCAACCTCCGGTGACGGGTTCGAACACAGCGACTTCGTCGCCCGGGCGGATCGGCGCCGTCGGCTTGGAATGGGTTTGGTTGATGGCCAGTTTCAAGCGCGCTGCCGGGGCCAGTTGGGGATACCGTTCGCCCAGCGCGGCCAGCAGTTGGGCGCCGGTGGATTCGCCATCCAGCGGCCAGTCTTCACTGCGCTTGCCGACCAGTTCGGCCACGCGGGCGAAGTACAGCAGATTAATCGTTGCGCCATTCACCGCTTTTTCCTCCGGCCTTGTACTTAAGGCGTACTTGTTCAACCACGATGCCTTTGTCGGCAGCCTTGCACATGTCGTAGATGGTCAGCGCGGCCACGCTGCACGCCATCATGGCCTCCATTTCCACGCCCGTCTTGTAGCTGGTGCGGCAGGTGGCCTGGATGTCGATGCGATGCGCGGCGTCGTCCAGCGCGAAGTCCACGCCCACGAACGCCAGCGGCAGGCTGTGGCAAAGCGGGATCAGCTCCGCGCAGCGCTTGGCGGCCAGCACGGCGGCCACGCGCGCCGTGTTGAGCACTTCGCCCTTGCCTTGGCCCGGTTGCGTCAACAGGCCGTAGGCCACGGCGTTCATGCGCACGCTGGCCACGGCGATGGCCACGCGCTCGGTGTCCGATTTGGCGATGACATCGACCATGCGCACCTGGCCGGCTTCGTCAAGGTGGCTCAGGGAAGGAGGGGAAGAAGGCATGGGGAATCGGGATCGAGAATTGTTAATGTTTGAAAAGTGCGGTGCCGCCAGGCCGGGCGGGCCGCAGGTTCCGCCTATGATAGACGAGCGCTAACCAGGGCGCGATAATCGCCATCAACTCGCATCAGGAGACACGCGATGCCCTTGCGGCGCCCCAAGTTACGGTTCACCCGGCGCGCCGGCAAAATCCTACTGGGCATTGTGGCGTTCGCGCTGATCGTCTGCGGTATCGCTGCCTGGCAAGTGCCCAAGGTCTTGCACAACGTGTTGACCACCGACGTCGCCAAGATGATCGGCCGCGATGTTTCCGTGGGCAAGATCAGCTTCAACCCCTTCACGCTGACCGTTCGCGCCCACGACCTTGCCGTGGCCCAACCCGGCTCGCAGACCCCGCTGCTGACATTGGCAGAACTGGATGCCAGCGCCGCCTGGAGCTCCCTGTTCTGGTTCGCGCCCGTCGTCGACCGCTTGACGCTGCGCGAGCCCAGCATCGCCATCGTGCGTGAAGACGTCACGCGCTTCAATTTTTCTGACATCCAGCAACGCGTCGCGGACATGGCGGCGGCCCAGCCTGAAGAACCGCCCGAGCCCGACGCCGGCCTGCCGCGTTTTTCGCTGAACAACATGGTCATCGAAGGCGGCTCCATCACCTTGGATGACAAGGTCACCGGGCGCAAGCAGGTGGTGGATGAACTGGGCCTGGGCGTGCCGTTCATTTCCAATTTCGGCTACGCCACCGACATCGACGTGCAGCCCCGGCTGCACCTGCGCATCAACGGTAGCCCCTTCGATCTGAATGGCGTGGCGCGCCCGTTCGACACGGTGCCATCGTCCACGCTGCGCGTGGCCTTCAACGGCCTGCAGCTTGAAAAGTGGGCGGACGTCTGGCCGATGCCGCTGCCGTTCAAACTGGAAAGCGCGCTGCTGGATTCCAACCTGCAAGTGGTGTTCGAACAGCCCAAGGACGCCGCGCCCAAGATTCGCGTGGTGGGTGATGTGGGGTTGCGCCGGTTCGACCTGCGTGACACCAATGGCGACCCGCTGGCCGCCTGGAGCGCGCTGACCGTCACCCGCCTGGAACTGGAACCCATCGCGCGCCAGGCCTATGTGGGTGAAATCGGGCTGTGGGCGCCGCAGGTCCATGTGCGGCGCTACGCCAATGAACACCTGAACTGGCAGGACGTGGTCGTCAAGCTGAAGGCGCTGGCGGGGGTTGCACCCACCGAGACGCCGGTGGCCGACAAGCTGCGGCGGGATATGGGCTTGAAGGAAAAGCCGAAGCCGGACGCCGCCGCAACGCCTGCCCCTGATGCCGCCGTGGACCCCGTTCCTGATGCCCCGCCCGGCACGCCGCCGTCCGGCCCGGATGCTGCTCCGGGTGCTGCCCCGGGTGCTGCTCCGGGTGTTGCCCCAGGTGTCGCTCCAGCGGGCGCCACCGTAGACGCTACTGCCCCGGCGCCAGCCCCCAGCCCCGCCTCGTCGGACTGGACGGTCACGCTGGACGCCTTCAACCTGCACGAAGGCGAGCTCACGCTGACCGACGCGATCAGCAAGCTGGATTACATGGTGACCGGCGTGAGCGCCATCGTTGAGGGCGTGACCATTCCCGAGGTCAAGGACCAGCCCGTCAACCTGTGGCTGAACGTGGACAACAGCACCGACGGCGGCTGGATCCGCGCCAAGGGTCCGCTGGAACTGAAACCGCTGTCGCTGGAACTGGCCGTGCGCATGGGCAACATCGCCCTGGCGCCCCTGGCCCCGGCCGTGCGCAACGCCGCGCCCATCTTGCTGCTGGATGGCCGGCTGGGCGCGTCGGCGCAGATTCATGTCCGCGAAAAAGACGGCGCCATCGACGCGTCGGCTACGTCCGTCCAGGCCGACCTGACCCAATTCAAGGCGCGCGACGAGGCCCAGAAGCCGGCGCTGGACATCGCTTTGCAATCGCTGCGCATGACGGCGGATCGCCTGGCCATGGGCCCCGGGCAAAGCAATTTCACCCTGGCGGCCGCGGGCATCCAGGGCAATGGCGCGCTGAACATGAAGGGCACGTTCGCCCCGCAGCCGCTGACGCTGTCGTCTTCCGTGGACCTGTCCGACCTGAATGTGGCGCCGTTCGCGCCCTATGCCGCCGGCAGTCTGAACGCCACCGTGCGCGCCATTACGCTGGCGGCCAAGGGCGACGTGGCCTTTGCCGCCGCAACGGGCAATACGCCCATGCGGGTCAACTGGAAGGGCGGCGTCGATATAACCGGCGTTGACCTGCAAGACCGCGTCAACAACGACGACTTCCTCAACTGGAAGCGCCTGGCGTTTGCCGGCATGGATGTGTCCGTGGCGGGCGACAAGGTCGCCGCCAAGCTGGGCGACATCGCGCTGGAAGACTTCTATGGCCGCATCCTGCTGAATGCGCAGGGCCGGCTGAACGTCATGGACCTGGTGGCCGCGCCGGGGCAGGCGGGCGGCTCCATCACGCAGGACACGCAGACACCGGGCCGGCAAGCGCCTGCCGCGCAGGCTTCCGACAAAGCGGGGGCAGGCGCCGCCATGCCCGACATCTCGGTCAACAGCGTCACGCTGTCTCGCGGCCGCATGACGTTCACCGACCGCTTCGTCAAGCCGAACTACGTGGCGGAACTGTCCGCCATCGAAGGCGCGATCTCGGCGGTGTCGTCCACCAACCCGCAGCCCGCCAAGGTGAAGGTCACGGGGCGTGTCTACACCACCGCGCCGCTGTCCATCAGCGGCATCGTGCAACCCTTCGCCAAGTACTTGACGCTGGACCTGAAGGCGTCGGCCAAGGGCGTGGACCTGCCGCGCTTCAACACCTATTCGGCCAAGTACGTGGGCTACCCGATCAAGCGCGGCAAGCTGTCGGTGGACCTCGAATACAAGATCAAGAACCGTGCGTTACAGGCGTCCAACCATGTGGTGCTGAACCAACTGACCTTTGGCGACAAGACCAACAGCCCCGACGCGACCAAGCTGCCGGTGCTGTTGGCGGTGGCGCTGCTGAAGGACTCGCGCGGCAATATCGACATCAACCTGCCCGTGTCCGGCTCGCTGGACGATCCGGAGTTTTCCGTGGGTGGCATCGTGGTGCGCGTATTGCTGAACCTGGTGGTCAAGGCGGTCACGTCGCCGTTCAGCCTGTTGGCCTCGGCCTTCGGTGGCGGCGAAGAACTGTCTTATGTGGAGTTCGCGCCGGGCAGCGCGGTGCTGACAGAAGATTCCATCCAGCGCATCGACACGCTGACCAAGGCTTTGACCGAGCGCCCCGCGCTGAAGATGGACATCAGCGGCCGCGCCGACCCCAAGACCGACTTGGAAGGCCTGCGCCAAGCCTGGGTTGATGCTCGGATCCGCGCCGCCAAGGCCGCCGACACGGCCCCGCGCGGCAAGAAACCGAATCCGGCCGGGGGGCAGGTGTCTGCCGCCGAACGCGCCAAATACCTCGAAGCCGTCTACGACGACACGGACATCAAGGACAAGCCGCGCAATTTCATCGGCATGTCGAAGTCCGTGCCGGCCGAGCAGATGGAATCCATGTTGCGCGGCGTGGCGCCGGTGGGCGACGAGCAATTGCGCCAACTGGCCGATGCCCGCGCGCAAGCGGTTTATGAGAAGTTGCAAGCCCAGGAAGGCCTCGCGGAGCGTGTTTTCATCGTTGCGCCGCAGTTGGACGCGGACGGTATCGAGGATGAGGGGCAACCCTCGCGCGTGGACTTCTCCCTGAAGTGAACCCGCTGGGCCGACGACGCGCCACGTGCCGCGTCTTGGACCCGGCTTTTTGCCAGGAGATTCTCGATGAAAGATCAGGACGCGCACTTCGACAGCCTGTTGCCGCCCTTGCGGCTGGACCGCCGGGGTTTCATCGCCACGACGGTCGCGGCGGGCTTTTCCCTGGCGGCAGGGCCAGCCGTGGCCCAGACCGCCATCGCCACCGACACGAAGGGGCTGACGGCCGGCAAGGTGGACATTCCCACCAAGGACGGCAAGATGCCGGCCTATCGCGCGGCGCCGGAAGGCAAGAAGAACCTGCCCACCGTGCTGGTCGTGTCCGAGATTTTTGGCGTGCATGAATACATCCAGGACGTGTGCCGCCGCCTGGCGCACCTGGGCTACCTGGCCATTGCGCCGGAACTCTACGCGCGCCAGGGCGACCCCTCCAAATACACCGAAATCCCGAAGCTGCTGGCCGAGGTTGTCAGCAAAGTGCCCGACCTTCAGGTGCAGAGCGATCTGGACGCCACCGCGACGTGGGCGGCGGCCAACGGCGGCAACCCCGACAAGCTGGGTATCGTGGGCTTTTGCTGGGGTGGCCGCCAGGTCTGGCTGTACGCGGCCCACAACCCCAAGCTGAAAGCGGGCGCGGCGTTCTATGGCCAACTGGCCGGCGAACCCACCGACCTCAAGCCCAAGTCGGCCTTGAGCCTGGTGAACGAGCTGAAAGCCCCGGTGCTGGGCGCGTATGGCGGCAAGGATGCGGGCATTCCGCTGACGGACGTTGACCGCATGCGGGCCGAACTGGCGAAAGGCTCGGCGGCGGCGAAGGCGTCACGGATCGATGTGTACCCCGAGGCGCCGCATGCCTTCCATGCGGATTACCGGCCGTCGTACCGCAAGCCCGAGGCCGAGCAAGCCTGGACCCGCATGCTGGATTGGTTCAAGCAGAACGGGCTGGCGACGTAGACGGCGTCTTTACCGCGCAATCTACTTGGCTTTTTCCCCAGGCAGGCCGTCGCTGACTTCAGCCAAGGCCTTTTTCATGCCCTCATAGCTGATGGCGCGCTCGTGCTGGAAACTGCCCAGCACGCCCTGGCATCCGTCCACGCCCGAACGCTTCATGTCGTCCATCATCGTCTTGCCCTCGCCCTGGCCTTGTTGGAACAGGGCGTCATAGGACGCCAACGAAAAGCCATATTCCTTGGCGTACCGCGTCAGGTTCTTCTGGGCTGTCGCCTTATGTTGGGCCAGGTCGGGGTCCGAGGCGCCGCAGGCGCGCGCGGCGCCGTTGGACGCTCCGGCCGCAATCACGAAGGAATCGTACAGGGTCTGTTCGCTTGCATCCGGCGCGGCCAAGGCCGGCGCGGTGGCGGTGGCCAGGACCCAGGCCAGGCCAGTCAAGATCTTGTGCATCGGTGAGTCTCCGATAGATGCCCGCGGGCGGCTTTCAACCCGGGCGGGCGTGGGTCACGCCTGCATTATGGCAAGCAGCCGTTTCCAGGCCGTGTGGCGGGGGTATGGAGTCGTTTCAGACTGTGCGTGATTTTTTCGCGCCGGTCTGGCGCAGCGGGCAGGGCGCGCACGCACTATGATGTCGGGTGTGAGGCGATCCCGCCTCAATGCATTGCCCCACTTTTCCCTGGAGATACCCCATGACGATCAACGTCGGCGACCGCGTGCCGGAAGGCACCCTGACCGAATTCATCGAAACCGAAACCGAAGGCTGCTCGCTGGGCCCCAACGCGTTCCAGGTTTCCGACCTGACCCGCGGCAAGACCATTGCGCTGTTCGCCTTGCCGGGCGCCTTCACCCCCACCTGCTCGGCCAAGCATCTGCCGGGCTATGTGGAACAAGCCGCCGCCTTGAAGGCCAAGGGCGTGGATGAAATCTGGTGCGTGGCCGTCAACGACGCTTTCGTCATGGGCGCCTGGGGCCGCGAGCAAAAGACCGAAGGCAAGGTGCGCATGCTGGCCGACGGCTCGGCGCTGTGGACCAAGGAACTCGGTCTGGAACTGGACCTGATCGCGCGCGGCATGGGCGTGCGTTCGCAACGCTATTCGGCCCTGATCGTCGACGGCGTGGTCAAGCAGTTGAACGTGGAAGGCCCTGGCAAGTTCGAAGTCAGCGATGCCGCCACGCTGCTGTCGCAAATCTGACCTAACGTAGTTCCCTGTTTTACCGCTCAACACGGCAGGCTGCCTTTGCAGCCTGCCGCGCTAATGCCAGCAGCGGTTGCCAACGCCATGCTCGCCACCCTCTCCTCATTCTCGTCCTTGTACTTCGCGACCTTGCTGATGCTGATCGGCACGGGTCTGTTCAACACCTACATGGGCCTTCGGCTGACTGCGCAGTCTGTCAGCGAAGTGTGGATCGGCGCCTTGATCGCCGGCTACTACCTGGGCCTGGTGTGCGGCGCCCGCCTGGGGCACAAGCTCATCATCCGCGTGGGCCACATCCGCGCGTTCGTCGCGTGCGCGGCTATCGCCACCAGCATGATCCTGGCCCAGACGCTGGTCGATTCCATGCCGCTGTGGCTGGTGTTCCGCCTGATCTCCGGCGTGGTGATGGTGACCGAATTCATGGTCATCGAAAGCTGGCTCAACGAACAAACTGAAAACCATCAGCGCGGCCGGGTGTTCTCGGTCTACATGGTGGTGTCCGGCCTGGGCACGGT
Organism: Achromobacter sp. JD-1; assembly: GCF_038594925.1. Lineage (NCBI taxonomy): Bacteria > Pseudomonadati > Pseudomonadota > Betaproteobacteria > Burkholderiales > Alcaligenaceae > Achromobacter > Achromobacter sp. JD-1. Next base: position 41,091 of record NZ_JBCGCS010000016.1, on the reverse strand, counting down.
GCTGGGGCAGTTGGCGCTGACCGCCTACGCCACCCTGGACCTGCGGCCGCTGACGCTGGTGGCCATGTGCCTGGTGCTGTGTCTGGTGCCTATTGCCGTCACCGCCCGTTCGCACCCGCCCACACCACTGCCCGCGCCGCTGGACATTCGCTTCTTCATGCGCCGCGTGCCGCTGTCGATGACGGTGCTGTTCGTGGCGGGCAACCTGTCCGGGGCTTTTTATGGCCTGGCCGCCGTCTATGGCGCCAAGCATGGGTTGACGACCTCGCAAGCCGCCATCTTCGTGGCTGCCGCCGTCACGGCCGGCTTGTTGTCGCAATGGCCCATGGGCTGGCTGTCCGACCGCATCAACCGCGCCGGCCTGATCCGCTTCAATGCGTTGTTGCTGGTGCTGCTGCCTACGGTCATGTGGGGCTGGCTGACCTTGCCATATTGGGCGTTGGTGGCCTTGTCCTGCGTCTTCGGCATCCTGCAATTCACGCTGTACCCGCTGGGCGCGGCATTCGCCAACGACCACGTGGAGTCCGAGCGCCGGGTCAGCTTGTCGGCCGTGTTGCTCATGACCTACGGCGTGGGCGCCTGTATTGGCCCCATGGTGGCGGGCCTGCTGATGTCGCTTTTCGGCCATAGCATGTATTACGTGTTCATCTCGGCTTGCGCACTGATTCTGGTGTGGCAGGTGCGCCCGACGCGCGTCACCGGCGCGCATCAGGTCGACGAGGCTCCGACGCATTTCGTGCCCATGCCCGATACCTTGCAAAGCTCGCCGGCCGCGGCCGTGCTGGATCCGCGCGTGGACCCGGAAAACGATATTGCGATGGAAATGGTGCAGCCTGATCCGGCGGCGGCAACGGTATCCGCGCCTGCGGCTGGGTCGGAATCGACGGATTCGGCGGAGCCATCGGACGCGTCGGACGCATTGGATGCATCAGACGCATCAGACGCGTCAAAACCCTCGGAGCCGTCGCCCGTGGCTCCGCCGCTCACCCAAGAATGGCCGGCGGATGCCGCGGCAGCGCCGGCAGCCGATGTTGCGGCAGCCGATGCTGCGGCAGCCGATGCTGCGGCAGCCGACGCTGCGGCAGCCGATAGCTCCGCGTCCGATACGGCAGAGTCCGGCTCCGCTGCCTCGTCAACCGAATCCACCGGGGCAACCGGGTCAGCGGAGCCCGCCCGAGACGCGGACGACGCTGCCGAACGCGCGCGCCGCACCGGCACCTAAGACCCGGCCTGCGTGGGCTACCAAGGCGCCATCAGTACGATGGCGGCCAGCGCCAGCGCGATGCCCAAGCCGTTGACCCGCGTCAAGGGCTCGCGAAACGCCAAGGCCCCCACCAGCGTGCCCAGGGTGATGACACCCATGTTCATCGACGCGAAGACCAGCGCCGGGTGCTCGGGCAACGATTGGTGCGCGCGGATATAGGTCAGGATGTTGCCGAAGTTGAACACGCCCAGCGCCACGCCTGCCAACAGGTGGCGGCGTTCCCAGCGCACTCGACGCGCCAGCAGATAGGCCAGCATCAGCCCTCCCGCCAACACGAACGCCAGCAGCAGCCCCGCGGCAAACGCGGTGCCGGCGCGCGCCACCTGCTTGAACAGGATGTCGATCACCCCATAGCCCGCCCAGACCGCGAGCGGCCAAAGCCAAATGCCTCGGCCTGGTGCCGTTCCGGTGTTGGCGTCGGCGGCGGGACGGCGCAGCAGACAAGCCAATGCGGCGAACGCCAGCAGAATCGCCGCCAGCTTGCGCCCGCTGATCGGTTCGCCAAACAGCAGGAATGCCGCCAGCAAAGGAATGAACAACGACAGGCGCTGCGCCGCGTCGCTGCGCACGATGCCGGCGTGGCGCACCGCTGCCGCCATCGCCAGGAAAACGCTGGGCAGCAACACGCCCAGGGCGGCCAGCACGGCCCAAGGTGTGTGCGGCGTCAGCAGCGCGGCGGGGTCGGGTTTCAAGACTGCCCAGCAGAGCAGGGCGGCTACGGCGTAGTTCATGGTGATGGCCTGGCGCACGTCCACGTCATAGCGGCGCGCCAGCTTCAGCAGCACGGCCACGGTGACGCTGCACGTCACGCTGGCCAGCAGATACAGAATGCCCGGCGTCAACGGCATGTCGTGTTCTGCTGCTGCGGCTCGGCGGGCGCGGGGTGCTCGCCTGCTTCGACGTGCATGCCCAGGCGTTGCAGCAGGCGTTGGTCGGCCTGCATTTGCGGATTGGCGGTGGTCAGCAGCGCGTCGCCGTAGAACATCGAGTTGGCGCCCGCCATGAAGCACAAGGCCTGCAGCGCGTCGTCCATGGCTTCGCGGCCCGCGGACAGGCGCACCGCGGCGCGCGGCATGGTGATGCGGGCCACGGCAATGGTGCGCACGAATTCAAAGGGGTCCAGCGCCTCGACGTCGGCCAGCGGCGTGCCTTCGACGTGCACCAGATTGTTGATCGGCACCGACTCGGGGTAGGGCGTCATGTTGGCCAGTTGGGCGATCAAGCCCGCGCGCTGCTGCCGCGATTCCCCCAAGCCCACAATGCCGCCGCAACACACGTTGATGCCGGCCTCGCGCACGCGGTCCAGCGTATCCAGCCGGTCCTGGTAGGTGCGGGTGGAAATGATCTTGCCGTAGAACTCCGGCGACGTGTCCAGGTTGTGGTTGTAGTAGTCCAGCCCGGCGTCTTTCAGTTGCTCGGCCTGGCCGTCTTGCAGCATGCCCAGCGTGACGCAGGTTTCCAGGCCCAGCGCCTTGACCGCGCTGACCATCTGCGCCACGGCCTCCAGGTGATGGGGCTTGGGGCTGCGCCAGGCCGCGCCCATGCAAAAGCGCTGCGCACCGCCTGCCTGGGCAGCGCGGGCGGCGGCCACCACGTCGTCCAGCGGCATCAGCTTGTCGGCGTCCAGTCCGGTGTCGTAATGCGAGGACTGCGGGCAATAGGCACAGTCTTCGGGACAGCCGCCCGTCTTGATCGACAAGAGGCTGGACAACTGGACGGCGTTGGGGTCGAAGTGGGCGCGGTGCACCTGCTGCGCGCGGTGCAGCAGGTCCATGAACGGCAGCGCGTACAGCGCCAGGATGTCGGCGGTGCGCCAGGCCGGGGCGGGCAAGTGCTTGGCCGTCAGCGGGACGGGAATGGTGGCGGTCTGCAAGGCGGGCTCCTGTCGGTCTTACGGAAATCGCGCCGCTTGCCGAAGCTGGCAAGGACGGATCGGCGGATCGTAAGAACCTGCGCAGGGTTTACGCAATGCGTGAATGGAGGCGGAAAATGCGGGGTATTTACAGGATTTATTGCGGTAGATGCTGGATTTTGGTGGGTAGGCTTGCGTAACGCGATCGCATCTTCGGCGACGTCGAACCCCCGGATATTTTGATTCTAATTGTAAAATCCGTGGGTTCGACCCGTGCCTTCAGTCCTTGGCGGGCTTGTCGCGCACGCGGGCGGACTCGTGGCCTGTGATGCCGCGGTCACGCGCCCACACGATGGCCGCGCTGCGCCGATGCACGCCGATCTTGCTGTAGATCGTGGCGACATGATTGCGCACGGTGTTGCGCGACAACTTCAAGGCCTTGGCGATGGCGTCGTCATCGTGACCTTGGCAAAGCAGGCCCAGCACTTCGCGTTCGCGGGTGGTCAATTGCGCCAGTTCCGCCACGTCGCGGGACGCGGGCGCGGGCTGACGCAGTTGCGCCAGCTTTTCGATGATGCCGCGGCTGAACCACGACGTGTCCTGCATGACCGCTTCGATCGCGGCCAGCAATTCGATTTCGGAACGCTTGCGCTCGGTGATGTCCTGCATCACGACCAGCAGCCGGCGCTGTCCGCCGATCATCACCGGCTCGGCGGACACCAGGCAGTCCAGCCTGCCACCGTCCTGGGTGGCCAGCGTGGCCTCGCGGTTGCGTGCGCTTTCGCCGCGTTTCAGGCTGGCGGCCATGCCCTCGTAGGGTTGCAGGCCGATGTCGGTCAGGGCCGCGCCGATGCTGGTCTCGAGCGATGCGCCAGTGACCGCCGTAAAGGCGTCGTTGAAGTCCAGCACGGCCAGCGTATCGCCTTCGCACACGGCCATGGGCACGGGCGCCAGCTTGAATGCCTTCGAGAAACGCTCTTCGCTTTCGCGCAGCGCCGCTTCGGTACGCTTGCGCGCTTCCAGGTCGATGAAGGTGAACAGCATGCAGGGTTCGTCCTGCATATCGATGGGCTGGCCGGCCACCATGACGAACTTCGTCTCGCCGTTCGCCAGTTTGATCACGCCCTCGCGCTGCGCAATGGTCTTGCCTTCGTTCAGATTGGCCACTGCCTGTTCTTTGTCTTCGCCGCCATCCAGGATGTCGAGCTCGTAGGCGGATTTGCCCAGTACGGCCTCGCGCGTGTAGCCCGTCATCTCCAGAAAACCCTGGTTCACCTTGACATAGCGCAGGTCGGATAGCCGGCAGATCAGCGCGGGCGCGGGGTTTGCGCCAAAGGTCCGTTCGAAGCGCTGCTCGGCGTTGATCTGTTCGGTTTGGTCGTGCAGGATCAGTACGCGGTAGTCGGCGTCTTTGTCGCCTTCCAGCTTGAGTCCACGCGCGAGCACGTTGCGCAGGAAATCTTCGTCGTCCTTGCGGTTCAGGTCCAGCAACAGATCATCAAAGCTCTCGCCGGCCGCCAGACGGTCCAGCGGATATTGGCGCGGGGGGACGCGGTGATGGTTGCGGAAGGTGAGGGTGTAGCGTTTGCGGTAGCCGGCGGGCGTGCCGCCCAGCGCGTCAAGCGTGTCCACGCCGTGTAATTCCAGTGCGCTGGCATTGGCCCAGGCGATTGAGCCGTCGGATTCGAGCAGGATGATGCCTTCATTCAAACCCGCGATGATGGCTTGCAGGTGTTGGCGATGCGCGTCGGGCGCGGCGGCGTTTGCGGTCACGTAGGCCTCTTCGGTTCGCGTGGCGTGATCCCACAGGATGCAGGTGCGCGGCGATGCTGTCCAGAGAGCAAAACGGACGAGTCTTGGCGGGGGGGTAAAACCGAAGGGTAAAGCCGCCAGGGGGAGGGGAAAGATGGCGGGCGCGGAAAAGCAAAAAGCTCCGGATTCCGGAGCTTCGATGGCTGTACTACGAGGGTGATGCAATGCTGGCAAGCACGAAGTGCTTGGCGGAGCGGACGGGGCTCGAACCCGCGACCCCCGGCGTGACAGGCCGGTATTCTAACCAACTGAACTACCGCTCCGCAGCGGTTTACTGAACTTCTTTGTCACTTCAACTGCACTTATCTACTTCTGTACTGCTGCCAGTAAGCTGGCGTCCCCTAGGGGATTCGAACCCCTGTACTCACCGTGAAAGGGTGATGTCCTAGGCCTCTAGACGAAGGGGACCTGAACTAACAGAACTGCAAACAACTTTACTACGGTACTGCATCGTGGTGGAGGTAAGCGGGATCGAACCGCTGACCTCTTGCATGCCATGCAAGCGCTCTCCCAGCTGAGCTATACCCCCACAGGGCGCCTTGAGGTTCCGAACGGCAAACAACAAGGTCTCACACTCTATAAATGCAAAAAGCCCCGAAGACGGAGCTCTTGAAAGACTCAGAGCGAGAGAGCTTTTGGCGGAGCGGACGGGGCTCGAACCCGCGACCCCCGGCGTGACAGGCCGGTATTCTAACCAACTGAACTACCGCTCCGCAGCGGCTTACTCAACTACTTTGTCACTTCAACTGCACTTATCTACTTCTGTACTGCTGCCAGTAAACTGGCGTCCCCTAGGGGATTCGAACCCCTGTACTCACCGTGAAAGGGTGATGTCCTAGGCCTCTAGACGAAGGGGACTTGGACTTGCTGTTACTGCAATACTGGTACTACTTTCTTCGCTGTTGACTGGTGGAGGTAAGCGGGATCGAACCGCTGACCTCTTGCATGCCATGCAAGCGCTCTCCCAGCTGAGCTATACCCCCGTTTCTCTAAGCAATGCCTGCTACGTTTTACGAGATAAACACACGTTTTATGGTGCGTTTTTCGTCGTTCGTTGCCGGTTTTGTTTAGTGCCGTTGGCGAAGAAACGAGATTATGCACGAACAAAATCGGGTGTGCAAGTCGGTCGGGGGCAAAAACGTTAAAACGACAAAAAAAATCAGGGTTGGATGGCTTTTTTTGCTTATTTTGTGAGCGATTCATCGCAAGACACGCGGCATCGATTTGTGCAGAATCCAGGAAAATCAAGGGCTTGTGCAGATGCTATCGTGAAGGGCAAAAAAATTTCTGCATCCTGTGGCTTTCGCGTAAAAAAAGACCCCGCGCGACAACATCGAGAATTCACGCATGAGCACCAAGACTTCGTTTCCCACTCGGCCGTTAGGCCGCAGCGGCATGGCCATCACGCGTATCGGTCTGGGCGCATGGGCAATCGGCGGCAACGGCTGGGCGGTCGGGTGGGGGCCGCAGGACGACGCTGACTCCATCGCCGCCATCCGGCTGGCGGTGGACCGGGGCATCAACTGGATCGACACGGCGGCCGTCTATGGACTGGGTCATTCCGAAGAGATCGTGCGGCAAGCGCTGGCGCAGATGACCCCGGGGGAAAGGCCTTACGTGTTCACCAAGTGCGGGCTGACCTGGTCGGCCGACAACCCCCAGGCGATGCCGCGACGCACCGGCGCGCCAGCCAGCATCCGGCGTGAGATCGAGGGTTCGCTGCGTCGCCTGGGCGTGGAACGCATCGACCTGTATCAGATGCACTGGCCGGCGGGCGACGGCACGCCCATCGAGACCTATTGGCAAGAACTGCTGGACCTGAAACAGGAGGGCAAGGTCGGCGCGATCGGCCTGTCGAACCACAACCTGGCGCGGTTGCAGAATGCTGAATCGCTGGGCCACGTGGATTCCCTGCAACCCCCGTTTTCGGCGATTCAGCGCGGTGCCGCTGCTGACCTGATTCCCTGGTGCGCCGAGCACGACATCGGCGTGATCGTCTACAGCCCCTTGCAGTCCGGGCTGTTGAGCGGCGCGTTCAGCATCGAGCGCGCGCGCGCCCTGCCGGCTGACGACTGGCGTGCCCGCAATGCGGAATTCGCGCCGCCCAACCTGGACCGGAACCTGGCCCTGGCCGACGCGCTGAAGCCCATCGCCGAACGGCACGGCACTACCGTTGCCGCCGTTGCCGCCGCGTGGACGCTGGCCTGGCCAGGCGTTAGCGGGGCGATCGTGGGCGCGCGCAGCGCCGCGCAGGTCAATGGTTTGCTGGGGGCGGCGGAACTGGAATTGGATAGCGAGGACCTGGACGCCGTGGCCGAAGCCATTGAACTGACCGGCGCGGGCGCGGGGCCCGTGCGCCCGCCCGAAGACAGCGGCAGGCTGCCGGCCAATCTGTTCGCTTGATAAGGGCAACGCCCGGGGCCGCTCAGCCCCGGCGCGCCTTGCGGTGGCTGCCGATGGCGCCGATCAGCACCAGCCCCATCAGCGCCAAGGCCAATTTGTCGCCGAAGCGCGCGTAGGGAGTCAGCCCGGTCATGCCCTGGACCGACACCGGCAGCACGCCCGGCTGCAACGGCGCAAGCTGTGCGGCCACATGGCCCTTGGCATCGATCGCGGCGGTGATGCCGGTATTGGTGGCCGTCAGCATGGGCCGCGCGGTTTCGATGGTGCGCAAGCGGCCAATCTGCAAATGCTGGCGCAAGGCCCACGAATTGCCGAACCAGCCCAGGTTGCTGACGTTGACCAGAATGGTGGCGCCGGGTTCGCCATTGGCGCCCGTCTGCAGCGCGGGCAGCAGGTCGGGACCGAACAGGTCTTCGTAGCAGATGTTGAAGGCGATGTGCTGGCCGCCCACCGCGAACGGGGTCTGGCGTGCCGCGCCGCGATCAAAATCGCCCAGCGGCATGTTCAACAGGTCGACGAACCAGCGGAATCCCGGCGGCACGTATTCGCCCCAAGGCACCAGATGGCGTTTGTCGTAGCGCATGGCGGTGTTGCCACGCACCAGTTGTTCGACCGGCGTGTTGCCGTCAAAGCCCATCACGCTGTTGGTGTAGCGGTCACGGCCGTCCACGCGGTCATGCAAGGGCACGCCCATGGCGATCGTCATGTTGCCGCGTGCGGCCACGCCGCGCCAGGCTTCCCAGGCGCGCGGATCCAGTTGGTCCTGGAAAATGGGAAGCACCGTTTCGGGCAGAATCACCAGTTGCGGCGCGGGCACGCCCTGGGCGGGCGGCAAAGCCGTCATTTCCAGATGGCGCACCAGGCTTTGCTCCAGCAAGGCCGGATCAAATTTCTGTGATTGTTCGATGTTGCCCTGAATCAGCCGCACATTGAGCGGGTCACCGGTGGGGGCTGACCAGTCCATGCGCGACAGCGGCCAGCCGACGGCGGCCAGGGCCACCGCAATGCCGGCTGCCAAGGCCTGGCGTGAATTCAGGGCCGTCTTGCGCGACGGTTGCCACAAGCTGGCGATGGTGGCCGCCACGAACGCGGCAATGAACGCCATGCCGTGTACGCCCAGAACCGGCGCCCAGCCGGCGATTGGGCTGTCTACCTGCGCATAGCCGATGTTCAGCCACGGGAAACCCGTCAGCAACACGGCGCGCAGCCATTCGAAGCCTGCCCACATCGCGGCCCAGGCCAGTGTGGACGCCAGGATGCCAAGCGGCGTGGCGTCGGCCGACAGGGGCGTGTAGCGTCGCGTCAGCGCGCTGGCCGTGGCCGGAAACAGCGCCAGAAAGGCGGACAAGGCCAGCACACCGGCCACGGCCAGCGGCGCGGCCAGGTCGCCGTAGCGGTGCATGCTGATGAACAGCCAGTACAGGCCCACCGCATAGGTGGTGAAGCCGAACAGCCAGCCGCGCAGCCAGGCCTGCCTGGCCGACGGCGCGGTCAGCGTGACGCGCGCCGCGATGGCCAGCATCAGGATCTGCGTAATCGCCAATGCCCAGTCGGGCAAGGGGCCGGGCGCGAAGGTCAGCGCGTGCACGGCGCCGGCCAGCATCAAGCCGGCGGCGCCGCGCAGAAGGGTGCTGCGCGGAATACGGCTCATGCGTCGTCGGTGGGGCGGGAAGTTTGGGCGGGAACGTTGCGCTTGACGCGCAGCCAGATGGCGCGGCGGGCGTCGCCCCGGGCCACTTCCAGGCGCAGGCCGTCGAATTCGGCGACGTCGCCACGGCGCGGAATGCGGCCCAACTGGCCACCCATCCAACCGCCGACGCTGTCGTATTCGTCGTCCGGCAACTGGCAGCCAAAGACCTCGTTGAAGTGCGAGATATCGGTGGCCGCCATGACGCGCCACTGATTTTCGCCTTCGGGGAAGATCTCGTCTTCCTCGGTTTCGTCGAATTCGTCTTCGATTTCACCGACGATCTGTTCCAGCACGTCTTCCATCGTGACCAGGCCCGAAATACCGCCGTGCTCGTCGATGACGATGGCCTGGTGGTTACGGCTGGCGCGGAATTCGTGCAGCAGCACGTTCAGGCGCTTGGATTCGGGAATGAACACGGCCGGGCGGACCAGCGTGCGCAATTCGATGCCGGGTTCCAGCATGCAGCGCAAAAGATCCTTGGCCAGCAGGATACCGATGATGTTGTCGCGGTCGCCCTCGTAAACCGGAAACCGCGAATGCGCGGTTTCGATCACCGAGGCCACCAGATACGGGATGGGCTGCGTGATGTCCAGCAGATCCATGCGCGAGCGGGGAACCATGATGTCGCCGACGGTGCCTTCGGACACGGCCAGCGCACCCTTGATCATCTTGTAGGACTCGGCGTCCAGCAGGTGGCGATCGTGGGCGGCTTCCAGAATGGCCTTGATGCCGTCTCGGTCCTCGGGCTCTCGGCGCACAAGGGAAAGCAGGCGGTCTAGAAGGGATTTGGTGGCGGGTTTGGATGAGCGAGCAGTGGTCGCTTCAGGAGCAGGGTAAGGGTCAGACATCGTCCGGGAGGACAAGTTATGGAGGGGCCAGCATAACCGAAACTGACGAGCCTTTTGTTACGACGGCCATGAAAATGGGGCCAAACAACGGCATCTGCGCCTTGCTGGCCGCTATTTTCCGTGCATGGCTAGGGGTAGACCCGAGTCTCGATCCCGATCTCGATCCCGGCCCGGCCTGACTTCAGTCGGCGACGATGTACGGGTCGTTGATGCCCATCCGCGCAAGCGTGGCCGTTTCCAGCGCTTCCATGCGTTTGGCGTCGCGCGCCTTGATGTGGTCGTAGCCCAGCGCATGCAGCACGCCGTGGATGGTCAGGTGGGCGGCGTGTTCCAGCAGCGGCTTGCGCTGTTCACGGGCCTCGCGCACCAACACGGGCACGCACATCACGATATCGCCACGCGCCACGCCCACGGGGTCCACCCCGTACTCAAAAGTGAGCACGTTGGTGGCGTAGTCGCGTTCGCGGAAGTCTCGATTCAGCCGACGGCCCTCGGCCGCGCCGACCAGGCGCAGGCTGAGCTCGGCGGCCGAGAAATCCACCAGGCCATCTTCGGCGGCTGCCGCCAGCGCGCGCTCGGCCCAGCGGCGCAGACGCCAGCGGGGCAGGCGCGGCTCTTCCACCCCGTATTGCACGGACAGAGACAGATCAGGCTTCATTTTCAGAGGCGCGGTCGTAGGCGTCGACGATGCGGGCCACCAAGGGGTGGCGCACGACGTCGCGGCTGGTGAAGCGGGTGGTGGCAATGCCTTGCACGTTTTCCAGCACCTTGACCGCGTGGGCCAGGCCGCTGTCCTGACCGCGCGGCAGGTCTACCTGCGAGGGGTCGCCGGTAATCACGGCCTTGCTGCCGAAGCCGATCCGCGTCAGGAACATCTTCATTTGTTCCGGCGTGGTGTTCTGCGCTTCATCCAGGATGACGAAGGCATGGTTCAGCGTGCGGCCGCGCATGTAGGCCAGCGGCGCGATTTCGATGGTTTGCTTTTCAAACAGGCGCTGCACCTTCTCGAAGCCCATCAGGTCGTACAGCGCGTCGTACAGCGGGCGCAGATACGGGTCTACCTTCTGGGCCAGGTCGCCCGGCAGGAAGCCCAGGCGTTCGCCGGCTTCCACCGCGGGGCGGGTCAGCACCAGCCGCTGCACCGTGTCGCGTTCCATGGCGTCGATGGCGCAGGCCACCGCCAGCCAGGTCTTGCCGGTACCGGCCGGGCCGACGCCGAACGTGATGTCGTGCTTCAGGATGTTGTTCAGGTAGTCGCGCTGGCGTGGCGTGCGCGGGCGCAGGTCGCTGCGCTTGGTGCGCAGCGCGATGCTGTCGCTTTCGTCGTCCAGGGCAGGCAGCGGGTCGGCTTCGGGGGCCTGGGCTTCCTGCTTGTCTTCCTGGCGGCCGACGCCGATTTCAACCAGGCCCAGCTGGATGTCGTCCACCGACAGGGCGCGGTGCACGGCCTGTTCGTGAAAGCGCCGCAACACGCGGCCGGCCAGTTCAGCCCGCTCGCCTTCGATGGTGACGCGGCTGCCGCGGCGCGAAAGCTTCACTTCCATGCCGTCGGCAAGCTGCCGCAAGTTTTCGTCCAGCGGGCCGCACAGGTTGGCCAGGTGGGTGTTGTCGCCGTCCAGGTTGACGACGGCGGGCATGCTGCGACGAGCGCGGGAACGGGGAGTGGTCATTCGGCCTCTTGGGGAACGCGGTCCACATCGGCCACTCGGGCGCGCAACGAATTCGTGTGCGCTTCGGTGATGATGACGTCGACCATTTGTCCGATGAGCCGCGCGGGCGCGGCGAAATTCACGATGCGGTTGTTCTCGGTGCGGCCCATCAGTTCGTTGGGATCGCGGCGCGAGGGGCCTTCGACCAGCAGGCGCTGGCGGGTGCCGACCATGTTGCGGGCAATGGTGGCCGCCTGTTCGTTGATCAGCGCTTGCAGGCGTTGCAGGCGGCGCAGTTTCACGTCTTGCGGCGTGTCGTCGGCCAGGTCGGCGGCTGGCGTGCCCGGCCGGCGCGAGTAGACGAACGAGAACGAGGTGTCGAAACCGACGTCCTCGATCAGCTTCATGGTCTTTTCGAAGTCTTCTTCGGTTTCGCCGGGAAAGCCCACGATGAAGTCCGACGACAAGGTCAGGTCGGGGCGGGCCGCGCGCAGGCGCCGCACCACCGACTTGAATTCCAGCGTGGTGTAGCCGCGCTTCATGCCGGCCAGCACGCGGTCACTGCCGGCTTGCACGGGCAGGTGCAAAAACGACACCAGCTTGGGCAGGCGGGCGTAGGCGTCCACCATGCGCTGGGTCATTTCCTTGGGGTGCGAGGTCGTGTAGCGGATGCGCTCGATGCCGGGGATTTCGTGCACGTATTCCAGCAGCATGGCGAAGTCGGCGATCTCGTCCGTGCCTTCCATCTTGCCGCGATAGGCGTTCACGTTCTGGCCTAGCAGCGTCACTTCCTTCACGCCCTGGTCGGCCAGGTCGGCCACTTCGATCAGCACGTCCTCGAACGGGCGCGAGACTTCTTCGCCGCGCGTGTACGGCACGACGCAGAAGCTGCAGTACTTGCTACAGCCTTCCATGATGGACACGAACGCCGTGGCGCCATCAACGCGCGGGGGCGGCATGTTGTCGAACTTTTCGATTTCCGGAAAGCTGATGTCCACCTGCGAGCGGCCTTCGGCGCGGCGGCGCGCAATCAAGTCGGGCAGGCGGTGCAGGGTCTGCGGCCCGAACACCACGTCGACGTAGGGCGCGCGCTTGACGATGGCGGCGCCTTCCTGGCTGGCCACGCAGCCGCCCACGCCAATCACCAGGTTCGGATTGGTCTTCTTCAGGTGCTGCACCCGGCCCAGGTCCGAAAACACTTTTTCCTGCGCCTTTTCCCGCACCGAACAGGTGTTGAACAGGATGACGTCGGCCTCTTCCGGGTTGTCGGTCAGTTCCAGGCCCTGGTCGCCACGCAGTACGTCGGCCATCTTGTCCGAGTCGTACTCGTTCATCTGGCAGCCGAAGGTGCGGATGTACAGCTTGCGGGGGGAACCGGTGCCGGCGTCAGCGGCGGGGATGTCCAGGACGGGGGCGGCGGCGGAGGTGCCGTCGCCGGGCGCGTTGCCGCGCTTCAGGGAGGTAGCTTGCATGATGGTCGCCGTGACGGGTGTAGATCCCGGGGGCTGAAAGGGATGGAAACGCGGAATTTTAACCCTTGCGCGGAAATTGTTTCTTTGCCGGGCGGACGGGTGCCGTTACGATAGCGAGCCGGCCGTCTTTCAGCCGACAGTAATATTTCTTATTCTCCTTGAGCGTTACCGATGAATCCCAAGCCCCTGACGCCCCAGGCCGCCGTTTCCGTGGCCCCTGCCGCGCCCGGCCTATCCGCGCAGAACCCGATCCGCAACCCATTTTCCTGGGCGACGTGGCTGCTGTTGAGCGGCGTCCTGGCATTGCTGGCCGGCGCCTGCGCGCGCTGGATCGATCTGCCCCTGGCTATCTGGATTCAGCGATCCGTCTCCGACGGCGTGAACCTCTCCTTCGAATGGATCGGCGAATTGGGCGAAAGCGGCCCGTACATCGGCGTGGCGCTGGCGTTTTACGTCGTGGGCCTGATTGGCCTGGCGCGCGGCTGGCGCAACCCGCTGCGCATGAGCTACGCCAGCATGGCGCGCGGCAGTCTGCTGATGTTGTCGACGCTGGCGGTGGGTGGGCTGGTGGTGCTCTTGCTTAAACGGTTAGTAGCGCGCTCGCGTCCAGAATTATTTTTCGAGAAGGGCATCTACGGCCTGGGCGAATCCTTTTCACGCGTGCAGCAGTTCAATTCCTTTCCGTCCAGCCACACGTACGCCGCGTTCGCCGTGGCCGTCGTGCTCAGTATCCTGGCCCCGCGTTGGCGTGCGGTTTTTCTACTGCTGGCCGTGCTGGTGGCAATGAGCCGCCTGGTCAATCTGGACCACTATCTGTCGGACGTGATGACGGCGGCGGGCATCGCCTTCATAGTGGGCCATCTGCTGGCGCCGCGCGTGCTGAGCAGCCAATATCAATGGCCGCTGCGCGCGCCCTGGCGCTGGTGGAAAAAAGCATGAAGGTGCGCGCTGAATGAAAAAAGGCCGTGATGAACATCGCGGCCATTTTTTTGTCGGTGGGCCAGACGCCTGTCACGCGAAATTCACGACCACGCGGCGGTTCGTGCGGCTTTTCTTTTCGATCTTGGTGATGGCCACCGCGCCGATTTCCTGGGTATTGCGCACATGGGTGCCGCCACAGGGCTGGCGGTCCACGCCCGGGATGTCGATGATGCGGATCTTGGCCGTGCCGGCCGGCGGCGCGGCGCCGATGGTGCGCACCAGATCGGGCTGGGCCGCCAGTTCCTCGGGGGTGATGCCGTTCACGGCAACGTCCAGGCCGCGGTTGATCAGCGCGTTCAGGCGCTCGGTCAGCTCGCCCTTTTCCAGGGTGGATTCGGGCAGGTCGAAATCGATGCGGGCGGAGTCGGGCGAGATGCTGCAGCCCGTCACGGGCGCGGGCACCAGGGCACCCAGCAGGTGCAGGCAGGTGTGCAGGCGCATCAGGCGATGGCGGCGCGGCCAGTCGATGGCCACGGTGACGCGGTCGCCCACTTGCGGGGGCGCGTCGCCCTCGGGCAGGGCCAGTACGTGCAGGATGCGTTGCCGGTCGTCCGCGTAGACCGTGTCCGTCAAGGGCAGCACCCGCCCATCGGCCAGGGTCAAGGTGCCGCTGTCGCCGGCCTGGCCGCCACTGCGCGCATAGCAGATGGTCTGGTCAAGTTCGACGCCTTCAGGCGTGACGGCAATGATGGTGGCGTCGCACTGATCCAGATAGGGCTCGTCGTCGAAACGTTTGCGGGTGGCGGGCATGGGGGTGGCGGTCATGCGGGGAGTCTCCGGTTTGTAGGGGGCGGGGGCGCTTCAGGCCAGGGTCTTCTGCCCTTGTGGCGTGTCGATCAGCGCGCTCAGGCGCGGCGGTCCGTCGGTTTGTTCCAGGTCGATCAGGGTGTCGGCCCCCATCCAGGTCAGCCCTTGACGCAGCAGGCCCGCCTGCGGGTGGCTACCGGTCAGGCGCACCAGCGTCAAGGGCTGGCGCGGCAAGCTGACGCCGGGGTAGGCGTCCACGTCCCATTGGATCAGCGTGGGCAGCAGGCCGTCGCCCGCCGTGTGGCCCGCTTCGCGCCAGGTGGGCAGGCTGCCGTCGTCCGGCACCGTCAGGCGCCAGCGCAGGTCACCACGCGTCATGGGGATGACGGGGGCGATGCGTTCCGGGTGTTCGGCCTGCATGCGGGTCAGGTCCAGCGGCGCTTCCACCCGCGCGGCCCAGTGCGCCAGGAAAGGCCCCTGTTCCAGCCGCGCGCGCATGTCGCCCTGATCCAGCCCGAACCAGCGGGGGCGTTCGGGGGCGGGGGCATCGGGGTCTATCGCGATGACCTCCAGATACACGCCGTCCGCCATGCCCAGCACGCGGTTGTGGGTGCCCATGCGCGGGTGCGCGCCGCCGCCCTGGGGCGCGATGCCGAGCAGGCCCGCGACATATTCCGTACCGCTGGCAAGGTCCGCCGCGGCAATGACGAGATGATCGATGGTGAGTTTCATGGTGGTCTATGGTAGCGAATGCGGAAGGATTCGTACCCGTACAGCAGGGCGAGAGCGGACGGTACAGTGCGGATCAGGCCGTGACGGTAATGCCGGCCGTGTCGGATTGGCGCGCTTTGCGAACGCGGATTTCAACGTGCTGATCCAGGGCAACCAGGGCTTGCATGAGCCGTTCCAGTGAGATGTTCAGCAATTTGTAGCGGCGAATTTGAGAGACCTTGGGCTGCGTCATCCCGGTCAGTGCCGCGACGTCGGTCTGATTCAGTCCGCGCTTGTCGATCAAGTCATTGAGCTTCATGGCCAATTGCACTTTGGCGGTAAGGTCGGCGGCGTCTTCAAAACCGAGGTCGTAGAGGACGTTCTTGGTGCCAGGGTTTGAGGCTTGAGTCATAGATGGTTATTGCTGTAGGAAGATATGCTGGATCGAATATACCAGTTCGGGTATATAAATCAACGCGTCTTCCGGCATGAAATTGGCTAGTTCCCTGGCTCAGGGCGCCGTTCGTAGTCGCCGAGGCGTTCCCTCGTTAGAAGCAGGGAAAGCAGAAAGCACAAAGCCCGTCGCGGGCGACGGGCTTTGGGAAACGCAAGACAGGTCAGGATCAGGCGACTTCGCCTTCCTCGCCTTCTTTCTTGACCGGCTTGATCAGGTCTTCGCGCTTGACGCCCATCCACATGGCCAGCGCGGCGGCGACGAACACCGACGAATAGATGCCGAACCATATGCCGATGGTCAGGGCCAGGGCGAAGTAGTGCAGGGTGGGGCCGCCGAAGAACAGCATGGCCAACACCATCATCTGCGTCGAACCGTGGGTGATGATGGTCCGCGAGATGGTTTGGGTGATGGCGCTGTTGATGACTTCCTGCGTGTCGGCCTTGCGGTACTTGCGGAAGTTTTCGCGGATGCGGTCCATGATGACCACGGATTCGTTCACCGAGTAACCCAGCACCGCCAGCACACCCGCCAACACCGACAGCGAGAACTCCCACTGGAAGAAGGCGAAGAAGCCCAGGATGATCACCACGTCGTGCAGGTTGGCGATCACGCCGGCGACGGAGAACTTCCATTCGAAACGGAAGCCCAGGTACACCATGATGCCGATGACCACGACAAGCAGGGCCATCAAGCCGTTGTGCAGAAGTTCCTGGCCGATCTGCGGCCCCACGAATTCCACGCGGCGCAGTTCCACGCCGGAGTCCGCGGCCTTCAGGGCGGCCAGCACGCTTTCGCTTTGGGTGGCCGACGTTTGGCCTTCCTGCAGCGGCAGGCGGATCATGACGTCGTGCGAGGTGCCGAAGTTCTGCACCTGGAAGTCGGTGTAGCCCAGCTTGGAGACCACGCCACGCACGTTTTCAAGCTGCGCCGTCTGGGCGTAGTTGACTTCCATGACCGTGCCGCCGGTGAACTCGATCGACAGGTGAAAGCCGCGCGTGACGATGAAGAAGACCGCCAGGACGAACGTGATGAGACTGATGATGTTCAGCACCAACGCGTGGCGCATGAACGGGATGGTGCGGTGAATACGGAAGAATTCCATTTTTCGCCTTCGGTTCTTTTCTACGGCGGATGGCTGTGCGCCACCCGCCTTATTGTCAGTTTGCCTTCGGTTTCCAGACTTCGCCGATGGAGATCGAGGTCAGCTTCTTCTTGCGGCCGTAGTACAGATTGGCCAGGGCGCGCACGCCCACCACCGACGAGAACATCGACGTCAGGATGCCCAGGCAGTGCACCACCGCGAAGCCGCGGATCGGGCCGGAACCGAAGGCCAGCAGCGCCAGGCCGACGATGAGCGTCGTGAGGTTCGAGTCAAGAATCGTGCCCCAGGCGCGTTCAAAACCTTGGTGGATGGCCTGCTGCGGCGAAGCCCCGGCGCGCAGTTCTTCGCGTATCCGCTCGTTGATCAGCACGTTCGAGTCAATCGCCATGCCCAGCGTCAGCGCAATGGCGGCGATACCCGGCAAGGTCAGCGTGGCCTGCAGCATGGACAAGAGCGCCAGCAGCAGCAGCACGTTCATCGTCAGGCCCACCGTGGAGAACACGCCGAACAGGCGGTAATACAGCATGATGAACGCGGCAATGGCCAGGAAACCGTACAGCGTCGAATGGAAGCCCTTCGAGATGTTGTCGGCGCCCAGGCTCGGGCCGATGGTGCGTTCTTCGATGATG
Organism: Achromobacter sp. JD-1; assembly: GCF_038594925.1. Taxonomy (NCBI): domain Bacteria; kingdom Pseudomonadati; phylum Pseudomonadota; class Betaproteobacteria; order Burkholderiales; family Alcaligenaceae; genus Achromobacter; species Achromobacter sp. JD-1. Next base: position 23,474 of record NZ_JBCGCS010000016.1, on the reverse strand, counting down.
GACATCGGCGCGGCCAGCGCGCCCGCGCGCAGCAGCAGCGCGGTGTCGGCGGCTTCTTCCGAGCTCATGCTGCCCGAGATCTGCACCTGGCCGCCCGCGATTTCGCTGCGGATGACCGGCGCTGTGACCACTTCGCCCTTGCCGTTTTCAAACAGCAGGATGGCCATGCGCTTGCCGATGTTGTCGCGGGTGACGTCGCGGAAGATACGCGCGCCCTTGGAGTCCAGTGTCAGGTGGACGGCGGCTTGCTGGGTTTGCGAGTCGCGGCCGGGTTGGGCGTCTTGCAGGTTTTCACCGGTCAGCACCACTTGGCGGCGAACCAGGATCGGGCGGCCGTCGCGGTCGTTGTAGCGTTCCAGGCCGAAGGGCACGGTGCCGCCCAGCAGCGCGCCTTGCGCGGTGGGGGAATCGTCAACCATGCGGATTTCCAGCGTGGCGGTGCGGCCCAGCAGTTCCTTGGCCTTGGCCACGTCCTGCACGCCGGGCAGTTGCACCACGATGCGGTCCGTACCCTGTTGCTGGATGACCGGTTCGGCCACACCCAGTTCGTTGATACGGTTGTGCAGGGTGTTGATGTTCTGCTTCAGCGCGGAGTCTTGCACGCGCTGGACGGCGGCGGGATTCAGGGCGCCCAGCAGCAGCGGCTTGCCGCCTTCTTGGCGTTCCGTGAACTCCAGGTCCGGCAGGCGGGTGCGCAGGGTGGCGATGGCGCGGTCGCGGTCGTCGTTGTTGGCGAAGGTGGCGGCAACGCCCATGCCCGAGCGTTCAACGCTGGCCACGTTGACCTTCTGGTCACGCAGCACGGAACGCACGTCGGCGGCCAGCGAATCGTAGCGGGCGGTCAGCGCGCCCTGCATGTCGACTTGCAGCAGGAAGTGCACACCGCCGCGCAAGTCCAGGCCCAGGTACATGGGCTTGGGGGCGAACCAGCCCAGGGCGCGCATCCAGGGGGGCGACGCGGGCAACAGGTTCAGCGCCACGGTGTAGTGCGGGTCGTCGGCGACGGTGTTCAGGGATTTTTCGATCAGGTCACGGGCCTGCAGTTGCAGGTCGGTCGACGTGAAGCGGGCGCGCACGGTGCCGAGCGTGCCGTTTTGTTCGTAGAAGACGCCTTCGTTCGGGATCTTGGCGTCGGTCAGGATTTGTTCGACCCGGTTCAGCATGGCCGGTTCCACCTTGATGGTGGCCTTGGCGCTGGAAACCTGGACCGCGGGGGACTCGCCGTAGAAATTGGGCAGCGTGTACAGCAGGCCAATGATGACCGCGATCAGGACCGTAATGTACTTCCAGAGGGGATAGCGGTTCATTGCCGGCTACTTCATGTCAGGGTGATAAAAGGGCCGCCCGGGCGATGAACGCTGCGGGCGGCGGTTGGGTCCCATCAAACGTAAGAAGAGCCCGATGGGGCTCCTATTAGACGCTTAAAGGGCCTTGATGGTTCCTTTAGGAAGCACGGTCGAAACCGACGACTTCTGCATGATCACTTCGACCGGCTTGTCGGCCAGTTCGGACACTTCAACGGTCACGTAGCTGTCATTGACCTTGGTGACCTTGCCCAGCATGCCGCCTGCGGTGACCACTTCGTCACCCTTGGCCAGGGCGGCGATCAGGTTGCGGTGTTCCTTCTGGCGCTTCATCTGCGGGCGGATCATCAGGAAGTAGAGGATCACGAACATCAGGACGATGGGCAACATGCCCATCAGCGCATTACCTTCAGGGGCGGCGGCTTGAGCCACGACGAGGCTTGCGGTATCGATAACGGACATTGAATTCTCCTGCGTTTAAGTCTGTTTGGGTTGTTTGTTGCTATGGACGGCCCGGCCCGAGTTCTCTGTGTAACTACGAAACATCGCCATACCCACTAGCTGTCTTGTTATGCGCCCATCCCCGCGCGAGCCATGGATAGGGCAAGCCGGCTATTGTATCCATCTTATTGCCGGCCTTTCACTAGGGGGGGATCCCAATCTATGGGGACGAAATCTCAATAGAAAAGCCCCCTCAGGGAAAGCCCGACTACTCGATGCCGCGGGCGCGGTCCGCGGCGAACTGCGCGCGCCAGGCGTCGAAACGGCCTTCGGCGATGGCTTCGCGCATTTCCTTCATGATAGTCAGATAGAAATGCAGGTTGTGCAGCGTGTTCAGGCGCGCGCCGGTGATCTCGTTGGCCCGTTGCAGATGGTGCAGGTAGGCGCGCGAAAAATTCCCGCAGGTGTGGCAGGTGCAACTGGGGTCCAGCGGGCGGGTGTCGTCGCGGTACTTGGCGTTGCGGATCTTGACGTCGCCAAAGCGGGTGAACAGCCAGCCGTTGCGGGCGTTGCGGGTGGGCATGACGCAGTCGAACATGTCCACGCCGCGGCTCACGCCTTCGACCAGGTCTTCCGGCGTGCCCACGCCCATCAGGTAGCGCGGCGCCTGGGCCGGCAGCTTGGGGGTGACGTGCGCCAGGATGCGCATCATGTCTTCCTTGGGCTCGCCTACCGATAGCCCGCCGATGGCGTAGCCATGGAAGCCGATGTCCTGCAGGCCCGCCAGGGATTCATCGCGCAGCGATTCATACATGCCGCCCTGGACAATGCCGAACAGCGCGTTGGGGTTGCCCAGGCGGTCGAATTCGTCGCGCGAGCGGCGCGCCCAGCGCAGGGACATGCGCATCGAGCGCGCGGCTTCTTCAACCGTGGCGGGGCGGCCGTCGATTTCATACGGCGTGCATTCGTCGAACACCATGACGATGTCGGAATTCAGCGAACGCTGGATGCGCATCGATTCTTCGGGCGTCAGGAACAGGCGCGCACCGTCGATGGGCGAGGCGAACTTCACGCCTTCCTCGGTGATCTTGCGCATGCCTTGCAGGCTGAACACCTGGAAGCCGCCCGAGTCGGTCAGGATGGGCTTGTCCCACTGCATGAAGCCATGCAGGCCGCCGTGCTTTTCCATGATGTCCGTGCCCGGGCGCAGCCACAGGTGGAACGTGTTGCCCAGCACGATCTGCGAGCCGATCTCTTTCAGCTCGTGCGGCATCATGGCCTTGACGCTGCCATAGGTGCCCACGGGCATGAAGATGGGCGTCTCGACCACGCCGTGGTTCAGCGTGATGCGGCCGCGGCGGGCGCCGCCGTCGGTGGCGAGCAGTTCAAAATTCAGACCGGTCATGGGGCGGGGGACTCGATAAACATGGCGTCGCCATAGCTGAAGAAACGGTAGCGCTGGGCCACCGCGTGGGCGTAGGCGCGGCGGATCGGCTCAACGCCGGCCAGCGCCGACACCAGCATCAGCAGGGTCGACTGGGGAAGGTGGAAGTTGGTGACCAGGGCGTCCACGACGCGGTACTGGTAGCCGGGGGTGATGAACAGGCGGGTGTCGCCCTGGGCGGCGGCCAGGGGCAGGCCGGGCGCTGTGCGGCCTTCGGTCTGCGCGGCGGCGGATTCCAGCGCGCGCACGCTGGTGGTGCCCACGGCGATGACGCGGCCGCCCTTGGCGCGGGTGGCGGCAATGGCGTCCACGGTAGCCTGGGGCACCGTGAACCATTCGGCGTGCATGATGTGGTCGGCCAGGTTGTCGACCCGCACCGGCTGGAACGTGCCCGCGCCCACGTGCAGTGTGACAAAAGCGCGCGCGATACCCAGGTCGGCCAGGCGGTCCAGCGTGGGCTGGTCAAAGTGCAGGCCGGCCGTGGGCGCGGCAACCGCGCCGGGTTCGCGGGCGTAAACGGTTTGATAGCGGTCGTCGTCGCCCGCGTCGGCCGCGTGCGTGATGTAGGGCGGCAGCGGGGTGGCGCCGTGGGCGTCCAGCAGGTCCAGCACGGGGCCGGGGAAGCGGATGTCGAAGAGTTCGCCTTCGCGGCCCAGCACGGTGGCCTCGAAGGCCTCGGCCAGGCGCAGCACCATGCCCGGCCCGGGCGATTTGCTGGCGCGCACGTGGGCCAGGACGCGGTCGGATTCGGTGATGCGTTCGACCAGTACCTCGACCTTGCCGCCCGTGATCTTGTGACCGCCCAAGCGCGCCTTGATGACGCGGGTGTCGTTGAACACCAGCAGGTCGTTGGGGCGCAGCAGACCGGTCAGGTCGGCGAATTGGCGGTCGTGCAACTGGCTGGCGGCGTCCAGGTGCAGCAGGCGGCTGCCCGTGCGTTGGGCGGCGGGCGTCTGCGCGATAAGCTCAGGCGGCAGCTCGTAATTGAAATCGGAAACGGTCAGGGACTGGGTCACGCGGGTATCTGTCTGTCAGTGAGGGCGGCCCGGAAAACGTGGGCTGGGCCAACCGGGCGGGCTCGGGGCAACCGGCTATTGTAAAGGCGAAGGTTATCAGGGCCGGAGCAGACGAGAGCCCCGTAACCGTCCCAGGTTTTGTATGCTCTCGGTTTTGCAGGACGGGCAACAAGGTGGACAGCGCATGATGGGACAAGCGAAGAAGCGGGTGGGCGGACTCAGGCAATGGCTGGCCGGCGGGCTGCTGGCCTTGTCGGCGGGCGCCGCCTTTGCGCAGGTCCAGGGGCTGCCGCCAGACGTCATCCGGGCCTGGAAGGCCACCAAGTTGCCCGACAGTTCGCTGTCGCTGGTGGTGCAGGAACTGGGCGGGCCGCGCATGGTGGCGCTGAACGCCAAGGAACCCCGCAACCCGGCGTCGGTGATGAAACTGGTCACGACCTGGGCCGCGCTGTCCGAGCTTGGCCCCAATTACGTATGGCGCACCGAATTCATGACCGCGCCGGGCGCCCGGCCCGACGCCCGCGGCGTGTTGGCCGGCCCCCTGTACCTGCGGGCGGGCGGCGACCCCCAATTCCTGATGCAAGACCTGTGGGCCCTGTTGCGCGAATTGCGTCTGCGCGGGGTCAAGCAGATCAATGACCTGATCATCGACCGCAGCATCTTCGGCCAGGTCGCGATCGACCCCGGCGCCTTCGACGGCGCGCCCGACCGCGCCTACAACGCCAGCCCGGATGCGCTGATGGTGGGTTTTGGCGCGCAGCGCCTGCTGTTCACGCCGGACCCCGCCGCGCACAAATGGGTGCCGCTGATCGATCCGCCCCTGCCCGGCCTGAAACTTGAGGGCAGCGTGGAATGGAGCGACATCCGCTGCCCTGGCCCGCCGATAGTCACGACCGAACCGCTGATCACCCAGCAGGGCGTCACGATCCGCCTGGGCGGCAAGGTGGCGGGTTCGTGCGGGGAATTCAGCCTGTATCGCCTGGCTTTGTCGCAGCCTGAGTACGCCACCGAAATCTTCCGCCTGCTCTGGAAAGAGCTGGGCGGCACGTTCAAGGGGCAGGTCAAATCCGGCATGGTGCCGGCCGACGCGGTGGTGCTGGCCTCGCATGATTCTCCGACGCTGGCGGAAGTGATCCGCCAGATCAACAAGCGCAGCAACAACGTCATGGCGCGCACGCTGCTGCTGACGCTGGGCGCCGAGCGCGGCCGCCGGCCCGCCACGGTGACCAGCAGCGAGGCCGTGGCCAAGGGCGCGCTGGTCAAGCAGGGGTTGGATATGCCCGAACTGATCATCGACAACGGCGCGGGCCTGTCGCGCGACGCCCGGGTGTCGGCCGACAGCCTGGCGTCGATGCTGACCGTGGCCTGGAATTCGCCGCTCATGCCCGAATACATTTCATCGTTCGCCATCGCCGGGGTGGACGGCACGGTGCGCCGCCGCCTGAAGGGCGACGGCACCCAGGGCATGGCCCACCTGAAGACCGGCTCGCTGCGCGACGTGCGCGCCATCGCCGGCTACGTGCTGGGCGCCAGCGGCAAGCGCTACGTGGTGGTCAGCATCGTGAACCACGAGCAGGCGGGTGCCGTTCGCGCGTTCGACGACGCCCTTATCGCCTGGCTAGCAGAACAATAGATGTTGGTTGCCCCCACGCCGCGCGCACTTTGTGCGCTTGCTGCCCCCCGAGGGGGCTTTTTCCCCTTGGGGCGGCCCGGCGGGGAAAAGTCCTCTCCGCTCCGCGCGGCTGCCAAACCGATTACGATCCTCAGCTATGGCTCGAAAATGGCCTGAGGCGACACCCCCTGTATTTCAATATTCTGGAGAATTACGCACATGCCCGTGCACGAAATCCGCCATCCGCTGATCCGCCACAAGCTCGGGATCATGCGTCGCGCCGACCTCAGCACCAAGAGCTTTCGGGAGTTGTCGCAGGAAGTGGGCGCGCTGCTGACGTACGAAGCGTCCAAGGACCTGCCTCTGGAGCCCGCCACTGTCCAGGGCTGGTGTGGCGAGGTCCAGGTTGAGAAGATCGCCGGCAAAAAAGTCACCGTGGTGCCCATCTTGCGCGCCGGCATCGGCATGCTGGACGGGGTGCTCAGCTTGATTCCCGGCGCCAAGGTCAGCGTGGTGGGCGTGGCCCGCAACGAAGAAACGCTGGAAGCCCACACGTATCTGGAACGCCTGGTCGGCGAACTGGACCAGCGCCTGGCGCTGATCGTGGATCCCATGCTGGCGACCGGCGGCTCGATGGTTGCCGCGATTGATCTGCTTAAGCGCGCCGGCTGCAAGGAAATCCGCGCGCTGGTGTTGGTGGCCGCGCCCGTGGGCATCGATACCGTGCTGGCCAAGCACCCCGACGTGCATATCTATACGGCGTCCATCGATGACGGCCTGAACGAACACGGCTACATCATGCCCGGCCTGGGCGATGCGGGCGACCGCATTTTCGGCACGAATCAGAAGGCGATTTAAGCCAAGCTCGGGGGGCAAGCGGCTACGCGCCGCCAGCGCCCTCGATGTGCCGGCCAAACCATTGCAAGCGCGGCGCCAGCCCCGCCACTTCGCCCACGATCAACAGGGCGGGCGAACGGATGGCGTGTTCCGCCGCCAGGCGCGGCAGCGCTTCCAGCGTGCCCGACAGCACGCGCTGTTCCGGCCGGCTGCCGTTTTCGATCAGCGCGAACGGCGTGTCGGCCGCACGGCCATGAGCCAGCAGGCGGCGGGTCAGCAGGTCCAACTGACCCACCCCCATATAGAACGCCAGGGTCTGCTTTTCACGGGCCAGCGCCGGCCAGTCCAGATTGTCTTCGTCTTCACGGCAGTGCGCCGTGATCAGCCGCACCGATTGCGCGTGCTCGCGGTGTGTCAGCGGAATGCCGGCGTAAGCGGCACAGGCCAGCGCGGCCGTGATGCCCGGCACCACCTCGAAGCGCACATTGTGCGCCCGCAGGTATTCCAGTTCTTCACCGCCCCGGCCAAAGATGAACGCGTCGCCCCCCTTCAAGCGCACCACCCGGCGGCCTGCCTGCGCGTGTTCCACCAGTAGCGCGTGGATGCGCGCCTGGGTCGCGTGGTGGTTTTCGCCGGGCAGCTTGCCCACGGCGATGCGGTCGGCATCGCGGCGCGCCAGTGACATTACGTCTTCGCTGACCAGGCGGTCGTACAGGATGACGTCGGCCTCGTTCAAGGCGCGTAATGCCTTCAGGGTCAGCAAGCCGGGGTCGCCCGGCCCCGCGCCCACCAGCACCACGCTGCCTTCGGCTGGGGCCAGCGGCGAGTCCAGGGCCTGGGTCAGCGCGGCTTCGGCCTGTGCGGCTTGCTGCTGGCGCAGCAGGCCCGCCACGGGGCCGTCCAGCAGCCAGTCGTAGAAGCGGCGGCGCGCGCCCAGATCGGGATGGCTGGCGCGAATGCGCTTGCGGTAGGTGGCGGCCAACGCGGCCAGTTGGCCCAACGTATGGTCGAACAGGGATTCGATGCGCTCGCGCACGCGGCGCGCCAGCACAGGCGCTACGCCCGACGACGAGATCGCCACGATGACGGGCGAGCGGTCAACAATGGACGGCACCTGGAACGAGGACAGTTCCGGGTCGTCCACCACATTGGCAAAAATGCGTCGCGCGCTGGCGGCATCGGACACCGCGGCATTGGCGGTGCGGTCATCGGTGGCGGCCACCACCAGCCACACGTCATCCAGCCAGTCGGGGTTGAATCGGTCGGCCAGGTGGCGGATGCGGCCCTGGGCCACCAGATCCGTCAATGCCGGGGTCAGTGCCGGCGCGCCCACCACCACGTCGGCCATGGCTTCCAGTAGCGCGAGCGTCTTGCGCTCGGCCACCGCGCCACCGCCCACCACCAGCACCCGCCGACCCTTCAGGTCAGCAAAAATCGGGAAAAGCTTCATCTTGTGCCCGCCTCGGGCGTACCCGGCAAAATATCTGCCGATGATAGGGACGGGTTTACATCCCCACAACTTTTGATTTCTTGAATCCTTATATCCATAACTTATTTGGTCAGGCGCTGCCCAGCCATTGGCTCATTTCGACGACCTCGCGCGCCACCTCGCCCAGCCGCTTCTGGCTTTGCATGGCGCGGTCGCGCAGCAGCCGGTGCGCTTCCTCTTCCGGTATCGAGCGCGTCTTCATCAGGATGCCCTTGGCCTTTTCCACCCACTGGCGTTCGGCCAGCCGCAGTTGCGCATCGCGCAGTTCCTCGCGCCGCGACTTCTCCATGGCGAAGCGTTCAATCGCCACAGTCAGCAGCGGTTCGATGCGGGCCGCCGACACGTCGCCCACCACATAAGCCGCCACGCCCGCGCGCAAGGCGGTGCGGATGGTGTCGCGGTTGCCGTCGTCGGTGAACATCACCACTGGCCGATCACTGTGCGCGCTGGCCACACAGACGTTTTCCAGCGTGTCGCGCCCGGGGGCGTCGCTGTCGATCAGCACCACGTCCGGCGCCGCCTGGGCGATGGCGGTAGCCAGGTCACTGCCGGGTGCTACTTCCGAGACCACGTGTACGCCCGCCGCGGCAAGCGTTTGCCGCAGCGACGCCGCGCGTCCCTCGCCATCGTTCAGCAGCATGACCTTCAGCATGTGATCCCCCTGATGCTGCTCAAGCATGCAAGTTCCATGCCATCTCTGATTGCGCGCGCGGCAGGATTCCCGCGCACAGCGGCAGGGCGCGGACGGCACAGGGATGGTGCGCCGCCGCATCGCATTGCGCACCAACTTGGTTCTACGGTGCGCGCGTAGGGCAACCCGGCGTTGACCCATGATTCCTCGCAACACCAATGCTAGCGCGGCGTAGCGGCGAGCCACGGTAGTTTCCCGCGCATCTGGCACAGCGTTTGCTTAAGTGATATCGGGCGACCAACGGCGGTCGCCAACGCAACGCGCCGCACTACGCGGCAAGGGACAACGACGTTCCGCTGCGCCAATGGACTGGGTTCCATGGCGCGCGGGACGTTTTTTTTTGCCAGGAGCCATGCATGACGCCAGTACAACGTAGCCCCTCATCCGACCTTGCCCCCCATGCGGACGCGGGCGCGAATGCCAGCCGCCGCAAGTGGTTGAGCGGCACGGCGCGCGCGGTGGCGGGCGCCGGCCTGCTGTCGCTGGTTGACCCGTTGGTGCGCGCCGGCGCCTGGGCCGCCGGTACGGACGCGCCGGAAAAAACCGAGGTGAAGATCGGCTTTATTCCGCTGACCGATTGCGCCTCGGTGGTGATGGCGTCGGTGCTGGGCATCGACAAGAAATACGGCGTGACCATCACGCCGTCCAAGGAAGCGTCGTGGGCGGCCGTGCGCGACAAGCTGCTGAATGGCGAGCTCGATATGGCGCACGTGCTGTATGGGCTGGTGTACGGCGTGCACCTGGGCATTGGCGGCCCCAAGAAGGACATGGCTGTCCTGATGAGCCTGAATCAGAACGGGCAGGCAATCTCGCTATCGAACAAGGTGCTGGAGAAGGGCGCGCGCGACGGCGAATCGCTGGCCAAGCTGATGGCGTCGGACAAGCGCGAATACACCTTTGCGCAGACCTTCCCGACGGGCACGCACGCCATGTGGCTGTATTACTGGCTGGCCGCCTATGGCATCAACCCGATGAAAGACGCCAAGGTCATCACCGTGCCGCCGCCCCAGATGGTGGCGAACATGCGCGTGGGCAATATGGATGGCTTCTGCGTGGGCGAGCCCTGGGGCGCGCGCACCATCATGGACAAGATCGGTTTTACCGCCGTGACCTCGCAAGACATCTGGCAGGACCATCCTGAAAAGGTGCTGGGCACCAGCGCGGATTTCGTGTCGCGTAATCCGAACACGGCGCGCGCCGTCACCGCCGCCATCCTCGAGGCCGGCAAGTGGATCGACGCCTCGCCCGCCAACCGTCAGAAGACGGCGGAAACCATCGCCGCCAAATCCTACGTGAACACGGACGCCAGCGGCATCGTGGACCGCATGCTGGGCAAGTACCAGGACGGCTTGGGCAAGACCTGGACGGACGAGCACGCCATGCGCTTCTACGCCGACGGCTCGGCCAACTTTCCGTACCTGAGCGACGGCATGTGGTTCCTGACGCAGCACAAACGGTGGGGCCTCTTGAAAGAGCATCCCGACTATCTGGCGGTGGCCAAGCAGATCAACCGCATCGACCTCTACAAACAGGCCGCGCAAGCCGCGGGCGTGGCCTTGCCCACCAGCGAAACGCGCACGTCCACGCTGATCGACGGGGTGAAGTGGGACGGCAGCAACCCGGCGGCCTATGCCGACGGATTCAAGGTCAAGGTCTGACCGCAATACCGCAACAGAAGAGGGCTTGCTATGACTTCTACCGTAACGACTGTGGGCCGCGGCGAAGCACTGGTTGCCGCTGGCCGCGAGAAACTGGAATCCGCGCTGAAAACCGTGGCCGGACCTGTGGCCGGCTTCGCGTTGTTTGTGCTGATGTGGCAGGTGATCGCGATGCAGATTCCAGAGATCCCCACGCCGGGCGTCACCTGGCATGCCGCCGTGACGCTGTTTTCCGACCCGTTCTATGACAACGGGCCCAACGACAAGGGCATCGGCTGGAATCTTGTGGCATCGTTGGAGCGCGTGGCCATCGGCTTTGGCCTGGCGGCGGTGATCGGCATTCCGGCGGGCTTCGCCATCGGGCGCTATGCCGCCATCAACGCCATGTTTTCACCCATCGTCAGCCTGTTGCGGCCGGTGTCGCCGCTGGCCTGGCTGCCCTTGGGGCTGCTGCTGTTCAAGGCCGCCAACCCCGCCGCCATCTGGGCGATTTTCATCTGTTCGATCTGGCCGATGATCATCAACACCGCGGTGGGCGTGTCGCGCGTGCCGCAGGACTACCTGAACGTGGCGCGGGTGCTGAACCTGTCCGAATGGAAGCTGACCACGAAAGTGCTGCTGCCCGCCGTGCTGCCCTATGTGCTGACGGGCGTGCGCCTGTCCATCGGCACCGCCTGGCTGGTGATCGTGGCGGCCGAAATGCTGACCGGGGGCACGGGTATCGGCTTCTGGCTGTGGGATGAATGGAACAACCTGAAGGTAGAGCACATCGTCATCGCCATTTTTGTAATCGGCATTGTGGGCTTGCTGTTGGAAACCCTGTTGGTGGCCCTGGCCCGCCGCTTCACCTACACCGAGGAATAGCGCCATGAAGAAATTCGTTCGCATCGAAAACGTGGGCCAGACCTTCCACACCCGCAAGGGCGACTTCGTGGCGCTGCGCGATATCGACCTGACAGTCGAGCAGGGGGAATTCATTACCTTGATCGGCCATTCCGGCTGCGGCAAATCGACCTTGTTGAATCTGATTGCCGGCTTGACCCGGCCGACCCGTGGCGTGCTGCTGTGTGCCGAGCGCGAGATCACCGGACCCGGCCCGGATCGTGCGGTGGTATTTCAGAACCATTCCTTGCTGCCCTGGCTGACGTGTTTCCAGAACGTTTACCTGGCGGTGGAGCGCGTATTCGGCGCCACGGAAAAGCGTCCGCAACTGGAGCAGCGCACGCGGGCGGCGCTTGAACTGGTGGGGCTGCTGCCGGCGCAGAACAAGCTGCCGCGTGAAATTTCGGGCGGCATGAAGCAGCGCGTGGGCATCGCGCGCGCCTTGGCCATCGAGCCGGGCGTGCTGCTCATGGATGAACCCTTCGGCGCGCTGGATGCGTTGACGCGCGCGCATCTGCAAGACGAGTTGTTGAAGATCGTGGCCAAGACGCGCACCACCACCATCATGGTCACGCACGACGTGGACGAAGCCGTGCTGCTGTCCGACCGCATCGTCATGCTGACCAACGGCCCGGCCGCCACCATAGGCGACATTCTGTCCGTGCCCCTGCCGCGCCCGCGTGACCGCGTGCGGCTGGCGAATGACGCCACGTATCTGGCCTGCCGCGCGTCGGTGGTGGACTTCCTGCATCGCCGTCATGGCAACCCGGAACGGTCGCAAGCCGCCGCCAACGCCGAACGGGATCGGGAAGCCGAGGTCTTGGAAGTGCGAGACGACGCCGTCCGGGCCGTTGCCTGATCGGGCGCACAGGAGACCTTATGGGCGCGACGACATCCAAGCCGGGCGCAAAACCCAAGCTGGTGGTGGTGGGCAACGGCATGGCCGGCATCCGCACGGTGGAAGAACTGCTGGCGCAGGCACCCGGCCTCTACGACATCACGGTGATCGGCGCCGAGCCCTACACCAACTACAACCGCATCCTGCTCTCGCCCGTGCTGACCGGCGAACAGACCTTGCAGGACATCGTGCTGAACGACGAAGCCTGGTATGCGCGGCACGGCATCCGGCTGCTGTGCAACCGCAAGGTCACACGGGTGGACCGGGTGCGCCGCCGAGTGCATTGCGACGGTGGCACCGAAGCCGCGTATGACCGCCTGCTGCTGGCCACGGGGTCGAACCCGACCATCCTGCCGGTGCCGGGTCATGACCTGGACGGCGTGGTCGCCTTTCGCGACATCGACGATGTGAACCGGATGATCGAGGCGTCGTCGCGCTATCGCAACGCGGTGGTGATCGGCGGCGGCCTGCTGGGCCTGGAAGCGGCCAATGGTCTGGCCGCGCGTGGCATGCGGGTATCGGTCGTGCATCTGGGCGCGGGGTTGCTGGACCGCCAGTTGGATTTTGAGGCGGCCGCGCTGTTGCGGCGCAGCCTGGAGGCGCGCGGCCTGACTTTTCTGCTGCAACGCCAGACGCGCGAGATCGTCGCGGGCGAGGATGGACGGGTGCGGGCGCTGCGGTTTGATGATGGCTCGGAGGTGCCGGCGGACTTGGTGGTGATGGCGGTGGGCGTGCGGCCGAACACGGTGCTGGCGGAAAGCTGCGGCTTGCGGGTGGATCGCGGCATCGTCGTCACCGACACCTTGCAAACCTACGACCCGCGCATCTACGCGGTGGGTGAATGCGTCAGCCATCGTGGCACGGCCTATGGCCTGGTCGCGCCTTTGTTCGAGCAGGCGAAGGTGGCGGCCAATCATCTGGCCATGCATGGCATAGGCCGATACGAAGGCAGCATCACGTCCACGAAATTGAAGGTGACGGGCATCGACCTGTTTTCCGCCGGGGACTTCAAGGGCGGCGCGCAGACCGAGACCATCGTGTTGGCCGACGCGCTGGACGGTGTCTACAAGAAGCTGGTGATTCGCGACAACAAGCTGGTCGGCGCGTGCCTGTATGGCGACACGGCCGACAGCAGTTGGTATGTGCGGTTGATGCGCGAAGGGCAGGCCATTGGCGCGCTGCGCGATCAGTTGATGGCGGGCGAGCCTGCCGGTGATGGGTTCGATAACGCGGCGGTAGGCGGATAAACCATGGACATGCCGTTGCGTAGGATCGCGCCGCTGTCGAATGGGGACGGCGCGAAGGAGGGGCACGCGCACGAGGGCGAACGCGAACTGCGGTCGGTCTGCTGCTATTGCGGCACGGGCTGTGGCGTGCGCGTGCAGGTGCGCGACGGCGCGGTGCTGCGGGTGCGTGGCGATGAAGATCATCCCGCCAACCATGGCAAGCTGTGCAGCAAGGGCCTGGCCCTGGCCGACACGGTGCGGCGAGACGGCGCGCGCGTGCTGTCGGCGCAATGGCGCGAGTCGCGCGGTGCGGCGCACCAGAACATTGCCCTGGATCAGGCGCTGGACATCGCGGCGCAAAAACTGGCCGACACCATTCTTGCGCATGGGCCGGACGCGGTGGGTTTTTACCTGTCGGGCCAGTTGCTGACCGAAGACTATGCCGTCTTCAACAAGCTGGCGCGCGCGCTGGCCGGCACCAACAATATCGACACCAATTCCAGGCTGTGCATGTCCAGCGCGGTGTCGGGCTACAAGCGCACCTTGGGCGCGGATGCGCCGCCCGCCTGCTACGACGACCTGGACCTGGCCGACACCGTGCTGATCGCCGGTTCAAACATGGCGTACGCCCACCCCGTGCTGTTTCGCCGCCTGGAAGCGGCCCGCGCGCGCCGGCCCGGCATGAAAGTGATTGTGGTGGACCCCCGCCGTACGGATACGGCGGCGTTCGCTGACCTGCACCTGCCCATCGCGCCAGGCACGGACGTGGCGCTCTTTCATGCCATGTTGCACGTCATGGCGCGTGAAGGGCGGATCGACCAGGCTTACATCGACCGCCACACCGACGGCTTTGATGCGCTGATGCATACCGTGGATGCGTATCCCCCGGCCGTGGCGCAGGAGATTTGCGGCGTGCCGGCCGCCGACATCATCCAGGCCGCGCGCTGGTTTGGAAGCGGCGGCGCGGCGCTGTCGCTTTACACGATGGGCCTGAACCAATCCACCCAGGGCACCGACAAGAACGCCGCGCTGATCCATCTGCATCTGGCCACCGGGCAGATCGGCAAACCGGGCGCGGGGCCGTTCTCGCTGACCGGCCAACCCAACGCCATGGGCGGGCGCGAAGCCGGTGGCATGGCGACCTTGCTGCCGGGCCACCGCGATCCGGCCGTGGCCCAGGACCGCGCCGAGGTCGCGGCGCTGTGGGGCGTGGACCGCCTGCCCGACACGCCGGGCGCCACCGCGCTGGAGCTTTTCGACGCCGTGCTCGACGGCCGTGTGAAAGTGCTGTGGATTGCGGCAACGAACCCGGCGCAGTCGCTGCCTGACCAGGCCCGCGTGCGCGCGGCCTTGGAGCAAGCCGAGTTCGTGATCGTGCAAGAGGCCTTTACCGGCACCGAGACGCTGGCCTATGCCGACCTGGTGCTGCCGGCCGCCACCTGGCCCGAGAAATCGGGCACGGTCACCAATTCCGAACGCCGCGTCAGCCGCGTGCATGCCGCTGTAGCGCCGCCTGGCGATGCGCAACCGGATTGGCGATTGGCTCAGGCGGTGGCGCAGCGCCTGGCGGCCCGCATCGCGCCGGAGCAGGCTGCCGGGTTTGCGTACCGCGACGAAGCCGAAGTGTTCGCGGAGCACGTCCGCATGACGGCCGGGCGCGATCTGGATTACAGCGCGCTGGACTACGGCATCCTGGATCGGGATGGCCCGCAGCAGTGGCCCTATCGGGCCGGGCAGGGCACGACGCGCCTCTACGCCGACGGCGCGTTTCCCACCCCCAACGGCCGCGCGCGGTTTTGCGATGTGCGCTATCTACCGCCCGCCGACGCGCTGACGCCCGACTTCCCCATGCCGCTTACCACCGGCCGCCTGCGTGACCACTGGCACACGATGGCGCGCACGTCGTTGGCGCGCGTGTTGACGCAGCATGTTGAAGAGCCTTGGCTGTCGCTGCATCCCGAAACCTTGCAGCGCCTGGGTCTGGCGCCGGGCGCCCTGGCGCGGCTGCGTTCGCGGAGGGGCAGTGTGGTGCTACCCGTGCAGGCGGACGAGGGGTTGCAACGCGGGCACGCCTTCTTGCCCATGCATTGGGGCAGCGCCTATATGTCGGGGCTGGGCGTGAACGCGCTGGCCAGCCCCGCGACAGACCCCTTTTCGCGCCAGCCCGAATTGAAGTTCAGCGCCGTCGCCGTCGAACCCGCCGCTCTGCCCTGGCAGGCGGCAGGCTGGCTGCAAGGCGATTCCGTGGCCTTGCGCGCGCGCCTGGCGCCCTGGCTGCGCCGCTTTGACTACGCGGTGGTGTTGCCATCCAGCGCGGGCGGCGTGCGGATCCGCGTGGCCGCGGCTCAGGCGCCGGACGTCGATGTGATCAACCAGTTGGCGCAGTCGCTGGATCTTGGCCAGGCCGACGTGGTGTTCGATGATCTGGTGCAAGGCAAGCTGCGCCGCGTGGCCGTTGCGCAGGACGGCGTGCGCGCCTTCCTGCTGACGGGGGATATGCGGGCGCAGGACGCCTTGCTGTCCTGGGCCGCCGGCGGCCAGGCGCCCGCCAGCGTGTCCGCCTTGCTGGCGGGGCGCATCAGCGGGCCGGCGCGTTCGCGTACGGTATGCGCGTGCGTTGGCGTGAGCGAGGCCGCGATCGTGGCGGGCATCGCGCGCGGATGCGATCTGGACGGGCTGAAATCCACCCTGGGTTGCGGCACGGGCTGCGGTTCCTGCGTGCCCGAACTTCGCGCGTTGATCGCCCGCGCATCGACACGAGTGGACATATGTCAGGCACGGCAACCGGTGTAGTATCAAGCCAGCCGCCGCCAGCCGTGGGCGGCCTGTCCTGAATACTGGAGTGGCTAGTGACGATGCAAAAAATCGCATCCTTGATGTTGTGCGTGGGCGCGCTGGGCGCGGCCGCGTCGGTGCAGGCGGGCGTGTGCGACGCCCAGTTCATGCATGACGGCGGTGCGGTGCAGTTGACCGGTTCGGGCAACCTGGCCCTGGGCGCGGACCTGAACTTCACCGAAGTTACAAAAAGCAATGGCGACAACTGCCGCGCGCGCGTGCAAGGCGTGGCTACCTTCGGCTACGCCGGCCTGCCACCGGGCAAGTCCAAGCTGGACTACCTGATGACGGTGAAGGGCGGCCAAGCCACCTTCGTGCGCTACGCCACCGCGGGCGAAGCGCCGAAGCCGTCCGAGGGCCAGTTCGACCTGCGCATGCTGGGCCTGTTCGCTTACGACGGCAAGCTTAATCCCGGCCAGAAGCTGCCGGGTTCTTCGTTCCGCCTGAAGATCGGCAAGGAAGCGCCGGTGGGCGGCCAGCCCAGCACCACGGTTCGCATCGGCGAAAAAAGCGTGGGCCAAAAGACGTCGTTGAACACGGCCTTGGGCAGCCAGTCGTGCCACCCCGTCAAGTACACGCGCAACTCGGACCCCACCATGGCCACGTTCCAAGGCCTGACCATTCCCATTCCCGGCATGAACACGACGGTCACCGATTGGTATTGCCCGGCGGTGAATCTGGTGATGAAGCAAGACATCGATCAGGGTGGCGTCAAATCAGCCGTTGAAATTACGCAGATCAAGTAGCACACGGTATCAAGCACGCCTTGCCGCGGGCAAGGCGGCTGGTATGATGTTTTCGTCATAGACACACAACAGGAGCTCAATAAAATGGCCACGAGAAAATCCGAAGAAGTCGCAAAAGAAAAACTCATCGACAGTGTCAAGACCAGCCTTAACGACGCCGAAAACCTGCTGCGCGAAGCAGCCGGCACCACGGGCGACAAGGCCAACGAACTGCGTGAACGCGCCATGACCTCGCTCAAGCGCACGCGTGAAGCCCTCTACGAAGCCCAAGACGCCGTGTTGGAGCGTGGCCGCAAAGCCGCACGCGCCACTGACGACTATGTGCACGACAATCCCTGGCAAGCCATCGGTGTCGCAGGCGTGACCGGCCTGCTGCTCGGCTTGCTGATCAGCCGCCGTTAAGGGCTAGAGCGTCAAAGGCGGGCATACGCCCGCCTTTGACGTTCCAGACGCCATGGGTCTACGAAAATCTGTTTTCGGCGTTGCGTCCAGCCTGGTCGGGCTGTTTCGAACGCGCTTGGAGCTGCTGGCACTGGAAGCCGCCGATGAAAAGGCGCGCCTGCTCAAACTGCTGGGCATGGCATTCGCGGCGTTGCTCTTTTTGACGCTTGCGGTGCTGGTGTTCACGGTGACGGTGGCGGTGCTGTTCTGGCCCACCGAAGACCGCTACATGGCCTTGGGCTTGTTGGCGGCGTTTTACGGAATCGCCGGCATTGTGCTGCTGCTGATGGTGCGGCATGGTTTGGTCAATGGCGCACCACCGTTCGCGGCCACCCTGGAAGAGCTGAGCCGCGATGCGGAACTGCTGGAACGGGTGCGCGATGCTCAAGACGACGATCCCCTGGCGCGTCGGCGCGAGGAGGGCTGAACCATGTCGAAAAGGTCTCCCGTCGTGGATCGCGCGGTGCG
The DNA here is from genome assembly GCF_038594925.1 of Achromobacter sp. JD-1. Classification (NCBI taxonomy): domain Bacteria; kingdom Pseudomonadati; phylum Pseudomonadota; class Betaproteobacteria; order Burkholderiales; family Alcaligenaceae; genus Achromobacter; species Achromobacter sp. JD-1. The sequence goes on along the minus strand of NZ_JBCGCS010000016.1, from coordinate 5,486 downwards.
TATCGAATTGCTGCGCGCCCGCGCGGCGATCGAACGCGAATCGCTGGTGCACGACATCGTCACGACCGGCCAAAAGCTGGAGCCCGCCTCGATCATCCGGGGGCTACTGCCCCGACTGGCCTCGGGCGGCGCATCGCGCTGGGTTATGCAGGCCATTACCTTGGCGCGCCGTTATCCGCTGGTCAGCTCGTCCTTGTCGACACTGCTGATGCGGGGCGGCAAGCGCTCCAAGCTGTTGAAGGTTGCGGGCGGTGCGCTGGTCGGCTGGCAATTGTTCAAGATGTGGCGCAGTTCGCGCGAGGACGATCAGTAGCGTCCTGCGTTGCGCCCAAGTAAAAACCCGCCGTTGGATACAACGGCGGGTTTTTTTACGGGGTGCGGTTGCCGGGTGTGGCTACAGGCCCAACTGGCTCCAGATATCGTCCACGCGTTTCTTGACGTCGGCATCCATGGTGATGGGCGTGCCCCATTCGCGCTGGGTTTCGCCGGGCCATTTGTTGGTGGCGTCCAGCCCCATCTTGCCGCCCAGCCCGGACACCGGCGACGCAAAGTCCAGGTAGTCGATAGGCGTGTTTTCCACCAGCAGCGTGTCGCGCACAGGGTCCATGCGGGTCGTCATGGCCCACACCACTTCTTTCCAGTCGCGCGGGTTGATGTCTTCGTCCACCACCACGATGAACTTGGTGTACATGAACTGGCGCAGAATGCTCCACAGGCCGAACATGACGCGCTTGGCGTGGCCGGCGTACTGCTTGCGGATCGACACCACGGCCAGCCGGTAGCTGCAGCCTTCGGGGGGAAGATAGAAGTCGACGATCTCCGGCAGTTGGCGCCGCAGGAGCGGCACGAAGACTTCGTTCAGCGCAACGCCCAGCACGGCGGGCTCGTCGGGCGGTTTGCCGGTGTAGGTGGAGTGATAGATGGGGTTGCGCCGCATCGTGATCCGCTCGACCGTGAAGACGGGAAACCAGTCCTGCTCGTTGTAATAACCGGTGTGGTCGCCGTAGGGACCTTCCAGCGCCATTTCATAGTCGCTGTTGGGCGGCGGGTTGACGCCTTCGGGCACCACGGGCTTGATGGCGCGCGGGTCGGTGGACGGCAGCAGATGCCCTTCCAGCACGATCTCGGCCCAGGCCGGCACCGACAGGTTGCTGCCAAGCGCTTGCGCGACTTCGGTGCGCGAACCGCGCAGCAGGCCGGCAAACTGGTATTCGGACAGGCTGTCGGGCACGGGGGTGACGGCGCCCAAGGTGGTGGCCGGGTCGGCGCCCAGCGCCACGGCAATGGGGAAGGGCGTGCCGGGGTTGGCCAGGGCGTGGTCGCGAAAATCCAGCGCGCCGCCGCGATGCGACAACCAGCGCATGATCAGCTTGTTCGGCCCCAGCAGCTGCTGGCGGTAGATGCCCAGGTTCTGCCGCTTGGCGTTCGGCCCGCGTGTGATCACCAGCCCCCAGGTCAGCAGCGGCGCCACGTCGCCGGGCCAGCAGGTCTGGATAGGCAGGCGGGTCAGGTCCACATCCTTGCCTTCCCAGACCACTTCCTGGCACGCCGGGCTCTTCACGTTCTTGGGGCTCATGTCCCACAGCGCGGCCTTCAGCATCGACACCTTGGCCAGCGCGTCGCGCAGCCCCTTGGGCGCCTCGGGTTCGCGCAGCGAGGCCAGCAGTTCGCCGATATCGCGCAGCGCGCTGACGCTGTCGGCGCCCATGCCACGCGCCACGCGGGACGGGGTGCCGAACAGGTTGGTCAGCACCGGCATCTGCGCCGGCTGGCCGTCGTGCTGGGCTTTTTCAAACAGCAGGGCGGGGCCTTCGGCACGCAGCACGCGGTCGGAAATTTCGGTCATTTCCAGGCGCGTGGACACGGGCGCGGCAATGCGTTTGAGCTCGCCCATGCGTTCGAGTTGGGCGAGGAAGTCTCTAAGGTCGCGGTATTTCACTACAGATCCCAGCGATTTGGTTACATTTGAGGTCGAAAGAGAGGTTAACATTGACTCCCTCTTTTTCCACGCAGGAGGTTTTCATGCCCGATGCGTCAGTGGCCAGCCTGTTCAGGAATATGGCCCAAGGAGTGCACCAGTATCTTGCCGAGTGCTTGCGAATCTGTTCAGTCTATCTGGGCATCGCAGTGATTGTGACGGTAAGCATGGGATTTGCCCTGCCCGGTTTGCGCGACCAGGCATTGCAAGTGCACAAAGCCTTGTTGACCGCCCTAGCGCCTTCATCCATGCAAACCGGCACCGATTCCGATGCCGGTTCCGAACTGGGTTCCGACACTGCGTCGGCAATTGCCATGGCCGTACCAACCGCTCCCGCCAGCAATGCCACCGGCATGCTGGGGCCTGCGCGCGTCGCGCCGCCGGCGCCGAAAAAGTCCGCCTTGTCGGCCACGGGCCCCCAGGCAGAGGCTTTGCGCAACTATATATCGCGCAAATACAAGGTGGCCTATGACGCCACCGGCCCGCTGTTGAACACCGTGTACAAGGTCAGCCGCGAAAAGCAGCTTGATCCCCTGTTGGTGCTGGCCGTCATCGCCATCGAGTCCCGCTACAACCCCCTGGCCGAAAGCCATGTGGGCGCGCAGGGCCTGATGCAGGTCATGACCAGCGTGCACCAGGAGAAGTTCGACGCCGTGGGCAAGAACCCGCTGGACCCCGCCGCCAATATTGGCGTGGGCGCCACGATTCTGCGCGACTGCATCAACCGACGTGGTTCGGTCGACGCCGGCTTGGCCTGCTACGTGGGCGCGACCGGGCCGAACGACAACGGCTATGGTGCCAAGGTACAGGCAGAACGCCGGCGCCTGGCGCTGGCCTCGGGCATTGCGCTGGCGCGGGACTGATCCCGCCCGGCGTGCCCACCGGCACACAACGCGCTTCTTCATGAAGCGCGTTTTTTTTTGGTTCAGCGCTGCAGCAGTTGGCCGATGCGGGCCACGGCCTCTTCCAGCCGGTCCAGGCCGGTGGCGTAGGAAAAACGCATGGTGTGGCCGCCATGGGCCGGCCCGAAGTCCAGCCCCGGCACGGCGGCAACCCCGGCTTCCCGCAGCAGGCGTTGCGAGAACGTGACGCTGTCCATGCCCAGGTTGCTGATATCGGCGTAGATATAGAACGCGCCGTCTGGCTTGACCGGCACATGGATGCCCAGGCGCTCGAACTCAGGCAACAGGTAGTCGCGGCGCTGCTTGAATGCTTCGCGGCGGTGCTCGAAGGTTTTCATCGCCTGCTCGGTGAAGCAGGCCAGCGCCGCGTGCTGGGCCAGGGTGGGCGCGCAGATCGCCAGGCTGGCGGCAATTTTCTCGACCGGCGCCACCATGTCTTCGGGCACGATCATCCAGCCCAGCCGCCAGCCTGTCATATGGAAGTACTTCGAAAAACTGTTGATGACGATGATGTCATCGTCCAGCGTCAATGCCGACTTCGGCTGGCCTTCATAGGACAGGCCCAGGTAGATTTCATCGACGATGGCAAAGCCGTCGCGCGCGCGCACCTGCGCCAACAGTTCCGCCAGTTCGGCATGGGCGATGGAGGTGCCGGTGGGGTTGCTCGGGGACGCCACCAGCACGCCTTGGGTGGCGGGCGTCCAGTGCCGGGCCACGTCGTCCGCCGAAAGCTGGAACCGCTTCGCGGCCGAACTCGGAATCAAGCGCGGGACGCCGCCCGCCGCCAGCACGAAGTTGCTGTTGGCGGGGTAGGACGGGTCCGGCATCAGGACTTCGCCACCTGGATTGACCAGCGCCGCGCAGGCCAGCGTGAGCGCGCCCGACGCGCCCGCCGTGACAATCACGCGCGCCGGATTGATCTTGGCGCCGAACTGGTCGTGGTAGAACTGCGCAATGGCGGCTCGCAGCGGCATCAGGCCGGCGGCCGGGCCATAGCCGCTAAGGCCGGCGCGGGCGGCGCGGTCCAGCGCTTCCACCACCTGGGGCGGCGCGGTAAAGTCCGGTTCGCCAATGCCCAGGCTGATAATGTCCTTGCCCGCCGCCTGGAGCGCCTGCGCCTGCTTGAAAAGTTCCATTACCTGGAAGGTCAGAAAGTCATGGGTGCGAGCAGCAAGGCGGGGCATTGGATTCTCGAATAGCGTCTTTGAAGCAAAAAGGAATTGTAGTCATGCAGCCATCCCGGCGCGCTTTCCTGCTAGGTAGGCGGCCCGCGCAAACGCCGTGGGCCGCATTCATGCAGCGCTTGAAGCTGCTGTGCCAGGGGCAGGTCAATGATTTGGGCGAGAACGGCCCGGGCGGTGCGCAGGCCATCCTGACGCCCACGCGCGATGCCGACGTGGCCCATGCGCGCACGCTGTGCGCCGAGTACGGCGTCGTGATGGCGCTGGAGGGGGCGACGGGGCCGTATGCGCCGTCCGGCAGCCCGCGCCTGCGGATTGATCCGTCGCGGCTGGCCGGGCTGGCCCGCCTGGTGGACCAGCCCGGCGACATCCCGCGTTGGCGGGCGCAGCCAGGCGTGCCCATGGCGGCGCTGGTCCAGGCCGGCTTGCGGCAGTTCGCGGGCTTGCCGGACGCCATGACCCTGGCGGAATGGCTGGCCGCGCCAGCACCCTGGCGCGCGGGCCGCTGTGCGGCCTCGGGTTTGCTGACGGTGGATGTCATGTTGGCTGACGGGGTTGAAGAAACCCTGGGGCCGTTTGGCGAGGCCGATGTCCAGCCGTTGCGCTCGGCCACCGTGCAAAGCCTGGTGCCCGCGCTATTCAAATTGGCCTCGGGCGGCGACGCCTTCGCCACGCGGGACGGCGACCACTGGCTGGGCCGCTACCGGCTGGACGCGTTGAAGCCCGATGCCCCGGCCACCGTGAACCTGGCTCATCTGCTGTTGGGCCACGGCGGCACGCTGGCATGGGTGCAGGGCGTGACGCTGACTGATGCGCCGGCCGCCATGGAGCCAAGCTTGGATTCGGACCTGGACTCGGGCCAGGAGCCCGCGGCGCCTTACCTCCCGTCACCGGAACCCCAAACGCCCGGACTTGCCACGTTCCGGCTCGACGACCGGGTCAAGACGCTATTCGACCCCGATGGTCGTTTTCCCCTATTCCTGCCCAACGCAAGCTGAATGTTGTTCAGCTTAATGTAAGATTCCGCCGCTTGCCCTGCCCCAAGAGGCGAGGTCGCGCGGGCATACCCAGACGGCCGTCATGGGAATAGAATTCCTCCCTCTGTTTCACTTACCAGCCTGTAGCCGCCCATATGGATGCCAACCTTCGCAAAGCCGCCCTTGAATATCACGAGGCCGGCCGCCCCGGCAAAATCTCGGTCACGCCGACCAAGCAACTGACCAACCAGCGCGATCTGGCGTTGGCCTATTCGCCGGGCGTGGCGGCGGCCTGTGAGGAAATCGTGGCCGACCCGGCCAATGTGTTCCGCTACACCGCGCGTGGCAACCTGGTGGGCGTGATCACCAACGGCACGGCGGTGCTGGGCCTGGGCAATATCGGCGCGCTGGCCTCCAAGCCGGTCATGGAAGGCAAGGCGGTGCTGTT
>NZ_JBCGCS010000015.1:0-161228 GCF_038594925.1 Achromobacter sp. JD-1 | reverse complement strand
GAGCACGCCAATAGGATAAAAACCTATGTGTTACCCATGTCCCCGAACATGTGTCACCCATGTCCCCGGTCCATACAAACGCGCGTAACCCATCAAGCGGTGCGTCCGTTGTGGCTGAAGTTGCTTTGGTGCTGGCGGTGCTTGATGGGTTGCGCGCGTTCGCCGTTGTTCTTCTTGCCTTGGGTTTCTCGCGCTTCACCCATCCTACTGACCGCGGCCCATGGTCTGTAGGTGCGCCATGGAGCCGTATCGCGCTTGCAACGCAGCCCACTCCGCTTCATCGTAGAACGTCATCGCGCCTTGGCCGTACAGCTTGGCGATTTCTATGCAGAAGCGCATCGCGACGTCGGCATCCACAGCGTTGGTCACGCCAGTAGCGCAACCGGGCACGGTGGTTTGCGCGGTCAGCGCCACGCCCACGACGGGCGCATCGGTGACCGTGGCCGGCTGCATCAGCGAATTCACGTGCCACAGGCCGTTTTCGTAAGGCGTGATGTCTTGCGTGGTCAGCGGCAGGGTCACGGGAAGCTCGCCGCTGACCCAACCCATCACATCCAGCATCATCTCCGGAACGCGCAGCAGATAGCCTTGCTTGGCCACCGGCGTCAGCGCCACGCCGCGCTTGTTCACCAGGCGGTTGCCGCGCGTGGTGTCCACGGACAGGATCGCGTCCATGCGCGGGTCCACCTCGTGCGACATCATTTCGCGCATGGCAAAAGGCGAACGCATCATCGGCACGGGATGATGCGGGCGCGTGCCGGCACGCGGGCAGATGTGCGTGCGGATGCGCACGGTGCCCGGCATCACGTCGCCCTGTCGCGCCATGGCCATCAGCTTCAGCGCGGCGGCAATCGCCACGACCGCTCCATCGCTATCGGACACCAGGCCCGTCACGGCGGGCCGTGCACCGATGCCGCCCAGACGGCCGACGATGCCCAGTTGCGGCGCGAAGGGATCCAGGCCGGGAATGACGATGGACAGAAAATCGGTAGCAGCGCCGTCGCGTTCCAGGTGGGTGACTTCCACTTCGCAATCGCCGGCGTCGCGCAACACCTTGGCCACCGCTTCGCCGCTGATGCGCGCCGACGACAGCAGCTCGATGGTGTCGATCACCTGCTTCATGCCGGAATCTCCAGCGGACCCGGGCGAAACACGCGCGGCTCTTCGCTGCCCAGGAATAACGGAGCGTCGTGTGGGCCGATTAGTTCGACCTGCTGACCGCGCACACGCAGGCCCGATCCTTCGGGCAGCCCCAGCACCGGCATCGCGGGGTTCAACACGCAGAACTCCGCCAGGCGTTGGGCGCGCGTTTCGCCACGGTGTCCGGGCGGATGCGCGTTGGTGTAGTGCGGGTTGATCTGGAACGTAATCAAGTCCAGGGCATCGAAGCCGCCCGGGTCGGTAATGGGCATGTCATTGGTGGTGCAGATGGTGGGGCACGTCAGGTTGGACCCAGCACTCCAGCCCAGATACGCCGCGCCTGCGCGCACGCGACGCTTGACCACGTCCAGCAAGCCTTGGCGACGCAATTGCCCCAACAGGTTGAACGTGTTGCCACCGCCCACGATGATGACGGCGGCATTTTCCAGCGCGGCTGCGGGGTCCGCTGCACGATGCAGGCCTTCGATAGCCAGGCCCGTGTCCGCCAGGGCCGAGGCCACCAGCGCGGTGTAGTCGTCCCAATCCCGCGTGACGCCGGCGAACGGCACGAACACGGTCGGCGCGCCTTGCGGCAAGGATTCGATCAGTTCGCGGATGTCCGACAAGGCGTGTACCAGGTAGCCGGCGTCGCTGCTGGAATTGCTGAGTAGCAAAAGGTTCATGGGATAGGTTCCGTCAGGGGATGTTCGAGGTGAGCGCCCGCGTGGGCGCGTCGACAAGAGAAAGGTCTCAAGCCAGCAGGGGGTTTAAGCCCAAGGGTTCACGCCAGCCAATAAGGGTCGTGCAGTTCGCGGCCCAACGCCGCCACCTGTTGCAGCACTGAATCTCGCAAGCGCGCCACGCGCGCCGCATCGGCCTGGAACGACACAAACGACAGACACAGGCCGCGCAATTCGCCAGTGGCCGGGTCACGTACCGCAGCCGCCACGGCGCCAATGCCGGGCATGGCCTGGTCAATCGCCACGCCGCAATGGTCAGCGCGGGTCTGCTCGACCAGGCGGGCCAGGTCGCCGACGGTGGCTGGGCAATCACGGCCTTCCATCGGCAGGGGCTGCGCTGGGTCGGCACCGTACAGCGCTTGAAATTCAGCATCGCTCAAGCGCGACAACAGCGCCCGGCCCATCGCCGTGCCGGACGCATTGCGGCGCGAGCCAGGCGGTGACAACACCTGCACCGGATGCGAGCCATTCAGACGTTGCAGCACCACGGTTTCACGTTGGTTCAAGGTGGACAAATACGCGGTCAAACCGCTGTCGTCGGACAGGCGGGTCAGCACCGCGCGGCAGGCTTCGTCCAGCGGCGTTGCGGCCATGCCGGCGCGCACGGCCTGCGCTAGCAAGGCCCCCGCACGATAGCGACGCGTGGCGGCGTCCTGATCCAGCATGCCGTAATGCTGCATCTGGTTCAGCAAGCGAGAGGCCGTGCTCTTGGGCATGGTCAGCCGTGCGGCGACGTCGGTAAAGCTCAGCTCCGTCGCGCCTTCCGCATACAGCGACAGCACGCGTTGTACTCCATCTAGAATGCTCATGGTGTTCCATAAAATGGAACTTAAGTTCCTTAATATAGGACAAGAATAAAACATGCGGCAGGAAGTGGTCAATATGAGGATTGTCGGGACATGGATGTGTGCCCAAGGGCTGCCTCGCTCTTATCCCTTTTTATTTATTCATTAATTAATTCATTTGATTGATTCATTCATATGAATGATTTATAGTCACCGCTTGCTAACACCCTCTATGGAGCAACACACCCATGTCCCCCGCCCCCCTTTCCCTGACCGAGCGCGACAGGCGCTGGCAACTTGCCCGCGACCTGATGGCGGCCGAACACCTGGACGCCCTGATTGTGTACGGCGATCGCGAAGCCGCCGCCCCGGCAGGTTTTGCCCATGACTGTTACTTCACCAACGACCGCCCGGGATCAATCGTGGTGTTCGTCGGCGACGAAGCGCCGCGTGTCTATACCTTTGCCTCGCTGATGGTGGCCGACCACCTGCAAGCCGCGCTGCGCGGAGACCTGCAATGGATCGCTCCGGAACAGTTGTTTGTCGGCAAGACGGGCCGCGACGTCGGCGCCTGGCTGGCCAGCCGGCAATTGAACGGCGCCCGCATCGGCGTGATCGGCCTGGAGCCTTACCCTCCCTTCTATTTCGACGGCGCCATGCCCGCGCGCACGCTGCAAGGCCTGGAAGCTGCGTTGCCGGATGCGGTATTCGTGCCCGTGTTCCGCCCGTTCTTTCAGCGCGCAGCGGTGAAGAGCCAAGAAGAACAGGCCATGATCCGGCACGCCGCCAGCATTGGCGAAGCCATGAGCGAAACCCTGCGCGTCACGGCCAAGCCGGGCGTGTCCGAGGCAGACCTGGTCGCGGCGGTCACTGCCACGTGCTTTTCCATGGGCGGCTATACCGCCGAAATCCTGCTGGGTTCCGGGCCCGAATACGTGGGATGGGGGCCCGCCGCCTGGCAGTACCGTGCGCAAGCGCCCCGGATCTTGCAACAGGGGGACGTGGTGCTGTCAGAGATCTTTGCGCTGTACGGCATGATGGAAACCCAGCACCAGGCGGCGGTGGCGATCGGCACGGTGCACCCGGACATCCTGCGCGCAGCCGAGGTTGCCCGCGCCAGTTACGAAGCCGGGGTCACAGCGTTAAAGGTGGGCAATACCTTCGGCGATGTGGTCGACGCCATGGAAGCACCGCTGCTTGAGGCCGGCGGCTGGCATGTGCATCCCTTGATTCACAGCATCAATCCCTATGGGCCGGTAGGCTTTGGCACCGCCCCTGGCATAGAATCCCTGCCCGAAGCGGCCCGCTATGCAGACCTGCGGCGCCTGCCCACCGTGGGGCGCGACGTGCCACTGCAAGAGGGCATGTGCTTTGCCTTCGAACCGAATTGCGCCTTTGATCGCCATCTGGCTAATATCGGCGGCACCGTTCTCGTCGGCCTCACGGCCGGAGTGGAACTGAACCAGAACTCAACGTGGCTGATGCACGCAGACGACTAGTCACACGCGGGCAGCCAACTCCAAGACATCGATGCACGATCAAGACACTCTCAACGCACGCTCCCGCGAAACGCGCGACCGGCTGATCCGGGCAGGCCTGGCGCTGTTCAGCCGCCATGGGCTGGACGGCGTGCGGACCCGGCAACTGGTCGACGCGGCAGGCGTGAACCAATCCGCTATTCCCTATCATTTCGGGGGAAAGGACGGGGTGTATGCAGCAGTGCTTGAGCAGGTGGCCGCCCACATCGCCGAGCGCCTGGGCCTGCCGCGCCCGGCGGCGACGTCGCCAGATTCCGCCCGTGCGGCGCTTCAGTTGCTGATGCAGGATTTTGTATCGGCACTGTTGGATTCAGAAGCGTCGGCCGCCAGCAGCCTGCTGCTGGCGCGCGAACAGCTACAACCCACCGAGCAATTCGACGCGTTGTATGGGCAGTTGTTCCAGCCGCTGCACGAGAACATTGCAAACCTGGTGGCGGACATCCGTGGGCAAACGCATGGAGATTGCGACACCATTCTGCGCGCACACGCCATCCTGGGCCAGGCGCTTGCCTTCGCGGTAGCGCGCGAGGCGCTGCTGCGCCGGCTGGGTGTCCAAACCTTGTCACCCAAGGACATCCAGAACATCGTGCAGATGGTCGGGAACATGGCGATTAGCGCCTGTTCCTGACCGCGCACATTCCCCGCTACTTCGTCGACAATTCCGACCATTGCGCCAGCGGCAACGGCGGCTGCGCATGCAGGATGCGGGCAAGCACCCGCTTCAATTCCTCCCAACCGCCCCGCTCGCTGGGCCAACTGGACGGCGTGACCGGCTTCCAACCGCCCTCTGGCGTGCGCTCGGCCATCTTGAAGCGGAAGGTGTAATGCCCCGCCATGCCCATGCGCAAATCGCTCACGACCAAGGCGTCGCCGATGGCGTCATAGCGCAGCCAATCATCCGTGAACCATTGCAGGCGCTGGTGCAGGGGCACGTCATCCAACGCTTGCGCCAGATCCAGGTGCAGCGGCTGGCGCAGCCATTCCGGCGGGTCCCGGTCGAACAGGCTGCTGACGGCTTCGTAGTAGCTGCCATCCGGCGTCTTGGCAATGACGCGCCAGACCAGGGTATTGAACGGCATCGACACGGCCCGCAGCTCGGTTACCGCGATGCCCTGATCGCGCATCGCCTCGCGCACCCGGTCTTCCGCCGCCATGCGGCTGGCCAGGCCGAAGCCCAGATACGCGGTGCTGAATACCAGCACACCGGCCAGGAAGCGGCGTGCACGTTGCGTCATCCCGACGGCAATCGCGTAGAACACGGCCAGCAACATCGGCACCGTGTAGACGGGATCAATAATGAAAATGGCCGACCAGCTTTCGGGTATGGTGGTCATCGGCCAAAAAAGCTGCGTGCCATAGACCGTGAACGAATCCAGTATCGGGTGCGTCACCAGCACCAGCCATATCGTCAGGAACAGCCGTCGCCCGCTATACGGTGCCTGTGGCCAGTATTTGCGTATCAGCCAGGCAAGCAGCATGGCCAGGCCGGTCAGCACGAACACCGAATGGGAGAACCCCCGGTGGTAGGTCATGAGGGACACGGGGTCGGGGTACCGCACCAATACGTCCAGATCGGGCAGCGTCCCCAGCACCGCGCCGTAAATCAGCGCCCGACGCCCTTGGAAGCGTCCCAGCAAGGCGCCTTGTATGCCCGCGCCCAGCACGGCTTGTGTTACCGAATCCATAGTTTCCCAGTCGAACCTTCCATCAACCGCATCAATCAGACAGCCTAGATAACATTTGGCCATCAAGCCAGGCGTTAAGATACCCGATTGCTTTCAGCTAATTTTCAGACTTCGCCTTCATGGATCAATATATCGATAAGATCGGCCTCTTCATCGAGGCCAACCAGGTGTGGGCAGGCCCCATCACGTTCCTGCTTACCATGGGGGAATCGATGGTGCTGTTGGGCCTGTTCATTCCCGCGACGGCGCTGATGCTGCTGACGGGCGGCTTGATCGGCGCGGGCACGCTGGACCCCTGGGGCGTGGTCGCCTGGGGTATTGCCGGCGCCATTGTGGGCGACGCGCTGTCGTACTGGCTGGGCCGCTGGGCCGGCCCCGGCGTGTTGCGCCGCTGGCCGCTCAAGCAACAACGCACCGGCGTGGCGCGCGCGCGGCTGTTCTTTTACCGCTATGGATTTGCCTCGGTGCTGATCGGCCGCTTCCTGGGGCCGATCCGCTCAACCATTCCCACCGTCGCCGGCGTAATGGGCATGGCGCACCACCGCTTCCAACTGGCCAATGTCATGTCGGCGCTGCTGTGGATGCCCTTGATGTTGGCGCCGGGCTACATCACGGCGCGCAGCCTGGGAACGGCGGAAAACGCGCAGCAAATCGCCATGATGATCGGCGCGGGCCTCTCAGTGCTGCTAGGATGCGGGCTTCTGCTGGCCATGGTGCGCAAGCGCCGTCAACCTGCTCGGCAACGGGCGGGGCAAAGCCGCGGCAACTGATCGGAGAATGGCATGGCGATTGACCTGGAGCCAAAAGACGGCGATTTCGCGCGCTACATCGAAAACCTGTCGCGCGCGGGCGGTGTCACGCCCGGCAAGGTGCCCGAAAAGGGCCGTGCGTCGCGCCAGGCCAGCGTCGCCGTGCCGGTGCCCGTACCCGCCCCCGCGTCGGGTGACTCCTTGTCCACCGCTCCTTGGGGCAACACGGCTCCGCCCTCGCGCAGCACCGACTCCCCCGGCTCCACTGCCCCCTCCGACGCGGCCGAAATCTCAATGGCCCAGCGCGCGCGCCAGCGCAAATTCGGCGTCATCCTGACCGTGGGCGGCGTGCTGGCGGGCTGGGCGGCCGCCAATATTGCATTCCGCGTGCTGCGCACTCCCCATTTTGAACTGGACGAGTTGATGCCCGCGGTATTCCTGGGGTTCTTTGCGGTCATGCTGCTGAAGGCCGCCGGCAACGCGCGCAAGGCGCGCGGCACGCCGCTGGGCAAACTGCCGCCACTGAAAACGTCGTCCTACCGCAAAGACAACTGACGCCGCTGGGCCTCTCGGCATTGGTGCTAACATTTCCGCCGCCGTCGCAAAGACCCTCAAGAATTACGGAGTAAAAGTGAATAACGTTGTCGGATTGAACCAGGCCCAAGCGGCCACGATGCTGAAGCTGCAAGACCACTTGAACAGCATGATCAATCCCGACTGGGTCAACGGCGGATCGCGTTTCCTGCGCGCCGCTTTTGTGGAGTCCGCCGAAGCGCTTGAGCACTACGGCTGGAAATGGTGGAAGAAGCAAACCATCGACCTGCCCCAGGTGCAGATGGAACTGGTGGACATCCTGCACTTCTACCTGTCGCACACCATCGTCCAAGCCGGCGGCCAACAAGCCGATGCCGCGCGCGCGCTGATGGCCGACCTGGCCACCCCCGCCTCGGTCACACTGGACGGCAAGACCTATTCGCTGGGCGCCCTGCCCGTGCCCGAGCTGCTGGAACTGATCGGCGGCCTGGCCGTCTGCGGCCGCGCCAGCTACAAGGTGCTGGAACAGACCATGACGGCGTGCGAAATGAGCTGGAACGACGCCTACACGCAATACGTGTCGAAGAACGTGCTGAACATCTTCCGCCAGCAGCACGGCTACAAGGAAGGCACCTACATCAAGATCTGGAACGGCGAAGAAGACAACGTCGTGCTGGCTCGCCTGCTGACACAACTGGACCCCACCAGCGCGGATTTCGCCGACGCGATGGCGCGCGAACTGGAACAGGCCTACGCCCGCCTGTAAGGCTGCGGCAAACCCGTCCGTCTAAAAAAATCGCCGCTTCAAGCGGCGATTTTCATTGCAGGCCCTGCTGTTCAGATTCAACGCTGACCGAAGCGCGTCTCGCCAAACAGTTCCTTCAGTTCGCGCGGTTGCGAGCGCCAGTATTGGTGGGGCGCAGCTACTTGCCCGCCCAATTGCGCCGCCGCGTGCCAGGGCCAGCGCGGGTCGTACAGCATGCCGCGCGCCAGCGCGACCATATCCGCCTGGCCTTCGGCCAGGATGTCCTCGGCCTGCTGCGCTTCGGTGATCAGGCCCACCGTGATGGTCGGCATGCCCACCTGGCGCTTGATTTCGGCCGCGAACGGCACCTGGTAGTTCGGCCCCACCGGAATTTTCTGCTGCGATGAAACGCCGCCGCTGGACACGTCAATGAACTCGCAGCCGCGATCCTTCAACTGCTGCGCGAAGACCAGCGTCTGCTCAAGATCCCAGCCGCCCTCCACCCAATCCGTGGCCGACACGCGCACACCCAGCGCAACCGAAGCCGGCGTGGCTTCACGCAGCGCCTGGAACACTTCAAGCGGAAAGCGCATGCGGTTCTCAAGCGAGCCGCCATAGGCATCCGTGCGCTGGTTCGCCACGGGCGACAAGAACTGATGCAGCAGGTAGCCGTGCGCGGCATGCAGCTCGATGGCGTCAAAGCCCAAGCGGATGGCGCGGCGCGCGCTGTCCACGAAGGCATCGCGCACGCGCGCCAGGCCGGCTTCATCCAGCGCCAGCGGCGGCGGTTCGGATGCTTTGTGCGCAATGGGCGACGGCGCCCAGCCTTGCCAGCCGCCCTCGGACGGCGGCACCAGTTGGCCACCGTTCCAGGGCGCGTCGCTGGACGCCTTGCGGCCCGCATGGCCCAACTGGATGCCCAGCTTGATGGGCGAATAGCGCCGCACCGCGGCCACCACGCGGCCCAACGCCGCTTCGGTTTCGTCGGACCACAGCCCCAGGTCTCCCGGCGAAATCCGGCCATCGGGCTCCACCGAGGTCGCTTCGGTAAAGAGCAGCGCCGCGCCGGACAAAGCCAGATGGCCCAGATGGATCATGTGCCAATCGGTGGCACAGCCGTTTTCGGCCGAGTATTCGCACATGGGTGCGATGACGATGCGGTTGGCCAGCGGGACGTTGCCGACCGACGTGGGACTGAACAGGTGACTCATGGGCGCCTCCGGGCATGGGATGCGAAAGCATAGCGCCCGCGCTTGACGCCAAGCGCAATCCCATCGCCCCCGTCAGGGTTAAACGCCCCGGTTATTGGCCTTCAATCACCGAATCCAGAAACTGCCGCGTGCGCGCTTCTTTCGGCTGGCTGAACAGCACGGAAGATTCTGCGTCTTCGACGATATTGCCCTGATCGAAGAACAGCGTGCGGTCAGAGCTGCGTTCGGCGAATTTCATCTGGTGGGTCACGATGATCATCGTCATGCTGCGGCGGGCCGACAGCTTGCGCAAGATTTCCAGAATGCCGCCGACCAACTCCGGGTCAAGCGCCGACGTCACTTCGTCGAACAACATGATTTCCGGGCACATGGCCAGCGCGCGCGCAATGCCCACTCGTTGCTTCTGGCCGCCGGACAACTGCGCAGGGTAAACATCCAGCTTGTCGCCCAGCCCCACCATGTCCAGGTATTCCACGGCGCGCTCGCGCGCCTGGTCCTTGGACATGCCCAGCACGTGTATAGGCGCTTCCATGGCATTGCCCAGCGCGGTCATGTGCGGGAACAGGTTGAAATGCTGGAACACCATGCCAATCTTGCCGCGCACCCGGCGCAGGTATTCGGAATTGACGCCCACCGGGCGGCCCTGCTCGTCCGTCCACATCGGTTGACCATCGATTTCGATATCACCGCTGGTGGGCTGGTCCAGCGTCATCAGCACACGCAGCAAGGTGGACTTGCCCGAACCGGACGGGCCGATCACGGCCACCGTCTGGCCCGCCGGAATTTCCAGGTTGATGCCGCGCAGCACCTCCAGCTCTCCGTAACGCTTGTGCAGATTCTTGATGGTCAAGCTGGCGCTCATCGCTTTCCTCCATATCGTTGCAGGCGGGCCTCCAGGCCGCGCACACCCCACGCCGCGACCAGGCTCAAGGCCAGGAACAGCACGCCCACGAGCGTCAGGGGTTCGGTGTACCGGAACGTTGCGGATCCGATCATCTTGCTTTGCTGCAGCAGTTCAACCACCGTAATGGCCGACAGCAGCGGCGTGTCCTTGAACATCGCCACCAGATAGTTGCCCAGCGCGGGCACCACTGGCGGAATCGCCTGCGGCAGCACCACACCCACCGCCGTGCGCCAGCGCGACAGGTTCAACGCCGTGGCGGCTTCCCACTGCCCGCGCGGCACCGCTTCAATGCCAGCGCGATAGACCTCGGCGCAGTACGTGGCGTAATGCACGCCCAGCGCAACGATGCCGGTCGCCAATGGCGACATCTGTACGCCCGTCAGCGGCAGCACGTAGAACAGGAAGTACATCTGCACCAGCAGCGGCGTGCTGCGGATGAACTCGATCACGAATGCCGTGGGCAGCGACACAATATGCAAGCGCGAGCGCCGCAGCATGGCCAGGACCAGGCCCAGCGTAATAGCCACCAGCATGCCCAGCACCGTCGCCTGAATCGTGATGACCAGCGCCGAGCCCAGCGTGGGCAAGATTTCCAGCGCGAAAGACCAATCGAATATCGGTGTCATCGGACGCGGACCCTCCGCTCAAGCAGGCGTACGCAGGCAGTAATGACCAAGGCCACCGCGAAGTACATCAACAGCATCAAAGTGAAAATCTCGGTGGTGCGCAAGGTTTCGCTGCGCAGCAGTTGGCCGCGGAACGTCAGGTCGGTGATGGTGATCAGCGACACCAGCGCCGTGTTCTTCATGAGTTCGATCAGCAGGTTGCCGGCGGGCGGCAGCATGGCCGGTATCGCTTGGGGCACCACGATTCGCCGCATGATCTGCGTGCGCGTCAGGTTCAGGGCGATACCCGCCTCGCGCTGGCCGGGCGGCACGGCCCGGATCGCGCCGCGCACCACTTCGGCGCCGTAAGCGCCGGCATTCAGGGCCAGCACCACGATACCCACCAGCATCGCCGGCAACTGGACGCCGAACAACGGCAGCACGAAGTAGAACCAAAACAGTTGCACCAGGGCCGACGTACCCCGGAAGACTTCGACGTAGACCGATGACAGCCAACGCACTGGCCGCAAAGGCGACAGGCGGCCGATACCCGAGGCCAGCGCCAGCGGCACCGCCAGAACGACGGCTCCCGCCATGATCTGGAGAGTGACGCCCAAGCCCTCAAGCAGGGGCGGCACGAGCGCCGCGATATGTTCCGAGATAAGTTGCATCGGCGCTCCTTACTGGGCGGCGCAGAGCTTGGCGGCTGTCATGCCCTGGGGCAGTTCGTCGTCCGTGAAGCCAAAGGGCGCCACCAGCTTCTTGTGCTCGTCCGTACCGACGAACTTGGTCAGTTCGGCGTTGAACGCGTCGGCGAAGTCCTTGTCTTCCGTGCGGAAGGCATAGGCGCCGTAACCGCGCACATCCTTGCCATCAATCACGGGGTCGGTAAACGGGTCCGCCTTTTCAAGATCGCTGCCCGCCTGCGTCTTGCCCATCAGGTCGTTGACCGTCAAGCCCGTGGCGGCGTAGGCGTCGGCACGGCCCGCCTGCACGCCCGACAAGGCGCTGACAGCGTCCGGGAATACCACGACCTGGTCCGACGGGATTTTCACTTTTTCGGCGTACTCGCCCTCGATGGCGCCCACCACCACGCCCAGCTTGGCGTCGGGGTTCTTTGCCACGTCTTCATAGCTGTGCAGGTTCTTGGGGTTGCCCTGCTTCACCAGGAATGCCTGGCCCACGCCATAGGTCGGGTCCGAGAACGCCACCTGCTTGCAGCGTTCGGGCGTGACATACATGCCGGCGGCGATGATGTCGAAGCGCTTGGCGGCCAAGCCCGGAATCAGCGAGCCGAATTCCGTCAGCACCCCTTCCACTTCGTTGATGCCCATGCGCTTGAGCACTACTCGGGCAATTTCCACGGATTCGCCCGTGACCTTGGCTTCCTTGCTGTCCATGTACGCGAACGGCGCCTCGTTGGCGTAGCCGATGCGGATTTTGCCCGCCGCCTTGGCGGCTTCCAGCGTACTGGTAGCGGAAGTGGACGCCCCCTCGCCGGCGGCCTGGGGCTTGTCGCCTCCCGAGTCGGAACACGCGGCCAACACGCCCAGGCCCAGGGCCAACAGCACGCGTTTGGATTGAAGCAAGGTCATGGATTCTTTCTCCCAAATTTATTTCTAGGTACATGGCTTCGCTAAAAATAATACGCTATTAAATGATTTCTACACTAATCATGTAGGCGTAAAAAAGCAGGCCTAAGCCTGCTTTTGGCGTCCGATGCCCTATGGAGCGTCAGTAAACGTTACAAAACGTAGAAAAACATGGCCACGCTATTGCGCGTACGAAAAGCGGCCGTTTTTGACCACGCCCATCACCCGAGCACGCTCGTCAAACCCTTGATGGTTGTCCTTCGAAATATTCAGCACGCCGTTGGGGACGATCAGGTCGCGCGTGCTTTCCAAGGCATCGCGCAGCGCGCTGCGAAACTCGGGAGTACCGGGTTTGGCGCCTGTTTTCAGCGCCCGCCCTACCGCTGAATCCAGCAGCATCCAGGCGCCATAGGCGTCACCCGCAAACTGCGTCAGCGTGTTGGCGCCGTATTGGCCTTCGTACTTATCGGCAAACGCCACGGCCACCTTTTTCACCGGGTTGCTGTCAGGCAGCTCGCGCGCCACCACGCCCGGGCCGGTCGGGAACAGCGTGCCTTCCACATCCCGGCCACCAACCTGCAGGAATTCCAGCGTGCCGATGCCGTGGGTTTGATAGATGGCGCCGGTGTAGCCGCGTTCCAGCAAGGTCTTTTGCGGCAGGGCCGAGGGCGTGCCCGCACCGGCAATCAGCACGGCGTCCGGCTTGGCCGAGATCACCTTCAGCACCTGGCCCACCACCGACGCATCGGTACGCTGGAAGCGTTCCTGCGCCACGATCTTCAGGTCGTTGCCGGCCGCGGCGGTGAACTCCTTCCACCAGCTATCGCCATAGGAATCCGCGAACCCGATGAAGGCCACGTTCTTCAGGCCCTTCTTCTTCATGTCCTCGACCAGCACGGCGGCCATCAGCGAATCGTTCTGCGGCATCTTGAACGCCCAGGCCCGCTTGGGGTCGGACAGAGGTTCCACAATGACGCTGGAGGCCGCCAGCGCAATCATGGGCGTCTTGGTTTCGGCCAGCACGTCCAGCGCGGCCAGGGCGGCCGCCGTGGTGTTGGGGCCGACAATGGCGTCGACCTTGTCTTCGGACGTCAGCTTGCGCAGGTTCTTCACCGCGCGGCTGACGTCGGTGCCATCGTCCAGCACCACATAGCGCGCCGGTTCGCCGCCCAGCGTGTCGGGCCACAGGCGGATCGCGTTGTTGGTCTGGATGCCAATGGAGGCGGCGGGGCCGGTGGTGGACACGTCCACACCGATCACGATTTCGGCTTGGGACGTCAAGGTGGGCAGCACCAGCGCGACGGCGCAGGCATAGCGAAGAAAATTGCGAGGCATGACAGCAGCTCTTGGGGTGGTTTGAACAGATGCCTCTATTTTGCCTGATGGGCCGCGTCGTACCGTGGACGATCGGCCCAAGATAGTCGATGCCGTTACATCGGCTTGCCGTTGCGCACCGGTGGATTCCGCGCCCGCCCCCCGGCCTCGTCTTATCATCGTTCATGCCTTGCACGGCAAGGCACGCCGCCCCGCTGGCGGTCGTCTTTTTTGCACCGGGCGCGCCCGCGACGCGCGCGCCCTTCCCTTAAAGGAGTCACTATGAAGAAAACCGCATCCGCCGCCTGGTCGGGCGATCTCAAGACTGGCAAGGGCACGATCTCCACCCAAAGCGGCGCGCTCAAGGCCCAACCATATGGGTTCAACACGCGCTTTGGCGACACCCCGGGCACGAACCCCGAAGAATTGTTGGGCGCCGCGCACGCTGGCTGCTTCACGATGGCGCTATCGAACATCCTGTCCGAATCCGGCATGGTCGCCACCAGCCTGGACACCAAGGCCGAAGTCACGCTCGACAAGGTGGACGATGGCTTTTCCATTACCGCCGTCCACTTGAGCGTGGAAGCCGTCATTCCGGGCGCCACCGCCCAGGCCTTCGAAGAGGCCGCGCGCAAGGCCGAAACCGGCTGCCCGGTTTCCAAGGTGCTGAACGCCAAGATCACCATGGAAGCAAAGCTCAAGTCCTAAGCACGAGACCGGCTGATGGGGCTGGCCCAGGCCGGCGCCATTGGCCTCTGCGATGGGCTCCCCAATAGCCCCCGCAGATTGCCACCCGATTGGCCCGCCCTATCCCAAGCTTTTCCAAAATCAATTTGACGGCGGATAGGCGCTTCTAGAAAATGAGAACCATTCTCAGGAGCGCCGCATGACCGGTTTCATCTACGCGATTTCAGGGGGCAAAGCCGCCCTGGCCCAAGACGCCCAGGTTTCAGCGAACCTGCGTCGCATGGTGGGCTCCGGCATTCTGGTGGCCGTGGGCTACATCGACCCGGGCAACTGGGCGACCGACATCGCGGGCGGCAGCGGCTTCGGCTACGGCCTGTTGATGGTCGTCATCACCTCGGCCTTCCTGGCGCTGGGTTTCCAGATATTGGTGTCGCGCCTGGCGCTGGCTACCGGACAAGACCTGGCCACGCTGACTGCCCGCCATCTGCCCGCGCGCTGGTCCAAGGCCGCCTGGCTGGCGGGTGAAGCCGCCATTCTGGCCACGGCCCTGGCTGAACTGATCGGTGGCGCCATCGCGTTGCGGCTGTTGTTCGACCTGCCCCTGATCGCGGGCGTGGCCGTTACCGGGGTGGGCACGTTTGCCGTGCTGGCCTTGACGCGCGGCAACGCCGACCGCCATGAACGGGTCATTGCCGTGCTGCTGGGCGTGGTGGCCGCGTCGTTCGTGTTCCTGCTGTTCAAAGCGAATCCCGCCTGGACGGCCGTGGCGCATGGCGTGACGGAAACGGGCCAGGCCTTGCGCAATCCCCAGGGTTTTCTGATCGCGCTGGGCATCCTGGGCGCCACCTTGATGCCGCACAACCTGTACCTGCATTCCGGTTCGCTGGCCGAGCGCGCGCAGGCGCTGCCCTCGTCCGCGCGCGGGATGGCGATGCGGGTGGCCCGCAACGACACCATCGTGTCGCTGGGCGTGGCCATGCTGATCAACTCGGCAATCATGATCGTGGCGGCGGCATCGCTGTCGGGCTCGGGCCTGATCGTGTCCAGCCTGGATGACGCGCACGCGGTCATCGGCCACAACCTGGGAGTCGGCGCCGCGGTCGTCTTCGCGGTGGCGCTGTATGCCGCCGGACAAAGCTCCACGATCACGGGCGTGCTGGCCGGACGCATCCTGTCCAAGGGGTTTCAGATCCGCAGCAACTGGTCGGATCGGCGCCGCGCGCTGGCCACCCGCTTGATTGCGGGCGCTGCGGCTGTCGGCCTGCTGATCTTCACGGGCGGCAAGGATCCCGACGAATTGCTCGTCCTGAGCCAGGTCATCCTGAGCCTGGCCCTGCCCTTCGCGCTGGGCCCGCTGGTGGTGTTGGCCTGCCGCAAGGGGGTGATGGGCCAGTACGCGCTGCGTGGCGCCTGGGCCTGGGCTGCGGTCAGCGCCACCGTGGGCATCGTGATTCTGGACGGCTACCTGCTGGTGGACATGGTGGTCTAGGCCAAAAAAAACGTCAGCGCGTGCTGACGTTTTTTTGGCTTGCCGGTTATGCCCGCGCCCAAGACGGCGGCGCGCTGGCGCCTTAGTGGTAGGCGGAGACGACCGGATGCTGCTTGCGGCCCACGTCCATGTCGTGCAGGACTTCGCCCACCGCGCCGCCAAACGAGGACACGCGCAGCTTCAGGCGCAACCACATGCCACGGTTGAAGGGACTGGACAGGGTTTCCGCTTTGACGGCCTCGCGGATCAAGGACCGCTCCAGCGCATCCGACATACGGGCATTTTTCAACGCGGTATCGCTCATGATTCTCTCCTTGAGAAAGCGCGATGTGGAACAACACGACTTCATGTTAGATCCGCGTTTGTTGCGCCGCAATAAAAACTTCAAGCATTTTTTTAACCGTTGCGCAATGGGGACAAACACCACCAAAGCGGTGCAGGCGGCACCACGTTAAGCACTAGTCTTGTGCAGCGCCGCCCCCCCGTTCAGCCCGGGCGATGCGACTGAAGATGCGCCTGTATCAGCTTTTCGGCCATGTCCGCCACGCGTCCGGCCGGGCCACCCTCGCCAAATAGCTGACTGGACACAAAGGCGCCTTCAATCAACAGCAGCAAGCCGTCGGCCAGAGCCTCGGGGTCGTGCGCGCCCATGCCCGCCGCCATCTCGTTCAAGCGGCGCCGCAGCTCCAGCTTGTGCTCTACGGCAACCGCACGGGCCGGATGCTGAGGCTCAGGGTATTCGACCGCGGCGTTGGTCAGCCCGCAACCGCGATAGCCGTTCACCACCGCGCGCTTGCCCAGGCCCGACAGGTAATCAAGCAATTGCGCACGCGGGTCGCCTGGATGCGCGTCGCAGGCGGCGTTGAAGCGCGCCCAGAATTCGGCGTCATAGTCGCGCAGATAGGCCGCCGCCAATTCGTCCTTGGACGAAAAACTGCGGTAAAGGCTGGGCTTGGTCACGCCGGCCTGGTTGACGATGGCGTCCACGCCCACGGCGCGGATGCCGTCGCGGTAGAACATTTCGCGCGCCGTCTTGCGGATGCGGTCGGCCGCAAGCAGCGGCTTGGAAGCGGGTTGCTCCGCTGGATTGGACGGAATATCGGGCGCGATGTCGGACACGGGATTGGGCTTGGTGGACATGCAGGACTCCTGAAAACTGCTCGAAAAACACATGCGTCAAAAAGCGCTTGACGATGTTACTGACCGGTACGTACCATTCGCAAACTTGCAAATTCAGATACGTACCGGTAAGTAACATGAGTATAGCCCGCCCCCCAATCCCCTTCCGCCACATCGGGCAAAACTACGCTTTTGTCGTGGTGGCGGTGATATTCCTGGCCTTGCTCGTGTCTGCCGGCCTGCGCTCCACGCCCAGCGTACTGCTGGTACCGCTGGAAGATGCCTTCGGCTGGAGCCGCAGTTCGATTTCATTCGCCGCCGCCGCGGGCATCTTCCTTTATGGGCTGGTCGGCCCCTTCGCCGCCGCCGCGATGGAACGCTTTGGCTTGCGCCGCGTGCTGATCACCGCGCTGGTCCTGATGTCCGCCTCCAGCGCCGTCAGCGCCTACATGACGGAGCCCTGGCACCTGCTGATGAGTTGGGGCGTGTTCTCCGGCTTGAGCTCCGGCGCCGTCGCGTCCGTGCTGGGCGCCACGATCGTTAACCGCTGGTTCACCAAGCATCGCGGCCTGATGATGGGCCTGCTGACCGCCAGCACCGCCAGCGGCACCCTGGTCTTCCTGCCCATCCTTGCCACGTTGGCGTCTTCCGGCGACTGGACGCGCGTGGTCTGGACGGTGGCGGCGGCCGCCGCCGCGATGGTGCCGCTGGCTTGGTGGCTGGTGCCCGACCGCCCGGCCAACGTCGGGCTGGTGCCGTTCGGCAGCGACCCACACGCCCCGCCCGCCCCCGTCGCGCCGCGCACCGGCATGTTGGCCGCCACGTTCGGCGCCCTGGCACGCGCGTCCAAGACCCCCACATTCTGGTTCCTGTTCGCCACGTTCTTCATTTGCGGCTTCACCACCAATGGCCTGGTCGGCACGCACCTGATCGCGCTGTGTGGCGACCACGGCATGCTGGAAGTGCAAGCCGCGGGGCTGCTGGCGTTGATGGGTATTTTTGACCTGGTCGGCACCACGGCATCCGGCTGGCTGACCGACCGCTACGACCCGCGCAAGCTGCTCTTCGTCTACTACGCCTTGCGCGGCCTGTCGCTGATCTACCTGCCCTACTCCGACTTCTCGTTCTACAGCCTGTCGATCTTCGCCATCTTCTTCGGGCTGGACTGGATCGCCACGGTGCCACCCACGCTGCGTTTGACCACCGAAGCCTTTGGCGAACGCGACGCCGGCATCGTGTTCGGCTGGATCGTCGCGGGCCACCAGTTGGGCGCCGCCAGCGCCGCCTGGATGGCGGGCGCCATCCGCGAAGCGCAAGGCAGCTACCTGATGGCTTTTGTGATTTCCGGCATCACGGGGCTGATCGCGGCGGTGATCGCCTTGCGGATCGGCAAAAAGCGCGCGGTGCCCCAGCCCGCTTGAACGCTATCCTTGCGCGCATGAAAATGCCCGGCATCTGATCTGGATGCCGGGCATTTTCAACTGCTAGCTTTTCAGGCGCGCATTGTCAGGCGCACGCCCTGCTCTCGCGCAGACAAGGTGATTACGCCGAGGCTTCCTCGACTTCGCCCAGATACGCCGCCCGAACCTTCGGGTCATGCAGCATCTGCTTGGCGGGGCCGGACAGGATGATCTCGCCCGACTCCATCACGTAGCCCCGATGGCTGTTTTCCAGCGCCAGGCGCGCGTTCTGTTCGATCAGCAGTATCGTCACGCCCTCGCTGGCAATGGTGCGCACAACCTCGAACACCTTTTCGACCATCAGCGGCGCCAAGCCCATCGAGGGCTCGTCAAGCAAGAGCAGCTTGGGGCGCGCGATCATGGCGCGGCCCATCGCCACCATCTGCTGCTCACCGCCCGACAAGGTGCCGGCCGCCTGTTTGCGGCGTTCGGCAAGCCGGGGAAACAGCGTGAACACGCGGTCGGTATCCTGGCGAACCTGTGCGGCATCGCGCCGGATGTACGCACCCATCGCCAGGTTCTCTTCGATGGTCAGTTGGCCGAAGATGCCCCGACCTTCCGGCACCATGACCAAGCCACGGCGAACCAGTTCATGCGATTTCGTGCCACCGATCGACTGCCCGCCGTAGACGATTTCACCGCCCGCCAGCGGCACCAGGCCGCAAATGGCGCGTAGCGTCGTGCTCTTGCCCGCGCCGTTGGCGCCGATCAGGCACACGAGTTCACCCGAGTCCACGCGCAGGTCGATGCCGCGCACGGCACGGATACCGCCATACGCCACTTGCAGGCCACGCAGTTCCAATAAGGGTTGGGATGCCGTCATGATGCCGGGCTCTCCTTGTGAATCAGCGGGTCTTGCGCCGCGCCGGCGCCCAGATACGCTTCGATAACCTTCGGGTCGCGCTGCACCTGGGCAGGCTTGCCCATGGCCAGCACCTTGCCGTATTCCAGCACCAGCACCCGGTCGCACAGGCCCATCACCAGCTTCATGTCGTGCTCGATCAGCAGCACCGTGACGCCGTCGTCGCGGATCTTTTCGACCAGCTTGCGCAGCACCACCGTTTCCGATGCATTCATGCCGGCCGCGGGTTCGTCCAAGGCCAGCAGCTTCGGGTCCGTGGCCAGGGCGCGTGCAATTTCCAGGCGGCGCTGATCACCGTAAGGCAGGGAGCGCGCGACGTCGTTGGCGCGATGGCCGATGCCCACGTAGTCCAGCAGTTCCTGCGCCCGCGCCTCGATGGCCGCTTCTTCCGCCCGCGTGGCGCGCGTGCGCAGCACCGCGCCGAGTACGCCCGCCTTCGTACGCAGATGGCGCCCGATCATCACGTTTTCGATGGCGGACAAATTGGCGAACAGGCGAATGTTCTGGAACGTGCGCGCCAACCCCGCGTAGGCGACCTCATGCGGCTTCTTGCCGGACAGGGATGCACCGTTGAACGTGCAACTGCCGTCTTCCGGGATGTACAAGCCGGTCAGCACGTTGAACAGCGTGGTCTTGCCCGCGCCGTTGGGGCCGATCAGGCCATAGATTTCGCCCTGTTCAATATCGAAACTGACGTCGGACAAGGCCTGCAGGCCGCCAAAGCGTTTGCCCAGGCCCTGCGCTTGCAGCAGTTTGCTCATGCCGCACCTCCTTGCGCCTTCGACGACAGCTCGCGCTTGCGCACGGCCGACGGCCACAAGCCCGCCGGGCGGAACAGCATGACGCACACCATGGCCAGGCCAAACAGCAGCATGCGGATGCCTTCGGGGTCCAGCACCACGGCGCCAAACACCATGTGCTGGAAGGGTTCCACCACCGCGCGCAGGAACTCCGGCAAGGCCGCCAGGATCAACGCGCCCAGGATCACACCGGGGATATGCCCCATGCCACCCAGCACCACCATGCACAGGATGGAAATCGACTCCATCAGCGAGAAGCTCTCGGGGCTGACAAAGCCCTGCATCGAGGCGAACAGCGCGCCCGCCACGCCGCCGAAAGACGCACCCATGGCGAACGCCAGCAGCTTGATGTTGCGGGTGTTGATGCCCATGGCCTTGGCCGCGATCTCGTCTTCGCGGATGGCCTCCCAGGCACGCCCGATGCGAGAATTCTGCAGGCGCACGCACACCACGATAATGATCAGCGTGATGGCCAGCAGCAGGTAGTAATACTTTTCAGGCCCGGTGAAGCGCATGCCCAGCAGGCTTTCCGTGCGCCCGAACGAGAACTCGCCCACCTTGAAGGTATCGATGCGGTTGATGCCCTGCGGCCCGTTGGTAATGTTGATCGGGGCATTCAGGTTGTTCAGGAAGATGCGAATGATCTCCCCGAAACCCAAGGTCACGATGGCCAGGTAATCGCCCCGCAATTTCAGCGTTGGCGCCCCCAGCAGCACGCCAAACAGGCAGGCCACGGCCAGCGCAATCGGCAAGATCGCCCAGAACGGCAGGTGCAGCCCGAAATGCGGCGACGCCAAAAGCGCCCAGGTATACGCGCCCACCGCGTAGAACGCGATGTAGCCCAGATCCAGCAGGCCGGCAAAGCCCACCACGATGTTCAGGCCCAGTGACAGCATCACGTACAGCAGGGCAAAGTTCAGGATGCGCACCCAGCTCTGCCCGGCCATGCCGATCACAAAGGGCAGCACCGCCAGCACGATGCCGATCAGCGCAATGCCGATCAGGTTGCGGGTCGACAGCCCGCTTTTTTTCAGGGATACGTTCATGCCCGGTCTCCCACACGTTCGCCCAAGAGGCCGGAGGGGCGGAAGATCAGCACCAGCACCAGCACGAAGAACGCAAACACGTCCTGATAATGGCTGCCCAGAAAGCCGCCCGTGATGTCGCCGATATAACCCGCGCCCAGCGCTTCGATCACGCCCAGCAGCAGCCCGCCCACCATGGCGCCCACCATGCTGCCGATGCCGCCCAGCACCGCGGCGGTAAAGGCCTTCAGGCCCAGCATGAAGCCCATGGTGTATTGCGACACGCCGTAATACGTGGCGACCATCATGCCCGCCACGGCGGCAAGCGCCGAGCCGATCAGGAATGCCGCCGAAATCACCGTGTTGATGTTCACGCCCATCAGCCCCGCCACTTCCCGGTTCTGCGCGGTGGCGCGCATGGCCGTGCCCAGACGGGTCTTGTGCACGATGGCCAGCAGGCCGCCCATGATCAGCGCCGCAATCACCACGATGGCGATCTGCAGCGTGCTCATGCGGGCGCCGGCAAACTCGAACACGCGCGGCGACAGCACTTGCGGAAAGTTCAGGTAGTTGCGGCCCCAGGCCATCATGGCCACGTTCTGCAGGATGATGGACACGCCGATGGCGGTGATCAGCGCGGCCAGTCGCGGTGCACGGCGCAGCGGCCGGTAGGCCACGCGCTCGGCCGTCCAGCCCACCGCCATGCACAGCGGCACAGACACCAGCAGGCCCACGCCTATCACCACGAAGGCAGACACGCCGGGGTCGCCGCCCACCAGCGAAATGGCGACCGTGGTGGCCGCCATGGCGCCGATCATGACGACATCGCCATGCGCGAAGTTGATCAGCCCGATGATGCCGTACACCATGGTGTAGCCAAGGGCGACCAGGGCGTACACGCTGCCTAGCGTGACGCCGTTAATCAATTGTTGAATGAAGATATCCATAGGGGCCGCGGAAATAAGCCTGGAAAAAGTCGCGCAACGCAGCGGCCCTGGTCTTGACGGACGGGACGCTGCGGGCACGGCGCCACGCCGAGCGGCGCAAGCGCAAAGAGTGGACGGACACCGGCGCAGCCGGCCCCGCCCGGGGTTCAGCCCGCCTTAGTTGGCTTGGCTGACCATCGTTTCAACCATCTCCCACTTGCCGTTCTTGACTTCGTAGATGGTGACCGAAATTTCCTTGAGATCGCCATTCGCGTCATAGGAAATGTGCTCGCTGGTGGCGCCCTTGCGGTTCAGCTTGGCCAGCGCCGGCAGGTACTTCTCGGGGTCGGACGACCCGGCTTTTTCAATGGCCGTGATCATGTTCCAGGCGCCGTCATAGGCGTACGGCGCATAAACGCCGGGGGCCTTCTTGAAACGCGCCTCGTAGCGCTGGGCAAAGTCCTTGCCCGCCGTCATCTTGTCCAGCGGAACGCCGGCCAGGGACGCGAACGTGCCGTCGGCGGCATCGCCCGCCAGCTTGATGAACGTGTCGCTGCGCGTCATTTCGCCCGACACCAGCGGGGCCTTCAGGCCCAGCGTGGCCAACTGGCGCTTCATGGGACCGGACTGCGCGTCCAGGCCACCGTAGAAAATCGCGTCGGGCGCGGCGCCCTTGATGTTGGTCAGGATGGCGGTGAAGTCGTTGGCCTTGTCGGTGGTGTATTCGCGGCGGACGATCTCGCCGCCCGCGGCCTTCACGGCCTTTTCCACTTCGTCGGCCAGGCCTTGGCCATAGGCCGTGCGGTCGTCGATGATGGCGACCTTCTTGGCCTTCAGGTTCTGCACCATGAACTTGCCGACCGCCGCACCCTGCTGGGTGTCGCTGGTCATCATGCGGAACGTGGTTTCGTAGCCCTGCTTGGTGTATTCCGGCGACGTGGCCATGGCGATCTGGGGCAGACCGGCTTCATGGTAGACACGCGACGCGGGGATGGTGGTGCCCGAATTGAAGTGGCCCAGAATGCCCACGACTTCCTGGTCAACCAATTGCTGCGCCACCTGCACGCCCACGCGCGGATCGGCCTGGTCATCGCGCGACACCAGCACGAACTTGGCGGGTTCGCCGTCGACCTTGATGCCCTTCTTATTGGCTTCTTCCAAAGCCAGGTTCAGCCCGTTCTGCATGTCTTCACCGTAGTGCGATTGCGGACCGGTCAGCGGGGCGGCAAAGCCAAGTTTGATGTCGGCGGCCGACGCGGCGGCCGTCATGCCCACAGCGGCGATGCTGGCGGCGAGTAGCTTCAAAGTCGTGCGGAACTTCATGGGGAATCCTCCGGGGTCTCGGATGGCCGTGTACTGATAGCGGTACTTAAGGCCTTGTTATACCTGAGCTTTTAGCCAGGCTTTTGGTTTTTCTACTACCACGGGCCCGGCGGTGGCCGGGTCCCGCGACTGCATGTTCTGCAAGGCCTGGATGCCGGGTTGCGACATCCAGACTTGAGGTGCGACCGGATTTTCGTTCCAGTGCAACCTTGCCCGATATTGGAGATAACCCTCGGTCATCGAGGGTGACTTTGTGGTCACCCTCGGCCGTTCGGTCAACCGATAGTCATGAGGCTGGCGTTGCCGCCAGCGGCGGCCGTATTGACGCTGATGGATCGTTCGGTCAGCAGGCGTTCCGGCACATAGGAGGCTCCTGCCGCCAACGCGTCGGACGTCAGCCCATGCACCGACAGGATGGCCCCCGGACGCTGCGCGATACGCTGGTTTAGCGCTTGCAGCGCGTCGCCATCGCCTTCGAACAGCACGGCCTGGTAGTCAGCCTGGTCGACCTCATCGTCGGCCAGAATGCCCGCCTGGCCTTGCTGCTCGGCGTCCAGCGTGGCCAACAGCGCCTGCGCGGCTGGCGTGTCCGCGAACCAGGCATGGTTGCCCGTCAAGCGTGCCACCGACCACTGCGCTCGCGCACCGGCTTCGGTAGCCGCCACGCAATACACGGCGCCGCGTGGTTCGACCATATAGGTGTTGGTTTCGCCCGTGGGGCCGGGCAGCGCAATGCGTTGTGGCAGCGGCGCGGCGGCGTCCAGCGCTGGCGGCAGGCCGGCCGGGCGCGTGCCCAGCAAGCGGTACATGTACAACGGACCGCCCGCCTTCGGACCCGTGCCCGACAGGCATTCGCCACCAAACGGCTGCACGCCCACCACCGCGCCCACGATGTTGCGATTGACGTAGACGTTGCCGGCATGCACCTGCCCGGTCACGTGCGCAATGGTTTCGTCGATGCGGGTATGCACGCCGAAGGTCAGGCCGTAGCCCGTGCCATTGATGGCATCCAGCAGCGCATCCAGCTCGTCGCGCTTGTAGCGCACCACGTGCAGCACCGGGCCGAACACTTCGCGCGTCAGTTCGCTGATGTGATCGATTTCGATGATGGTGGGCGCCACGAAGGTGCCGTGGCGGCATTCGCCATTCAGTTCAACCTGATCGACGCGGTGGCCCGCCGTGCGCAGGGTCTCGATGTGGCGCTGGATGCCGTTGCGGGCTTCCGTATCGATGACAGGGCCCACATCCACCGAGAGGCGGTCGGGGTTGCCCACGGCCAATTCGCGCATGGCGCCGCGCAACATCGTCAGTACGTGGTCAGCGTTGTCTTCCTGCACGCACAGCACGCGCAGCGCCGAACAGCGCTGGCCGGCCGAGTCAAAGGCCGAGCTCAACACGTCGAACACCACTTGTTCTGACAGCGCGGACGAATCCACCACCATCGCGTTCTGGCCGCCCGTTTCGGCGATCAGCGGAATGGTGTGGCCGTCGTCATCCAGGCGGTCGGCCAGCGTGCGCGCGATGATGCGCGCCACATCGGTGGAGCCGGTGAACATCACGCCGCGCACGGCGGGGCTGGCCACCAGTTGGGCGCCGACGGTTTCGCCACGGCCGGGCAACAATTGCACGGCGCCGGCAGGCACGCCGGCCGCGCGCAGGATGGCCACGGCTTGCGCCGCGATCAAGGGCGTTTGTTCAGCAGGCTTGGCCACCACGGTATTACCGGCAGCCAGCGCGGCCGCGACCTGGCCGGTGAAGATGGCCAGCGGGAAGTTCCAGGGGCTGATGCACAGCACCGTACCCAAGGGGCGATGCGTGTCGTTGCTGAACTCCTGTTCAGCCTGGTCTGCGTAGTAGCGCAGGAAGTCCACGGCTTCACGCACTTCGGCAATGGCGTTGGGCAGCGACTTGCCGGCTTCTCGCACGATCAGGCCCAACAGGGTCTGCATCTGCTCTTCCAGCAATTGCGCCGCGCGGCGCAGGCATTGCGCCCGCTCCGCCACCGGCGTCGACTGCCAGATGGGTGCGGTATTGGCGGCGGCGCGCAAGGCGATGTCGGCTTCTTCCGACTGCGCCTCGATCACGTGGCCGACCACGTCGCGCAGGTTGGCGGGGTTGCGCACTTCAATGGCGCGCGCCGCATCCCAGGCTTGCTCGCCCTCGCCCAACATCGGGCCAGCGCGCCATGGCGTGCCGGCGCTGGCCAACAGCGCAGCTGACAACGAGCCCAGGCGGTGTTCGTTAGTCAGGTCCAGCCCAGCCGAGTTGGCGCGGGCGCCCTGTTGCAGGTTGCCGTACAGCTCGCGCGGCAGCGGGATCTTTTCGTGCGGCGCGCCCAGCGGCACGATGCGCGAGGCCGCTTCCACCGGATCGGCCACCAGCGATTCAACCGGAATGGTGTCGTCGCCGATCAAGTTCACGAACGAGGTATTGGCGCCGTTTTCCAGCAGGCGGCGCACTAGGTACGCCAGCAGCGTTTCGTGCGTGCCGACCGGCGCATAGATGCGGCACGGGCGGTTCAGCTTGCCCTGGGCCAGCGGGCCGACCACTTCGTCGTACAAGGGTTCGCCCATGCCGTGCAAGCACTGGAATTCATATTGGCCGGGGTAGTAGTTCTGACCCGCCAATTGATAGATCGCGGCCAGCGTATAGGCGTTGTGCGTGGCGAACTGCGGATAAACGGCCTCGGGCGCGTTCAGCAGCTTGCGCGCGCACGCCAGGTAGGCCACGTCGGTGTACAGCTTGCGGGTGTAGACGGGATAGCCTTCCAGGCCATCAACCTGGGCACGCTTGATCTCGGTATCCCAGTACGCGCCCTTGACCAGGCGCACCATCACGCGGTGACGGCTGCGGCGGGCCAGGTCGATGACGTAGTCAATGACGAACGGCGCGCGCTTTTGATAGGCCTGGATGACAAAGCCAATGCCATTCCAGCCTTCCAGTTCCGGCGCGAAGCAAAGCGCTTCCAGCAGGTCCAGCGAGATTTCCAGACGGTCGGCTTCTTCGGCGTCGATGTTCAAGCCGATGTCGTAGCTGCGTGCCAAGGCCGTCAGCGCCTTCACGCGCGGCAGCAGTTCGGCAATGACCCGTTCGCGCTGGCTGCGCGAATAGCGCGGATGCAACGCCGACAGTTTGATCGAGATGCCCGGGCCTTCGTAGATGCCACGGCCGGCCGCGGCCTTGCCGATGGCGTGAATGGCCTGCTCATACGACGCGTAATAGCGCTCGGCGTCTTCGGCCGTTGTGGCCGCTTCACCCAGCATGTCGTAGGAATAGCGGAAGCCGCGCGCTTCCATCTTGCGGTTGTTGGCCAGTGCCTCGGAAATGGTCTGGCCGGACACGAACTGTTCGCCCATCATGCGCATGGCCATGTTCACGCCCTTGCGCACCAGGGGCTCGCCGCCCTTGCCGATCAGGCGCGTCAGCGCCTTGGACAAGGACTGTTCGCTGCTGACGGCAACCAGCTTGCCAGTGATCATCAGGCCCCAGGTGGCGGCGTTGACGAACAGCGATTGCGAACCGCCCATGTGCGACTTCCAGTCGCCACGGGCAACCTTGTCGCGGATCAGCGCGTCGCGGGTGGCGCGGTCGGGAATGCGCAGCAGCGCTTCGGCCAGGCACATCAGCGCCACGCCTTCCTGGCTGGACAAGGAAAATTCCTGGATCAGCCCTTCGACGCCGCCGCCGCT
Source organism: Achromobacter sp. JD-1 (assembly GCF_038594925.1). Lineage (NCBI taxonomy): Bacteria > Pseudomonadati > Pseudomonadota > Betaproteobacteria > Burkholderiales > Alcaligenaceae > Achromobacter > Achromobacter sp. JD-1. The sequence goes on along the minus strand of NZ_JBCGCS010000015.1, from coordinate 134,306 downwards.
GCGCTTGCCACGCAGCTTCTTGACGAGGTCGGACGCCATGGCGTGGACCTTTTCCAGGTTGGGCACACGGGCCTGACCCAGCAACAGCGGCACGCATTCAGGTTCGGGGCGGCGATACGCGGCGGTAATCGCGGCGCGCAGCACGGACTGCGGCTGCACGTCCTGGCCAAATTCGTAGAAAGGCGGGGTGGGCGCGGCGGGCGCGTCGCCCGACTCGTCGTCGGCGCCGGCGTCCATGCCCAGATGCGACATCTCGGCGGGCAGGTGGCCCCGCTCGATTTTGTCCAGATAAGAAAGAATGGCCTGCTTATGCAGCCAGTGGGGCGTGCAGTTGAGCTTGTTCGCGGCGGCCTTGAGGCGGTCGCGCAGTGCGTCATCAACTTTGACGCCGAGGGTCGTGCTGGCCATAAGAGATTGCTTCCTGTCGCATGGCAAAGGTGTTACTGAGTCCGAACGAAACCCAGTATGGGTAGGACCGTATGCTAGACAGGTTGCAACCTTGTTTGTATTAAGGTTAACCCTAGGTTAACCGGTTGAGTTGATGCAGGTTTCTCATTCTTTCAGCGGCGAGCAGCCCAGCATCTGCACCGAGCCGGTTCCGGCAGGGGTTTGCCCGCGTATGGCGGACGCCATCACGCCCGCCAAACCCACCACCGCCCGTTGCTGCGCGGCGATCAGCGCAGGAATACCAGTTTCCGACACGGTTTCCGTCACCACGCTGCGGCACAACAGGCCCGTGCCCTTGGCGTTGACGGGCCGCACGCGCCAGGTGGCGTCCAACTGCGCCACGCTGCCGGGCACCATTTCAAAACGCTGCACGTCCGTCTGTACGCGCCACACCGGGGCCGCCGGCCCTGGCTTGACCATCTGCACGTCCAGGGCGCCCAGCTCGCGCTTGAGGGCGTCCGACAAGGCGCCCCGCAACTCGTCACCCAAAGGCGAGCTCCAGCGTTCGGAATACAGCGCCGCCACGCTGCCGTCGCCCGTGCGCACCATCAGTTGCGGCTGGTCGGCCTGTGTCGACAAGCTGACGGCTTGCACCTCGATAAGGAAGTCCGCCGACCCGGCGGGCGCGGCCGTAGACGGCGCCGCCGGACTTTGAAGCGTGTAGTAGTGCACGGGCGGCGACGAGCCGCAGCCCGCCAAGGCGGCGCTCAGCGCCAACAGGGACAAGACGGGACGGATCGAGAATAGAGTCATGGTTGTTTAGTTCCTGACAGGGCCAGAGCCGGGAATCGGGTCATCGCCACGGCCCCGCAACAAGGCTTCGGGATTCGCTTGCAGGAAGTCGGCCAGCGCACGCAACGAGCGGGCCGCGCGACTCAGTTCCTGCATCGCCTTTTCGGTATTGACGGGCAGCGAGGCGTCCGAGGCCAGCAGCGAATTGATATTCGCCATCGACTGGCGTGCCTGCTTCAACATGCTTTGAGCCTCGGGCGCCACCTGCTTGTCCAGCCGATTCATCAGTTTTGACGTGCTGGCCAGCGTGGTGCGCAGATCTTCGCCGATCTTGTCGAACGGAATCTTCTCGATCTTGGCGACGATATTGCTGACCTGCTGCTGCAACTGATCCAGGTTGCCCGGCACGGTCGGAATGATCGCCGGGTCGGTCGCCTTGAACTCCACCGGCTTGGCGTTCGGGAAGTTGTCCAGCACCACATACAGCTGACCGGTCAGCAGGTTGGACGTGCGCAGTTGGGCGCGCAGGCCGTACTTGATCATCACGCCCAGCAGCCGCGTGCCGGCCTCGTCGCCATCCTTGAGCGCGCGCTCGCGCACCTCTTCATAGACGCGGCCCAGGCGTTCCGGATACAGCGTGGCGTCCACCAGCGAGAAGAAACGCTTGGTGGCCGGGTCGAAGTCCAGCGTGATCTGCGTGACGTTACCCAGCGTGATGCCGTTGAAATCGATGGGTGCGCCCACGGCCAGGCCACGGATGGACTGGTCATAGCGCATGCGAATGGGGAAGGCTTCGCCGTCGGGGTTGGCCTTGGCGGCGGCTTCGGTCGCGTACAGGTCAAAGCTGGCATCGGCCGGCGCCGGGTTGCTGCCGTCGCGCGCGCTTTGCACGGATTCAAACGCCACGCCGCCCACCGCCATGGACACCAGCGACTGCGTGCGAACCTTCAAGCCGTCGGCATTGACGCTGAAGTCCACGCCGCTGGCGTTCCAGAAGCGCGTGCCGTTGGTGACGAACTTGTCGTTGGGCGCATCCACGAACACTTCAACGTTCACGGCCGTGCCGGTTTTGTCGAGCTCATAACCAATGACGCGACCCACATTGATGCGGCGGAAGTAGACGGGCGAGCCAATGTCCAGGGACCCCAGGTCCGACGCCTTGAGCTTGAAGCGCTTGCCGGCGCGGTCATGCGTGACCGCGGGCGGAATCTCCAGGCCTTCGAAGCTGAGCTTGGTGGCCTTGGCGGAACCGTTCTTGCCCTCGGCCGCGTCCACGCCAATGTAGGCGCCCGACAGCAAGGTGCCCAGGCCCGATACGCCACTGACGTCCAGGCGCGGCCGCACCACCCAGAAATTGGTGCCTTCGCGGGCCAGGTCCGACACTTCTTTCGCCAGTTCGGCCTTCACCACGACCTTGCTGCGGTCACTGTTGAAGCCAATGGACTTCACCGTGCCGATGTTCACATCCTTGTAGCGCAGCTGCGTCTTGCCCACCTCCAGCCCTTCGGCTGTATTGAACGAGATGGAGATATCCGGGCCGGCCTGCATCCAGGTGCGGATGACAAGCGACATACCCATCAGCGCGGCCACGATGGGCACCAGCCAGATCCATGAAATCCGGCTCTTCTGCTTGCGCGAGATGGTCGGTGACTTGTACTTCTCTTCACCGGCATCGGGTGCTTGGTCGGACATCTACTTTCCTTTTTTCTTCTTCCGCGGGACCCGCTGTTGTTGCTAACCCACTTCCCTGCTGGTCTGAGCCGGTGGCTGCTGCGCCGGGTGACCCGGGTGAGCCCGGCCTTCGATCTCGGGGGTGTCGATTTCGCTCTCGCCTTCCAGATCCCAGCTACGGCGCAAATCGAAGCTCATGGCCGCCAGCATGGTCAAGATCACCACCACACCGAAGGCCGCCGCCCCGGCACCCGCGCTGATCTCCATCAAACCTTGGAAATCGGCCAGCGCCGCCAGCAATATAACGACAAACACATCCAGCATCGACCATTGGCCAATGAACTCGACCATCTGATACAAGCGGGTGCGCGGCCGCAGATTGGTCGTGCTGCGCCACTGTTCGGTCAGCAACAGCAAGATCAGTGCCAGCAGCTTGGTCAGGGGTACGGCCACGCTGGCGATGAACACGATCAACGCAATATCCCATGAGCCCATCTGCCACAGTTCGACCACGCCGCCCAGAATGGTGTGGGCGCTGTCGCCCAAAACGGAACTCACCTGCATGACGGGCAGCACGTTGGCCGGGATATAGAACACGACCGCCGCGAGCAGCAGCGCCCAGGTGCGCGCCACGTGGTCCGGCTTGCGGTAATGCACCACGGCATGGCAGCGCACGCAGTGGTGCTCTTCTTCGGGATCGGCGTCGCGCGGCAAGGCCTGCACCTGGCCGCACACATGGCAGCCGGCCAACACGTTGTCGGGACTGCTTTCCGGAATATGCACGGGCGCCACGCCCGCCGTCTCGGCATACCGCCACAGCACATGCGGTGACAGGCGGCCCAGCATCGTCAGGAAGATGGTCAACAGACCAAAGGCGCCCAGCCCGATACCGGGTTGCACCGCGGCCATGCCGGCCAGCTTCACCACCGCCACCAGCACGCCCAACAGAAACACGGGCACCATGCACCAGGGACGCAGCACGCCCAGCAAACGCATGGCGCCACGGAAGCCCACGGGTTCACGGCCTTGCGACAACGGGCCCAGCACCCACAACAGCACGGTCAACTGCAGCAGTGGCAAGACGAAGCCGGCCAGCCCCGTCATGACGGCAACGACCCAATGACCTTGGCGCCAGGTAATGGAAATCGAGTCCAGCAAGGAGGCCTGCTGCACCATGCCCTGCACGGACATGGAAGCGACCGGGTAAGCGTTGGCCACCCCGAAAATGATCAGGGCGCTAATGGCAAGCGCCAGCCAATTGGACAAAGTAAGCCCGCTGTAGCGCCACAGTGTGGCCCCGCAGCGGGCGCAATTGGCGGTCTCGCCAGGTTCAAGCTGATGTCGGCGATAAACGCTTGCGCAGTGTTCGCATTCGATCAGCGGCTGGCTGTCCGCGGTCATCAATCGATCAGTTCGACTTCCTGCTTATCCGGCGCATCCGAGGACGGTGGTTTCCCGTTGTCGTCGAAGTCCAGCGTCACCTTGCCCGACTCGTCCAGGTCCACCGTGACCGAGCCGCCGTCGACCAGCTTGCCAAACAGCAGCTCGTCGGCCAGCGCGCGGCGGATGGTGTCCTGGATAAGACGTTGCATGGGACGCGCGCCCATCAGCGGGTCGAACCCCTCCTTGGCAAGGTGTTCGCGCAGTTTCGTGGTGAATACGGCTTCCACGCGGCGCTCGTGCAACTGGTCTTCAAGCTGCATGAGGAACTTGTCCACCACGCGCAGGATGACCTCGCGGTCCAACGCGGCAAACGGAATGATTGCGTCAAGGCGGTTGCGGAATTCAGGCGTGAACATGCGACGGATTTCCGCCATTTCGTCGCCCAGCATCCGCGAATTGGCAAAGCCGATCGAGGGACGGTTCAAGGTTTCGGCGCCCGCGTTCGTCGTCATGATGAGGATGACGTTACGGAAGTCCGCCTTGCGGCCGTTGTTGTCGGTCAGCGTGCCGTGGTCCATGACCTGCAGCAGGATGTTGAACACATCCGGGTGGGCCTTTTCGATTTCGTCCAGCAGCAGCACGCAGTGCGGCTGCTTGGTGATGGCTTCCGTCAAGAGGCCGCCCTGGTCGAAACCGACATACCCCGGCGGCGCACCGATCAGGCGCGACACCGCGTGGCGTTCCATGTATTCCGACATATCGAAACGCAGCAGCTCAACACCCAGCGTGAACGCCAGTTGCCGCGCCACTTCGGTCTTGCCCACACCGGTGGGGCCGGACAACAGGAAAGCGCCGATGGGCTTTTCCGGTTTGCCCAGGCCCGAGCGCGCCATCTTGATGGCGGCGGCCAGGGCATCGATCGCGCCGTCCTGGCCGAACACCACGGTTTTCAAATCACGGTCCAGCGTGGCCAGCTTGCTGCGGTCGTCGTTGGAGACCGACTGCGGCGGAATACGGGCGATCTTGGACACGATGTTTTCGATGTCTACCTTGCCGATCACTTTCTTCTGGCGCGAGCGCGGCAGCAGGCGCTGGGCTGCGCCGGCCTCGTCGATGACGTCGATGGCCTTGTCGGGCAGATGACGATCATTGATGAAACGTGCCGACAGTTCAGCGGCAGCCGACAGCGCAGCCGCCGAGTAGCGGACGCTGTGGTGTTCTTCAAAGCGGCTCTTCAGCCCACGCAGAATCTGCACGGTCTGTTCGACGCTGGGTTCCGGCACGTCGATCTTCTGGAAGCGACGCGACAGCGCGTGGTCTTTTTCAAAGACGCCGCGATATTCGGTGTAGGTGGTGGCGCCAATGCACTTCAACTGGCCCGAGGACAAGGCCGGCTTCAGCAGGTTGGACGCATCCAGCGTGCCGCCCGAGGCCGAACCGGCGCCAATCAGCGTGTGGATTTCATCGATGAACAGAATGGCGTCGGGGTTGCCGCGAATTTGCTTCAGCACGCCCTTCAGACGCTGTTCGAAATCACCGCGGTACTTGGTGCCGGCCAGCAACGCGCCCATGTCCAACGAGAACACTTGCGCGGCTTGCAGGATTTCGGGCACTTCGCCGCGCGTGATGCGCCAGGCCAGGCCTTCCGCGATAGCGGTCTTGCCCACGCCGGCCTCGCCCACCAGCAGCGGATTGTTCTTGCGGCGACGGCACAACACCTGGATCACGCGCTCGACTTCGTGCTCGCGTCCGATCAGGGGATCAATGCGGCCCGCCAGCGCGGCGGCGTTCAGGTCGGTGGCGTATTGGTCAAGCGGCGACTGACGCGATTCGCCCTGCTCTTCACCGTTGGTCTGCTGCTCTTTCTGCACGGCGGCGGACTCCACCTGGGGCTGTTTGGTAATGCCATGCGACAGGAAATTGACCACGTCCAGGCGCGTGACGCCCTGCTGTTGCAGGTAGTACACGGCGTGCGAGTCCTTTTCGCCGAAGATGGCCACCAGCACGTTCGCGCCGGTCACCGGCTTCTTGCCGGTGCCGCCCGCGGATACGTGCATGATTGCGCGTTGGATCACGCGCTGAAAGCCCAGCGTCGGCTGCGTGTCGACCTCGGCGCCGCTTGGAATCACCGGGGTGTTTTCCGAAACGAACTGGCGGAGGTTGCGGCGCAAGTCGTCAAGGTTGGCCGCGCAGGCGCGCAGAACCTCGACTGCCGAAGCGTTGTCAAGCAACGACAACAGCAGATGCTCGACGGTAATAAATTCATGCCGGGCCGAACGGGCCTCGACGAAAGCCATATGCAGGCTGACTTCAAGCTCTTGAGAAATCACGCTTCCTCCGTATTGCATCGAAGCGGTCAAATACACGATTCATATTCTATGCCGATCATGGCGTAACGCCAGCGATTTCAAAAACCACACTATCGTGGCGGCCTTGTGCGTCCATGACGGTAAGCGTATACCGGCCGTCTTGCGCCAGCACTAATTTAAACGGATGACTCGACGCGCCCTGACTCACCACGCGCCCGTCCAGCATCCACCATACTTCTCCTTCGGCGCCTTGCACATCCACATCAAGCGCCACTTCCCGGCTGCCGGGTACGGGCCGAAGCACCGAACCTGTGGCCACGCCACCCACGCGCAAAGGCCCCTGCGTGGCGTCGGCATAGCCGGCAAATGACGGCGGCGCCGTGTCGTTCAGCAGCCACGCGGCGCGCTGTTCGGGGCATTCCCCAGACGGCACGCTGCCCAGCCGATAACCCAGTGGCCAACAGGTGACCGCCGCCTGCACCGTTTCGGGCCGGCTACGGACCTGCTGCGCCCCTTCCGGTAACGCAGCCACAATATCTTGCAGTAACGGCGCCGCCACATTTGCCCCGAAAAAACCGGGGTTGGGCGTACCGTCCGGACGACCGACCCAGACGCCTAACGTCCATCTATCGGTCACCCCGATCGCCCAGGCGTCCCGGAATCCGAAACTGGTTCCGGTTTTCCAGGCCAGCCGCCGGGCCGGACTGCCCGACTGGTAGAAAGGCCGGTCGGGATGCCCGCCACCTTCGAGGATATCGCGAACGATCCAGGCGGCTCCAGGGCTCATCATACGGGACTCGATCCTGGGTTGCTCCGTTCGAAGACGGGGCCGTCCCGAGATGCCATCGCGGGCCAAAGCCCGGTAAGCGCCGACCAGTTCTTCCAATGTGGTGCCACCCCCGCCCAAAATCAAGCTTAAATTTGGAACGGCACCCGCCGGCAAACGTAAGCGCACACCGCCGGTCAGCATAACCGACGCGAAACTGACCGGCCCGACGCGGTCCAGCAGGTCCACCGCCGGCACATTCAACGACCGTTGCAAGGCTTGCGCGACGCTGACAGGCCCAGAAAACGCCGCTTGGAAATTACCCGGTGCGTAGCCGCCAAACGACAGCGGCGCGTCAATCAGCAGGCTTTCGGAATGAATCAACCCCTCGTCCAGCGCCTGCGCATAAAGAAACGGTTTCAGAGTAGAACCCGGCGAGCGCACGCCACGCACCATATCCACATGGGCGTAACGGGTATCGTCCGAAAAATCAGCAGAACCCGCGTAGGCCTTGACCTCCAGCGTATCGTTATCCATCACCAGCACCGCCATGGACACCTTGGGCGGCAGGCTGTCCACGCGGTCCAGCAACATTTGTTCCACTGACGCCTGCATGTCGGCATCCAGCGTCGATCCAACCAACGGCGGCCGTTGACCCGCGCGGCGCGCGGCGGGCGTGGCGCCCGCTTCCTGCAACAGACGTTGCGCGGCCAACGGCGCCAGCCAGCGCGCGCGCAACGGCGGCGCGATCACGTTTTCAATCTTGGCGTCGGCCACTTCGGCCGGCGTCCAGCGGCCCAGTTCGGCCATGCGATCCAGCACCTTGTCTCGCGCGGCCTGAGCCGCCTCGGGATGGCGGTCGGGGCGCAGGCGCGATGGGGCTTGCGGCAAAGCGGTCAGCATGGCCGATTCGGCCGGGCCCAGGTCGCGGGCAGACTTGCCCAGCCATAGCCGCGCCCCCATTTCCACGCCCTCCACAATGCCTCCCATCGGCGCATGGGTCAGGTACATGGAAAGAATCTCGTCCTTGCTGTAGTGCATCTCCAACTGCACCGCGCGCCAGGCCTGTCGTAATTTGGCCGACATGGAACGCGACGGCTTGCCGGCCAGTTGCGGGTCGATCAGGCGCGCCACCTGCATGGTCAGCGTGGAACCGCCCGACACAATGCGACGGTTCGTGGCCCACTGCCAGCCCGCGCGCGCCATCGCCACGGGATTGACACCGGGATGCCAGTAGAACCAGCGGTCTTCATATGTGAGCAAGGTGTCCAGATAGCGCGGCGAGACCTGGTCCGGCGTCACCGGATAGCGCCAGATGCCGTCGCGGCTGGGGTAGTTGCGCAGCGGTGTGCCGTCGGCGGCAACGATCACGGCGGCGCCGCCCGAGTCGATGGCGGGCAATGGGAACAGGCGGTCAAGCACGAATAACAACGCGGCCAGCGCAAACAACACGCTGGCCGCGATGATGCCGCGCCGCCGCCAGCGGCGGGCACGCATGGCGCCCGCCGTGGAGGAGGCGGCGGCGGTCAAGGACGCTTGGCGCCGCGATCGCGGATGTCGACCGTGCTCCACTGCTCACCCACACCCCGGATTTCCGGGCGGTACATATCTTCGGCCACCGTCGACGGCACCGCATAGCGGCCCGGCGTGACGACGCGCACCAGATAGAACACGTCGACCTTGCCGCGGCCCAGGGACACGGCGGCCACGTAACGGTCATCGCGGAATTCACGATGCTTGATGTTGGAGTCGGCCATGGCTTCGGCCACTCGGCGTCCGCCAATCGTCCATTCCTGCATCTCGGGGCTTTGCGACAGGTTCAGGTTTTCCACTTCAAAACCGGCCGGCACGCGGTCCTCGATCAGCGCATCGGGAATGCTTTGGTTGGCGCTGGCCTGCACCCACACCACCAACATGTCGCCGCTTTGCAGCGTGCCACCATCCCACGGTTTGCCGTCCGGACGATACCAGCCACGCTTGAGCTGGATCACGTCGTTGCGCGGCTTGGGCGCAACCATCGGGCTGCCCTGGATGTCGTATTCCAGAAACAATGATTGCGACCCCGTGTTGACGATTTGCGTGTTGGCCAGGTCAGCCGCCGACAAGCCCACCGTCTGGTCGCTCTTGCCGCCATCCAGCGGCTTGCGCGCGCCGTTGACCGTCAGCGCGGCTTGCCAGGGCGTGCCCTTGTCGCCGCCGATGGCGCGCGCCGCCATCAACAGCGCCATGCGTTCCTGCGTGGACAGGTACGAACGGTTGCCCAGACGAGCTGTCAATTGCGTCAGCAGGTTTTCCAGGCGCTCATGCTTCAAACCGTACTGATTGGCCAGCGCGTACGACAAGGCGTAGTCGCGCACGCTGCTGCCGTAGTCGCCCAGCCATTCATCGTAATAGGCGTTGTAGTTGCGACGGGGGAAACCGTATTCGCGTGACATGGCGGCGTCCAGCGCGGACTGCATGCGCCCTTCGTCGCCCATCAGCTTGAATGCGGCCGCCAACTGGATCAGGGGCAACGGCGAACGCGCACGTTCTTGATAGTTGTCGAACAGTTGGCGCACCGTCGACAACGGCGCCTTCTTGTCGCGCGCCAAGGCCAGCACGGCGGTCGACAAGCCGGCAAAACGGCGGTGGTCTTCGCGCAGGACGTTGGCATCGCTGCCGTCGATACGGCCGGCTTCAACGTTGCGGCGCAGGTTCACCGACCACGTGCCGAAGGTGTTGGACGTCTGCTGCACTTGCTCCAGCAGCCATTGGCGCGAACGGTCGAGCGTGGCTTCGGGCACTTCAAAGCCTTGGTCGCGCGCGTCTTGCAGGAAGCCGACGGCATAGGCCGTCAGCCACACATCGCGCGAGCTGGAACCGCTCCAGAGGTTGTAAGAACCCACCGCGTTGCGCATGCCGGACAGGCGGCCGATGGCGCCAGACACCTGCGCGGCACGTTCCACCTGCGAGTGCGGCTTCAGGCCGAACTGCTTGGCGACGGCGTCGTCGATCAACACCCACGGCAAGGCGCGGCTGATGGTCTGCTCGGCGCATCCGTAGGGATACGCCAGCAGGCCTTCAACCAGCTTGTTCACGTTGAACGGCGGACGGTTCGACACCGTCAGGCTGACCAAAGCCGAATCCGGGTAGTACGAAGACACCCACGCCGCTTGCGCCACATTGGTTTCGCCCGGATTCAGACGCAGACGGCGCACCTGGCGTTCGCCCGCATAGGCCGGCTGCACTTGCAGCACCGATTCGCGCACGATGTGCACGGGCTTGGCGCCGCCCTGCCCGTCGATGGTCAGGCGCATCAGGCCCAGACCGTAGGAACCCGTCGTCGTTGCGTTGAAGCGCAAAGTCGTGCGCTGCTTGTCTTTCAGCGTCACCGTGCGCACGCCGTCCGGAATGGCCAGCGGGTCCAGGGCTTCCAGCTTGATGCTGATCTTTTGCTCGGCGCCGCTCAGGTTGGTCAGGTCAAGCGCGATGGCGGCCTGGTCGCCCGGCGTGATGAAGCGCGGCGTATTCATTTCCGCGACAATCGGCGCGGCCACCACCATTTCAGTGTCGGTGCTGCCGTAGTTGTCGGCCGTGAACGCCACGGCCATCAGGCGCAGCGTGCCGTTGAAATCGGGCAGGTCCAACGGAATGTCGGCTTCGCCCTGCGCGTTCAAGGTGACCGGACCCGAGAACAGGTCGACCAGCTTGACCTTCTTGGGCAGGCTCTTGCTGTCGCCGCGCATGGCGGCGTCACCACCCCACTTCAGCTTGCCCTTGGTGCCGTCCATTTTCTCGATCAGCTTGCCGTACATGTCCAGCAGTTCGGGCGCGTAGCGGTGCTTGCCGAAGAAATAGTCCAGCGGGTCGGGCGTGGCGTACTGGTTGATGTTGAGAATGCCGACGTCCACGGCGGACAAGGTCACCGTGGCTTGCTTGCCTTGAGCGCCGTCGACCTTGACGCGCACTGTCGTCTTGGTTTCGGGCTCGGTCTTGGCCGCGGCGGTCAGCTTCACATCCAGCTTGCGGTCGGCGCTGGCAATTGGCAGGAACGCCAGGCCCAGCGCACGGGCCGGCGTCACGCGGTCGCCTTCGCTACCCGGGCGGAACACGGCGGCGGCCACATACAGGTCGTGGCGCTTCCAGTCCTTGTTGATCGGAATCTCAACTTCGGTGCCCGTTGCTTTCACGGCCACCCAGGTGGACCACAGCATGCGGTCGCCTTCCACCGTGACCAGCGCCTGGCCGTCGTGCGGCGGCGTCAGCGTGACCTTGACGGTATCGCCCGGCTTGGCCGGCACGCCTTCCAGCTTCATCTGCACGCGGTCGGGGCGGTTGCCCATCGCGTCGGCGTCCTGCGCGTTCCAGCCCGCATAGAAGCGGTAGCGCATCGTTTCACCGGTTTCCGGGTCGGCGATTTCAAGGCGGTAACGGCCCCACTTGACCGGCACGGTCAGTTGCGCGCGGTCGTTCAAGGCGATTTCGCGCGAATCGACCAGTTCTTCGGTTTCGGTATAGCCGCTGTTCCAACCGCGCTGGTCGTCAAAGCGCCAGTAGTATTGGCGTTCTTCGCGGAACAAGCGCATCTGGGCCTGGGCCAGCGGAACGATCTCGCCTTGCGCGTTGGCCCGGATGACTTCAAACGCGGCGGGTGCGCGCTCGCGCGCCACATCGCTGTCAAACTGCGGACGCACGGCAATCAGTTTGTCGGCGGGCCAGACGCTGCGCTCGATGGAGCGCACCACCGGGCGGCCGCCCGATTCAAGCAGGCTGGCCGACACGCGCACCTTCATGGGCGAGTGCGTACCCGCCACGCTGGGATTCACGCTGATCCGGGCTGCGCCCTTGTCGTCCAGCGCTTCCTCGGGCAGTTCACTGAACGTGCGACGCGTGTCATCGGCAACATCACCGAAAATAAAGCCCGGCCATTTCTGCGCCAAGGCGAAACGGTCGCGCTTGACCTGGAAGCTGGACAGCAGGCGATTGCCGGCTGCGGGCGCGCCGTAGAGGTAATCGCCCTGCACATTGACGATCAGTTCCTCGTCCGGCGACAGCACCTCTTGATCAGAGGTCAGCGCCATCTTCATGCGTTCAGGCAGGAATTCCTCGACCTGGAACTTCCACGACGCATCCGGCGTGCGCGAAGCGGGGTCCACGCGCAGTTCAAGCAGCCACGAACCCGTCTGGGCGTCCAGCGGCAATTCGATGGCGCGCTCAACATAACCGACCAGATCTTTCTTGGGTTGCCACAGGGTGGTCTGCACCACGCGGCCATCGGGGCGCTTGATCGTCGCCGTCAGCGGCGCGGGCGTCAGCATGCGGCCGTCCAGGTCGCGTGGCAGCACCGACACGTTGAAGGTCTCGCCCGGACGGTACAAATTGCGGCCGGCGTAGACGAACAGATTATTGGGGCGCGACACATGGCCGCCCGTATCGAACTCAGACAGGTCCAGCGCCGGTTCGCCCAGGGCCAGCACGGTCATTTCCTTGTCGCGCGAGGCGCGGATGACGCGCGCATTGGTGAAGCTGCCGTCAAAACGCACATGGCCCTGCGCATCGGCAGCGGCCTTGGCCAGCGTCTTGCCCGCGCCGTCCACCAGTTCAAATACGGCGCCCGGAATGGCCTGGCCAGACTTCAGCGACACGGAATAGGCTTCCACGCGGTCGCTGTAACGACGCGCATGCAGGCCGATATCGCTGACGTAGAAATACGTGACCTGGTATTCATAGCGGAACCGGCCCGGTTGGCTCATGACCGCGATGTAGATGCCGGGCTCTTGCAATTCCTTCACGCCTTCAACCGGCAGGAAGGTGACGTGGCGGCGGTTCGGCTTGTCGTCGGTGATGAAACGGCCCTGATAGACGCTGGTCGTCAGCGAATTCAGGCGGTCCAGATCCCAGTTGCTGACCGAGCCTTTCAGGCTGCGGTTGTCGGAATAGCGCCAGTTGTCATCGTCGTAGTCAGCTTCGTCTTCGTCAGATGCCGAGGTGGTGTTGCGGCCGATGCCCAGCACCGTTTCGAACAGTTCCGGCACACGGTCCGGCGCCACGCGCAGGAACTGCACGTCAACCTCGGGCACGTTTACGGTCGCCACGGGCAGGCCGCCGTTCTGGCCGGCCGGCAGCACCACGCCGCGGCTGGCGAAATAGAACGACGGTGGCATGGCCTGCGTGTTCACTTCGCAATTCGAGGTTTCAGCCAGCACGACCTTGTCGCCCACGCCGGGCAAACCCGAACGTACCGTGATGGCGTATTTGCGCTGCGGCTGGATGTAAGGGAAATACACCATGCGCGGGTTCTCGCCCACGATCCAACTGCCTTTCAGGATCTTGCCTTTGGGCGCGGAATCGCCCGGCTTGACCGAGGCCGGCTGGTCACCCGCATTGGCGGCGGTTTCGTTGTCTTCGTCGGCCTTTCCGGACGAGGCGCCCAAGTCGGTGACCTGAAGGAAATCATCCAGCTTGGCCTTAGCATCCACCGGCTGGGTGAACGTGACCGAGAGCGACAATGCCTCGTTGAACTGGCGCGGCTGGCAGGTCAGCGCCGCAAAGGGGTCGGGTGCGCCCACCGTCGCGCTGGCGCCCAATGCGGGCTTGCCGTCACCAGGCGCAGCGGCCGGGGCCGCCGCAGGGGTTTGCGTCGCGGTGGAAGCCGCCGGTGCCTGGACCGGGGCCGCGCCCTGCTTGTCCTTGCCGCCCATCCACCAGCCTACGCCGATGGCGCCGGCCAACACCACTACGCCGGCAACCGCCAGCCAGGTCTTACTAACCTTTCCACTCACGGCAAACCCCTCCGCCTACTCGTACACAAGCTCCTTCGCGGCGGAGCTGCCGACCCACTGCTCCGCGCGCTTCCCCAAACGCGGAACCTGCCGTGTTTAGCACGGCACAACGCCGCCTACTTGGGCGGCATCTTCATTTTTGGTGTTAAACGGGTTCCATCACACATTGCAGCGGGTGCTGGCGCGCCCGCGCATACTGCCCTACCTGGGCAATGCGAGTCGCCGCGAGATCTCGGGGATACACCCCGCATACTCCGCGACCTTCGTGATGCACCTGCAACATGATCCGCGTGGCCTCTTCATGGTTTTTATTGAAGAATTTCTGCAGAACTTTCACGACGAATTCCATCGGCGTGTAGTCGTCATTAAGCAGCAAAACCTGATACATCGGAGGCGGCGCGGCGCGCGCCGGTGCCTTCTCGACGGCCAAATCATGCTGGGTATCCAAGGTAGAACTCATAGGGCGGGTATTCTATTTAAACTGGGGACGGCTAACGCGCAACTTACTCAAAATTACACGCAGAAATACGTAGTTTCCATACTTGACGACACGAAGAAAAGCGGCGCATTATCAGCGCATTCTGGGGTTTTCAACTCATCGAAAATCTGACAGGAATTCGGAGGGGGGGACAGAGGTCTAGACCGCGATGCCCTTCTGTCAACATACGATTCAATGAGGCAGTCCGCATGTCTGATACGACCGCAACCGCCGTCCAAGGGGACAATCCCAAATCGACGGGTACCGTCAAGTGGTTCAACGATGCAAAGGGGTTTGGCTTCATTACGCCCGACGACGGCGGTGAAGATCTGTTCGCCCACTTTTCGTCCATACAGATGAATGGTTTTAAAACCCTGAAGGAAGGCCAGAAAGTGGCTTTCGAAATCATTCAGGGGCCTAAAGGCAAACAGGCGCTTAATACCACGGCGGCCTGAGTATCCCTTAAAGTGCAGCGGTAAGGCTGCACCATTATCCAGGCGGGGCTTTCGGGCCCCGCCTTGTTATTTTCTTTTTACTGCGCCAGTCATGCTGAAGAATGTGAAGTTATTGCCTGTCAACCCTACGTTGTTCAAGACAGCGTTCTTTAAACCAGCATTTCTGAAAGCACTGTCGGCGGCACTGGCCGCCACGGCGCTTGCGCTGACCGCGGGCGCCCAAGCGCAAACCGGTCCGCAACCGCCCTTGCCCACCACGCAACTTTCGGCCGGCATCCATATTATCCGAGCGGAAGTTGCCGACACCGACGCCACCCGCCAAAGCGGCCTGATGTTCCGCACGGAACTCCAGGGCAACGACGGCATGCTGTTCGTGTTCGAGCGGCCGGACGTGCAGTGCTTCTGGATGCGCAACACGCTCTTGCCGCTCTCGATAGCCTTTATCGCCGACGACGGCACGATCGTCAATATCGACGACATGGCGCCGCAGACCGAAGACCCGCACTGCGCAAGAAAGCCGGTGCGCTATGCCCTGGAAATGGCCCAAGGCTGGTTCGACGAGCACGGCATCAAGGCCGGCCGGAAAGTCGACGGGCTGCCCTGAACGGCCGCCACAGGGCGTAAGCGCCCCCTTCAGATACAACAAGGGAGCCCCGCAGGGCTCCCTTTTCATTTCCGCCACCGGCCTCGCGGCGGAAAAAACAACACTTCAGGCTTAGACGCGCTCGATGATCAGCGCGATGCCCTGGCCCACGCCGATGCACATCGTGCACAACGCGTAACGGCCGCCTGTGCGGTGCAGCTGGTTGATGGCCGTGGTGGCCAGACGCGCACCGGAGGCACCCAAGGGGTGACCCAGGGCGATCGCGCCGCCGTTGGGGTTCACGCGCGGGTCGTTGTCGGCAATGCCCAGTTGGCGCAGCACGGCCAAGCCTTGGGCAGCGAACGCTTCGTTCAGTTCGATGACGTCCATCTGGTCCAGCGTCAGGCCGGTTTGCGCCAGCACTTTCAGCGCGGCGGGCGCGGGGCCGATACCCATGATGCGCGGCGCGACGCCGGCAGTGGCCATGCCGACCACGCGAGCGCGCGGAGTCAGGCCGTGGCGGGCTGCTGCCTTTTCATCGGCCAGCAGCAATGCGGCGGAGCCGTCGTTCACGCCCGACGCATTGCCGGCCGTGACGGTGCCGCCTTCGCGGACCACACCCTTCAGCTTGGCCAGCGATTCCAGGCTGGTTTCACGCGGGTGTTCGTCTTTGGAGACGACGATGGGGTCACCCTTTTTCTGGGCGATCGACACCGGCACGATTTCGGCGTCAAACACGCCTTCTTGCTGCGCGCGAGCCGTCTTTTGTTGGCTGGCCAGCGCGAACAGGTCTTGATCTTCGCGGCTGATCTTGAAATCGTCAGCGACGTTTTCGGCCGTTTCCGGCATGGAGTCCACGCCGTACTGGGCCTTCATCAGCTTGTTGACGAAGCGCCAGCCGATCGTCGTGTCGAAAATGGCGGCATTTCGCGAGAACGCGCTGTCGGCCTTGCCCATGACGAAGGGCGCGCGGCTCATGCTTTCAACGCCGCCGGCCAGCATCAAACCGGCTTCACCGGCGCGGATGGCGCGGGCGGCGGTGCCGATGGCGTCCAGGCCCGAACCGCACAGGCGGTTGACCGTGGCGCCGGGCACTTCGATGGGCAGGCCAGCCAGCAGCGTGGCCATGCGGGCCACGTTGCGGTTGTCTTCACCCGCCTGGTTCGCGCAGCCCATGATGGCGTCGTCCAGTTCTTCCCAGCGCACGCCGGGGTTGCGCGCAATCAGCGCCTTGATGGCAACGGCGGCGAGGTCGTCGGGACGCACGCTGGCCAGTGCACCGCCGTAGCGGCCGAAGGGGGTGCGGATCGCATCACAAATAAAGGCATTCACGGTCATGGGAAGCTCGAAGTGAAGTGAAAAATTCGGGATCGGTCGATCTTAGCGCACCACATTTCGCGCCAAGTTGGTGCAGCGGCGACCTGTCCGCCACACGGACGGTGTCCGGTAGGTGTTCACCCTGATCGCGCCGGGCGCAGTCAAGAAAACCAGGTGGCGATCAGGACGAAGCGGCCTTGCCCGGCGCGCCGCCCGCCTCGGCTTGTTGCGCGGCGCGGCGCGTATCGACGATGGCCTGACGGCGAAAACGCCCGGCCGCCAAATGGTAGAACGGCTGCGGGCAGAACTGGCGCGACACGCCAGAAGCCAGCAAAGAACCCACCAATAACCAGAACAACATCGGCTGGCTGCCCGTCATTTCCATGACCACCACGCTGGCCGTCAACGGCGCCTGCGTGGCCGCCGCCAGGAATGCCGCCATCGACACGAGCACCAACACGCGCTGGTCCACGCCCTCGCCCGCCAGCTCCCAGATGTGCTGGCCGATGCCGGCGCCGGTAGTCAGCGCGGGCGTGAAGATGCCGCCAGGGATGCCCGCCCAATACGAGGCGACGGTAGCCGCCAGCTTGGCCAGGCCGAAGCCGGCCGGCGCGCTGTCTTGGCCCGACAGCAGGTCGGCCGCAACGCCGTAGCCCGTGCCGTAGACACTGCCGGCCGTGCACAGGCCGATCACGGCCAGCACCAGACCCATGATGAACGCCGTCCAGATGGGATGCGCGCGGATCCAGGCGCGCCACGCAGCCGGCGCGGCACCCGATGCGCCCTTGCCAAGCAGCCGCGCGAAGATGCCGCCCAGCGCGCCGTTGATGGCGCCGCAAATGACGATCCACATCACCATGCCATGCGCCAGCGGCGCCCCGCCGAACACGCCGAAATAGGGGTTGTTGCCCTGCACCGCCACCACCAGGAAGCCCGCGGCCAGCACGCCGATCAATACCAGGCGCTGCCACCGCAATACGGTGCCGCGGCCCAGCTCTTCGATGGCGAAGATGACGCCGGCAAGCGGCGCATTGAAGGCGGCTGCAAGCCCGCCCGCGGCGCCGGCGGCGATCAGTTCATTGGAATGGAAGCCGCGCAACTGCACGCCACGACGCTTCCAGAAATCGCCCCAGGCCAACATGAGCGCGGCGCCCACCTGCACCGACGGGCCTTCACGCCCGATCGACGCGCCCGCCAGCATGCCGAAGAACGACAGCGGAATCTTCCATAACGTTTGTGCCAGCGACACCAGGCTGCTTTGGCTGGCGCCGGGCGGCAAGGACAGCGCGCCGATGACTTGAGGAATGCCGCTGCCCGCCGCGTTCGGGGCAAAGCGCAACGTCAACCAACGCAGGGCGGCCAGACTGAAGGGCAGCACCAGCAAGGCAAGCCAGCCGTTGTGCCCCACCCATTCGCGGTTCCAGTCAAGCGCCTTGTCGGCCAGATACGCAAACCCCAGCGACATCATCGCGACCAGGCCCGCGCCGCCAAGCAATAGCGCCATTTGCAGGCTCTTGCGTGACAGGCGGTTGATCTGGCGCACCTTGCGCCGCATCAGGCGGCGTGCGGCGGTGGTGGTTCGGCGGAAAGGTTCGGTCAGGCTCATGGGCTGCTGGCGTGCGGCGCAAAGTCAGTAACCTTACCACTCTCACCTGACCCGCAGCCCACAAACTTCAGCAGAAAATCACGCTGCCGGCAGCAGTCGAGCCGACGAATGGCGTGCCGAACCCACGCCCGCGTCGAGAGCCGTGCCAACACTGCCGTTGACCTTGAAGCGGCGTACCTCCTGCGCCAAGCGCCCGGCCTGCTCCTGCATGCTGGCGGCCGCTGCCGCCGCCTCTTCGACCAACGCGGCGTTCTGCTGCGTCACGGCGTCCATCTGCGACACGGCCTGATTGACCTGGCCGATGCCTGCCGATTGCTCTTCCGACGCGCTGGCGATGTCGCGCACCAGCACCGCCACCTGACGCACACTGTCGACCAATTCGCGCATGGTGCGGCCGGCTTCATCGACCTGGCGCGTGCCGCCTTCGACGCGCGCGGCCGACTCATCGATCAGGGCCTTGATTTCCTTGGCGGCCACCGCTGAACGCTGCGCCAAGGTGCGCACTTCACCCGCCACCACGGCAAAGCCACGGCCCTGCTCGCCCGCGCGCGCCGCTTCCACGGCGGCGTTGAGCGCCAGGATGTTGGTCTGGAACGCAATACCGTCGATCACACCCGTGATATCGGCGATGCGGCGCGAACTGTCGGAAATGGCGCTCATGGTCTGCACCACGCCATCCACCACTTCACCGCCGCGCACCGCCACGGTGGACGCCTGCGTCACCAGGCGGTCGGCCTCGCTGGCGTTGTTGGCGTTTTGTTGCACGGTGCTGGTCAGCTCTTCCATGGACGCCGCGGTTTCTTCCAGCGACGAGGCCTGTTCTTCGGTGCGTTGCGACAGGTCGGAGTTGCCTTGCGCAATTTGCGACGACGCCGATGCGATGCTTTCACAGCCATCGCGCACGTCCGCCACAATGCGGCCTAGGCTGTCGTTCATGGCCTTGAGCGCCGCCATCAGTTCACCGGTTTCATCGCGCGTGGCGACCTGGATGTTCGTGGTGAGATCGCCCGCGGCAACCTGGCGCGCGGCCTTCACGGCCTGCTCCAGCGGACGCACGATGCCACGCGTGACCAGCCAGCCCAGCAACATGCCGATCACCACGCCGGCCACGGCCAGGATGATCATCACCGCACGCACGTTGCGGTACAGGTCCGTGGCGACGTCAACGGATTGCGCGGTGGATTTCTCCTTGCCCACCGCCAGGTCGGTCATCAGGTCATCAAGCTTTTGCGACGAGGCGATGACACGCTTTTCGATCTCGGCAACGCGCGGATCCGTTTGCGTCAGCGATTGCGATTTCGCGGCCGCGAAGAACGCTTCCGACTCCCGCTTCCAGATCTGTTCGGTTTCAACGAACTGCGCCAGCAGGCGTTTGCCTTCTTCTTCGTGGAAATTTTTCGCGGCCTTGTCGCGCAGCACGTCCAGGTTCTTGACCGCCTCGTCGAACCGCTTCTTCAACGCTTCACGATCCTGATCGGTGCTGGCGGCCAGATAGCCGCTGAGGGCGCGGCCCGCGTAGATCAGGTGCAGATTGGATTCTTTCAGATCCGAGATGCCACGCAGCTCAGTGTCGTACAAGCGGTCGTTCAATTCATTGATGCGAGACAGCCCCCACACGCCAAAGGCCCCAATCGCACCACCAATAACCGCCACAAGCAAAAATGCACCCGACAGGCGCGCCCCGATGCGCAAGCCCGAAAATAAGCGAAACATGCTTCCCTTCCCTGTAGTTACCCCGGTTGTAAGCGGGCATGCCGCAATCCGTTGGCCCCGTGGTTCAGCCCCCCGACCGTTCGCAACAATAGTGGCAGGAAACCCTAGGGATAACCCTAGATAAAAGCGTGTTTCATCGTCATTTCCCTGGAATGAAATCGGCAATCGACAGGTTTATGTAAGCTGAATTTTTCCTGAACGGGCAATAAAAAACCCCTTGGCGGTGCGCAAAGGGGTTTGGGGTGCAAGCCAGCGGCGTGAAAGCCGAGGCTTGTTTCTTTACCGATCAGGCAAAGTTCTTGGCGGCGAACTCCCAGTTCACCAGGGCCCAGAAGTTTTCCAGATACTTGGGACGCGCGTTGCGGTAGTCGATGTAGTACGCGTGTTCCCAGACATCACAGGTGAGCAGCGGCGTGTCGGCCGTGGTCAGCGGGGTGGCCGCGTTGCTGGTGTTGACGATGTCAACCGAGCCGTCGGCCTTCTTGACCAGCCAGGTCCAGCCCGAACCGAAGTTGCCGGCTGCCGACTTGTTGAACGCTTCCTTGAAAGCGTCAAAGCTGCCCCACTTGGCGTTGATGGCGTCAGCCAGCTTGCCCGAGGGTGCGCCGCCGGCCTTGGGGGCCAGGCTGTTCCAGTAGAAAGTGTGGTTCCAGATCTGGGCGGCGTTGTTGAAAATGCCACCCGAGGACTTCTTCACGATGTCTTCCAGCGACAGCGTTTCGAATTCCGTACCCGGGATCAGGTTGTTCAGGTTCGTGACGTAAGTCTGGTGATGCTTGCCGTAGTGGAACTCCAGCGTTTCCTTGGAAATGTGCGGAGCCAGAGCGTCGAGTTCGTAAGGCAGGGGGGGAAGAGTATGTGCCATGTGTGGGTTCCTTCTGTTGAGTGCACGATCAAGCCGGTCAATTGTATCGGCAACTAATGAGGATACCGCGTTAACCCCGGGCCTGCGCGGGGTTAACGCGACGCCTGCTTCAGCCGGCGTCGCGCGTCTTGCGGGTCTGGCGCACATCGACCTGCGCGCCGCCTTGCGCAAAGCTCAGGTCCAGCGTCTGACCCGCTTCCAGCCCGGCGGCGTCGCGCACGATGCGGCCGTCGGCATCACGCGCAATGGCGTAGCCGCGCGAAAGGGTGTTGCCCGGATCCAGCGCGCGCAATTGCGCCGTGGCCGAGGCCAGGCGGTTGCGCCCCTGCACCAGCAAGCGGGCATGCGCCTGACCTAATTGGCGCGCCGCGCTGGCCAGGCGGTCAGCCGCGCGGCGGGTGTCGGGTACCCGATGCGTCAAACGCTGCGCCAGCAGATTGACCCGCGCGGTACGGCGGTCTTGCGGGCCGGACCAGGCGGACGCCAGGCGAAAGCGCAGGCTGTTCAGGCGTTCACGCTGATGCTCCAGCCGTTGCGCGGGCGACACCAGTTGGCCGGCGGCACGATCCAGGCGCTGCGCGGCGCGCTCCAGGCGGCGCTGCTGGCCGCGCGCCATGGCCTGGGCAGCTTGCATGACCTGGCCCAGCAATTCAGAGCGAGGTACGCAGGCCAGTTCCGCTGCGGCCGTGGGCGTCGGAGCGCGCACATCAGCCACGAAGTCCACGATGGTGAAGTCGGTTTCGTGGCCCACGCCGCTGATCACGGGAATTTCACTGACCGAGACCTGGCGGGCCAGGTCCTCGTCATTGAAGCTCCAGAGGTCTTCGATGCTGCCCCCGCCACGCACCAGCAGCAGCGTGTCGACTTCGGCGCGCGCGTTGGCAAGGCGAACCTGGGCCGCCAGGCGGCTGGCGGCGTCCGCCCCCTGAACCGGGGCCGGATAGATGATGACCGGCACCTGCGGCGCCCGGCGAGCCAACGCGGACAGCACATCCCGCAACGCCGCCGCATGCAGCGACGTGATGACGCCGATTGCGCGTGGCAGCCGGACGGGTTCGCGCTTGCGGGCTGGGTCAAACAGGCCTTCGGAGGCCAGTTGCTCTTTCAGCCGCAGAAACGCTTCATACAGGTTGCCCAGCCCCGCGCGGCGCATGGCGTCGGCCTGCAATTGGTAATCGCCCCGGGGCTCGTAAAGGGAAACCCGGGCGCGGATTTCGACCTGATCGCCCGCGCGCGGCACGAAACCCACTGCATTGGCGCGGCTTCGGAACATGACGGCGCGCACCGAGGCCCGGCTGTCCTTGAGCGTGAAGTACCAATGCCCGGATGCCGCCTGCGTGAAGTTGGAAATCTCTCCACGAACCCACAACGCCGGAATGCTGCGCTCCAGCAATTGCCCCACTGCTTGGTTTAGCTGGGCAACTGTCAGGATATCCCGCGTGAATGCGTTGTTTGTGACTGCAAATTCAATTGTCATGAGGCTTTCCGATGCGTATCTGTCCACAGGCCATACGGAGCGGGCCGCAATGATACCTTTTCCAGCGAATTTTGCAGCGACCGCCCCGAAAGCCAATAAAAATTACGCAAGCAATTGATTTATATGGATTTTTTAATTAAATCCCGCTGCGCGATTTTGAAGCAAACAAGCGCAAGCCCTGTGCCCACAAGCGTTCCGGGGAAGTTTTGCACAGAATTATCCACAACTTCTGTGGATAATTCCGGGGCTTCCCCGCCTTGCCACAAAGCCCTGGCCCCGTTACAGTTTCGGCTTGATCTGATTCCACGGCGCGAGCGCTTCGCTGCCCTGGCCCCCGGGAGTTGAACGCTTTGCTTTCCATTTTGCGCGAGGCCGGCTGGCCTATCTGGCCTCTGCTGGCGACATCCGTGCTGGGACTGGCGCTGATCTTCGAGCGCTTTTTCTCCCTGCGCCGCAACCTGATTCTGCCCCGAGGGCTGAACGATCAGGTGGTGGACATGCTGCGCAACCGCCAAGACACCCCTGAAGCCATCAATCGCCTGGAACGCAATTCCCCCCTTGGCCGCGTGCTGGCCGAGGTGATGCGGCATCGCCATCTGCCCCGCGAAGAGCTGCGCAGTGTGGTTGAAGACACCGGACGCGCTGTCGCGCACGACCTCAGCCGCTACATCCCCGCCATTGGCACCATCGCCGTCGTGGCGCCGCTGATGGGTCTATTCGGTACCGTGGTCGGCATGATCGAGATTTTCGGCTCATATACGCCCGGCGGCGGCGACCCCGCCCAACTGGCGCGCGGCATCTCCATTGCGCTGTACAACACCGGCTTCGGCATCCTGATCGCCATTCCCGCCATGATCGCGCATCGCTACCTGCGCAGCCGGGTGGACAACTACCTCAGCCTTATGGAGCAATCGGCCTCGCGGCTTGTCCGCACCTTGTCGCCGATACCCGCCGTGCGCGAGGGGCGTTCATGAATTTCCGTGGTGCCCGGGGGGACCGCGACGAGCTGGACATCAACCTGATTCCGCTCATTGATGTGTTGCTGGTCATCCTGATTTTCCTGGCCGCCACCACGTCGTTCACGCGATTCACGCAGTTGCAGGTGACGCTGCCCGAGGCCTCGTCGGAACAAGACACGCCTCCCGCACTGGAAGTGGCTGTCAGCCAGGATGGGCGCTACGCGTTGAACGGCACGCTGATCGACGTTTCCACGCCGCCCGAAATCGCCGACGCGCTGCGCCAGGCCGCGGCCGGCAAACCCGATGCGCTTGTCATCATCAACGCCGACGCCCAAGCCACCCATCAATCCGTGATCAACGTCATGGAAGCCGCCCGGATGGCCGGCATCGGCCGCGTCAACTTCGCCGCCCAGACTTCACGGTGAGCACCCCGCGTTCGTCCCCTTCGCTGCTGGCGCGCCAGTGGCAGCACGGCGGCTGGCTATCGGCCCTGCTGCTGCCTTTGTCCGCGTTGACGGCGTGGGCGGTGACCAGAAAGCGCGCCGCCTATCAGAGTGGCGTCAAACGCAGCTACCGCGCGCCGGTACCGGTGGTGGTGGTGGGCAACATCTATGTCGGCGGTACGGGCAAGACGCCCGTGGTGATTGCCACGGTGCAAGGGCTGCGCGCACGCGGATTCACACCCGGCGTGGTCAGCCGGGGCTACGGCGTGAAGATTGGCGCACGCGCCAGGGTGGGCGTCGGCGCGCTGGAACCCGCCCGCTTTGGCGACGAACCCGCATTGATCGCGCGCGCCACGGACGCCCCGGTGTCCGTGCACCCCAAGCGCGCGCTGGCGGCCCAGGCCTTGCTGCAAGCCCACCCCGAGGTGGACGTGATTGTCTCGGACGACGGCCTGCAACATCTGGCGCTGGCCCGCGATGTCGAAATCGTGGTGCAGGACGAACGCGGCGTGGGCAACGGCCGGCTGCTGCCCGCCGGCCCCTTGCGCGAACCCGCCAGCCGCTTGCGCGAGGTGGATGTGGTGGTCACCAACATCGGCACGCCCAACGGATGCCCGGTCGACACGGGCAATGCCCACCCGCGCCCGGTGCGCATGTGGCTGGAGCCTGGCGACACCCGCAACATCGAAAGCGGTGCGATGCGCCCGCTGTCGGCGTACGGGGGGCAAGCGCGCATCGCGGCGGCGGCCGGCATTGGCAACCCGGAACGCTTCTTCACCACACTGCGCGCGGCCGGCATCACGCTGGACGCGACGCTGCCCTTGCCGGATCACCACGACTACGCCGATTCCCCTTTCCGGGCGATGACGGCGGACACCATCCTGGTCACCTCCAAGGACGCGATCAAGTGCGCCGCGCTGCACGACGCGCGCCTGTGGGAGGTGCCGGTGCAGGCAGCGTTTTCGGATCCCCAGCTGTTCGATTGGCTGGCGCAGGCATTGCGCCAGCCCGCCCAGGCTTAAAAGAACGCGGGCTTGGCCGCGCCACGGCGCTGTGCGTACTCCCGCAGCGCCTTGTCGCGCGATGCGGCGGCGCGTTGGCGGATCACGGCAAGCGGCGCATGCACCAGGACCAGCAGCGCGGCCAGCAGCAGCCATGCCATCCGGGCGGCGGATGGCCAGGGGTCATCCAGGCTGCGCGTGGCATCCACGATGATCCGCGGCGCGTCAGACGCCTCTGCGCCCACGTCCAGCACCATGCCGTCGACCTTGAACGCCATGGCGCCCTCGGGCAGGAACATACGCACTTGCTGGCGCCATTCGGCCAGGGCGTCCGCCACACGGGTCCGCTTGAGCTCGGGCAATGAGGCATACGGGCCCGGCAGCACATCCAGCACCACCCCGCCCTTCTGCGTGCCCATCGCAAGGTCCGACGCGCGGTTCAGCGCAGCCCGGACGGCGGGTTCGGCGCTGGCACGGGCCAGGCGCCGAGCCTCGTCAACGGAACGGGACAACATCAAGCCTTCGTCGCCGCGGCCTTTCTCCGTCAAGGCGCCCGCTTCCACCAGCTTGAGCAATTCGAGCCATTCGCGCGGCTCTTCCCTGGCCAACATAACGCTATCGACAAACGCGCGCTTAAGCCGATCGCAAGCGGCGATCGCCTCGCCCGACATGGCCTCGCAGGCCGTCTCGATACCGAGCACCGTCTTGCTCAGCCCGACCACGCTCACCACCGACACCGACCGCGAGTTGTACATCCCCATCGGGTTATTGCGCATCTGGCCCAGGACCTGGCCCCGGACCAGCATATCCATCATCGGGTTCGGCTTGGTCTTGAGAAAATCACCGGAATACAAACGCAATAGCGGCTCGTCAACCTCTAGCGGCGCGGCTTGGGGCTGGTCTCCGCCCCAGCGCAGCCGGCTGCAATCGAACCCCGCCCCGCCATCGACGGCGACGCCATCGGTTCGGACCAGCTCGCAACGTGCGCGGCCCTGCAACGACACCAACGTACCGAAGCCGGGTAGATCTTTCGCCAGGTCGGCGGCAGAGCCGTAAGAGCGCGGCTGGGCGCCGCTGAGCCACGCCTGGGTCAACGCCGCATCCGCTTTCAGGTTGTCGGCCATGAACCACACCGCCGCGCCGGCCAGCAGCCCCACCAACGTCAACGTTACATGCCGCCCCCAATGGGCACGCGGGAACAGGCGCTGCTCTTCGTCCAGCGAGTGACTGCCGCCCAGGCGCACGACGGAGTAGTCCTGCACCCGCATGTCCACGTCGACGCGGCCGTCGTCCGGCAGCACCAGGTTGCTGCGCCAGTGTTCCGGCAGTTTGATTGGCAGCTTGTCGCCCAGGAAAAGCTGGGTGGACACGGCCTGCGTGTTGTCCGGGTTGGTCAGCACGATGGCGTTCAGCTCACCGCGCGCACGGTTGACCTTCTGCGGTTCACCCGGCGCGCGGCGGCGCCATGTCAGCCACAAGGCCAGCACCGCCAGCACGCTTGCCGCGCCGGCAAATCCCACGCCGCCACCGGCCCCAGTCACGGCCAGGCAGATGAAGGCCAGCAACCACACCACCGACACCCAGAAGGCAATGCCGGGGTGCTGACGCTCGGCGATTTCCGCTGGCGTTTCGTCGCGCTGGCTCAGAATTTCCACCCGTACCGCGTCAGCCAGACTGGGGTCACCCGGTCCGCCGGGCGGTTCAGACTGCTGGCCAGACAAAACGGCGTCGGACTCTGGCGGCACCACGTCCTGCAATGCCCCCAGCTTGCCGCTGGACCATTGTTGGTCTTGTTTTTGGCGGCGCTGATCGCGTTCGCGGCCGCTGGCGATGTCGAACTCCCCGTTCAAGGCCACGACGACGGCGAATTTTTCGGTCATGACGACTTCGGCAACGTTGTCCTCGCGCAGATAATTGCGGGCGTCGTACGGCAACACCACGTCAACGCCGCCCAGCGTGTCATGCATGGTCGAGCCGCCCTGGCCGGTTTCAAGGCCGTGTCGTACGAACGCGCCTTTTAGCGGGAACACGCGGTCATTGACCAGCGTGGCCGTCTTCTTGGGGTTCGCGGGGTGCACCAGGAAGGGCTGCACCAAGGCGGCCTCTTCGGCCGTCATGGCCCGTAGCGCCTGCCCCTCGTGCTTGAGCTCGCGCAGCGCGCCTTTGTTATCGCTGCGCCGCATCATGTACGTAATCCAGCTGATCAACGACCAAACCAGAATGATCAGCATCAAACCCAGCTTGAGGGTATTGGAATCCATCTCGCGACCTTCCTCCGCATAGAACGCGGCGGATGATAGCGCTGATGCGTCCCATATTTTGAAACGCATGATTCAATTCATGACATTAATTAACAAAGCGCATGTGTGCGCGTTTCCGGCATCGAGAAAATCGAAGTTCTCCCAGGGCAAGCAAGTCTGGGGCCACCCAAACTGTTTTAGAATCGCGGTCATGGAATCCCGCCTTCTCGACATCCTCGTCTGCCCCTTGTGCAAGGGCCGCCTTGAACACGACCGCCAGCAAGCTGAACTGGTTTGCCGTGCCGACCGCCTGGCTTTCCCGATTCGTGACGGCATTCCCGTCATGCTGGAATCGGATGCCCGCGTGCTGGACGAGACCGTCTCATCCTGACCGCCGCACCGTGAGTTTCATCGCCCTGATTCCGGCGCGCGCCGCCTCGACCCGCCTGCCCGACAAGCCGCTTGCCGACATCGCCGGCAAGCCGATGGTTGTGCGTACCGCCGACCGCGCCGCCCTCTCGGGCGCGTCGCAATTGTTCATTGCCACCGACGACGTCCGCGTTCAGGCGGCCGCCCAGGCGCATGGCCTGAAGGCCCTGATGACACGCGGCGACCACCCCACCGGCACCGACCGGCTGGCTGAAGCCGTGGAACAGTTGGGCCTGCCCGATGACGCCATCGTGGTGAACGTGCAGGGCGACGAACCGCTGATCGAACCCGAACTCATTGACGCCGTCGCGGCCAAGCTGCTGGCGAACCCCCAGGCCGATATCGCCACCTGCGCCTGCCCGCTGGCCGACGCCGACGCGCTGTTCAACCCGAATGTGGTGAAGCTGGTGTGCGCCGCGGATGACCGCGCCATGTATTTCTCGCGTGCCCCCATTCCGTGGGCGCGCGACGCGCTTGCCTCGGGCGAACGGGTGCTGGCCGACGGCCTGCCCGCCTGGCATCACATTGGTCTTTACGCCTACCGCGTGTCGTTCCTGCGCCGTTTCCCGATGCTGCCGCAAGGCATGCTGGAACGATTCGAGTCCTTGGAACAACTGCGCGCCATGGAACATGGCCATCAAATCGTCGTACACCGCACGTTCAACCCTCCTGCTGCTGGCGTAGATACCCCGGCTGATCTGGAACGCGTGCGGCAGTTCTACAGCAAACAGATGTAAGGGTTATTCCCATGGCGCAGCCCCGCATTGGCTGCTGCGTTGCGGCATAATTCCCCGGATCACAAAAAATAAACCCCATCAGGAGCACTCATGCGTCTCATCTTGCTCGGACCCCCCGGCGCCGGCAAAGGCACCCAGGCCGCGTTTCTCACCCAACACTTCGGCATTCCTCAAATCTCCACCGGCGACATGCTGCGAGCCGCGGTGAAGGCAGGCACGCCCTTGGGTATTGAAGCCAAGAAGGTCATGGATGCCGGCGGTCTGGTTTCCGACGAGATCATCATCGGCCTGGTCCAAGACCGCCTGAAGCAGCCCGACTGCGCCGGCGGCTACCTGTTCGACGGTTTCCCCCGCACCATTCCGCAGGCCGACGCGCTGAAGAGCGCCGGCGTCAAGCTGGACTACGTGGTGGAAATTGAAGTGCCCGAAGAAGACATCATCGAACGTATGAGCGGGCGCCGCGTGCACCAGCCCAGCGGCCGCAGCTACCACGTGCGTTTCAACCCGCCCAAGGTCGAAGGCCGTGACGACGTCACTGGCGAAGAACTGATCCAGCGCGACGATGATCGCGAGGAAACGGTGCGCCACCGCCTGTCCGTATATCGCGAACAGACCCGCCCGCTGGTCGATTACTACTCGACCTGGGCGCAGCAAAGCGCCGCCGAGGCGCCGAAGTACCGCAAGATCTCGGGCGTGGGCGCCGTCGACGAAATCAAGTCGCGCCTGTTCGAAGCCGTCAAGAGCTGATTGGCGCTTGGTTGGCCCAAAGGCCTTCGGCGCCGGCTGGACGCAATGCGCTCCGGCATCGGCCCGAAGGCCTTGTCGCATTCGGCGCCTGCCGCGCCGCTTTCATCCCCTTTGAATTGAACTGGTGGTAGAGACATGGAAATCGCGAACAAGGTATTCATCGTTACGGGTGGCGCTTCCGGATTGGGTGCGGGCACCGTGCGCATGCTGGTGGAAAACGGCGCCAAGGTCGTCATTGCCGACGTGCAGGACGAACCCGGCCAGGCCCTGGCCAAGGAATTGGGCCAGCGCTACGTGCATTGCGACGTCACCCAGGAAGCCGACGGCAAGAGCGCCGTGGCCGCCGCGCAAGAACTGGGCGCCCTGTTTGGCCTGGTGAACTGCGCGGGCGTGGCGCCCGCAGCAAAGATCGTGGGCAAGAACGGCGCGCATC
Organism: Achromobacter sp. JD-1; assembly: GCF_038594925.1. Taxonomy (NCBI): domain Bacteria; kingdom Pseudomonadati; phylum Pseudomonadota; class Betaproteobacteria; order Burkholderiales; family Alcaligenaceae; genus Achromobacter; species Achromobacter sp. JD-1. The sequence goes on along the minus strand of NZ_JBCGCS010000015.1, from coordinate 104,754 downwards.
CGCTGGACTTGTTCCAGAAGGTCGTGTCGATCAACTTGATTGGCAGCTTCAACATGATGCGCCTGGCGGCCGAAGCCATGAGCGCCAACACGCCCGAGCCCACCGGCGAGCGCGGCGTCATGATCAACACCGCCTCGGTTGCGGCATTCGACGGCCAGATCGGCCAGGCGGCCTATGCCGCGTCGAAGGCCGGCGTGGCCGGCATGACCCTGCCGATCGCCCGCGACCTGGCCAAGACCGGCATCCGCTGCATGACCATCGCCCCGGGCATTTTCGGCACGCCGATGATCTTCGGCATGCCGCAGGAAGTGCAGGATTCCCTGGCCGCCAGCATCCCCTTCCCCGCCCGCCTGGGCCGCCCGGAAGACTATGCCAAGCTGGTCTACAGCATCGTCACCAACGATATGCTGAACGGCGAAACGATCCGCCTGGACGGCGCCATCCGCATGCCGCCGAAGTGATGTAGTACAAAGGCCGGCCCACAAAGTGGGCCGCCTTTTTATCTGACAGACTTCACGTTTCACGCAGTCGTTTCGGGCCGGCCCGCACTTTTTTACGTAGTACCCATCCATGAGCCTGTTTCGTTCGGCGGCCACCGTCAGCAGCTTTACCCTGCTGTCCCGCATTTCCGGCCTGATCCGCGACATCCTTGTCGCCCGCGCGTTTGGCGCCGGCCCCATCACTGACGCCTTTTGGGTCGCATTCCGCATCCCCAACCTGCTGCGGCGCCTGTTCGCCGAAGGCGCGTTCGCCCAGGCGTTCGTGCCCATCCTGGGCGCCGCGCGCAATCAGCGGTCGGAAGAAGAGGTTCGTGTCCTGCTGGATCGCGTGGCGCTGCTGCTGACCGCCGCCTTGATGCTGATTACCTTGATCGGTATCGTGGCCGCGCCCTGGGTGGTATCGGCCATGGCCAGCGGCCTGCGCGGGGCGGCCCGCGATACCGAATTCGGCGCTGCCGTCTGGATGACGCGGATGATGTTTCCCTACATCTTCTGCATGTCCCTGATCGCCTTCGCCTCGGGTGTGCTCAACACCTGGCGCCGTTTCGCCGTGCCGGCCTTTACCCCGGTGCTGCTCAACCTGTCGATGATCGCCGCCTGCATCTGGCTGGCCCCACGCATGGACGTCCCTGTCTATGCGCTGGCTATCGGCGTGATGATCGGCGGCGTGGCGCAACTGGCCGTACAGTGGACCGCCTTGGCGCGACTGGGCCTGACGCCGCGCTTTTCGCTGCGCTTTCGCCAAGCCTGGGGTGACGCCACGGTGCAGCGCATCCTCAAGCAGATGGCGCCCGCCACGCTGGGCGTATCGGTGGCCCAGATTTCCTTGCTGATCAATACCAACATCGCCACGTGGCTGACGCCGGGCAGCGTGACCTGGCTGTCTTTCGCCGACCGGCTGATGGAATTTCCCACCGCCCTGCTGGGCGTCGCGCTGGGCACTGTGCTGTTGCCCAGCCTGTCGGCCGCCCACGCCCGCGACGACCAGGGCGGCTACAGCGCTCTGCTGGACTGGGGCCTGCGCCTGGTGCTGTTGCTGGGCCTGCCTGCCGCGGTGGGCATGGCGCTGCTGTCGGATGGCTTGGTCGCCACCCTGTTCCATTACGGCGCGTTCGGCGCGCAAGACGTGCTGCAAACCCGGCTGGCCGTGATTTCCTACTCGGCCGGCTTGATCGGTCTGCTGGCGGTGAAGATTCTGGCCCCTGGCTTCTACGCCAAGCAAGACATCCGCACCCCGGTCAAAATCGCCATCGGCGTGCTGATTTTGACGCAGTTGATGAACTTGATGCTGGTGCCGGTCATGGCCCATGCTGGCTTGGCGCTGGCGATTGGGCTGGGCGCCTGCCTGAATGCGCTGGCCTTGCTGATCGGCCTGCGCCGCCGCGGCGTCTATCACCCCGGCCCCGGCTGGACGGTCTTTGCCCTGCGCCTGCTGCCGGCCTTGGCGGCGCTGGCTGCCCTGCTCTGGTATGCCGATGGCAAGATCGACTGGATTGGCTTGCAGGCCAATCCAGGCTTGCGTGCCGCCTGGTTGGGCGGGGTGCTGGCCGCAAGCGGCGCGGTCTACTTCGGAATGTTGTTACTCTTTGGGTTCCGGCTTAAAGACTTCGGACGTCGTCCAAAAGCCTGATTTCAACCGTGCGGGCGACATTCCCACCAAAAAGCCGGCTTCCCGCCGGCTTTTTGCATTAGATTCATCAAGAATTGACAAGTCGCCGGTAATCTTTGGTAAAAAACCTTTATTATTTACAAATTGCCATCGAAAGGATTCCCGCGATTTGCGGGCGGGAAGATGAAGTGAAGTACGCCCAAGGACAACCCATGGCGGACCAGGTGATCAATTGGTTGCTCTTGCTGCGCTCAGGCAAGGCAACCGCGCAGGACTACAACGACTTCCTGGCGTGGCGCGCGGCTGACCCCCTCCACGAGAATGCCTGGCAGCAACTGACCGGCACGCTCGCAGGGTCCACGTTCGGACGCCTTGGTGACGCGTACCCGGCAGCGGGTTACACCACCGGAGCCGCGCCCACCGCGCCGTCGCTGATCCCTCCGCCCCCGGCCATCGCGCCGCCCCGCCGCCGTTTTCTGACCGGCGCGTTGGCGCTCGCCAGTACCGGCGCCTGCGCGGCCTACATTGGCAATGCCTTCTACCCGCTCAACAACATAACCGCGGATGCAGCCACGGCCACTGGCGAACGCCGCCGCTATCTGCTGTCGGACGGCAGCCAACTGCTGCTGGACGCCCGCAGCCGGGTCGACCTGGACTTCACCCCCGCTTACCGCCAAGTCCGGTTGCTGGACGGCGCCGTGACCGTGGCAGTCGCCCCGGACGCGCGCCGCCCCTTCCTGGTGCAGACCGCTGAAGGCACCGTTCGTGCGCTGGGCACCCGCTACATGGTGCGCCAGCAGGCTCAGCGTACGGTGGTGGTGGTGCATGAACACGAAGTCGAGGTCGAAACCATGGCCGGCGCCCATGGCACCGTCCGTGCCGGCACCGGCGCCCGATTCGATGTGTCCCGAATGGACACCCCGCGCGCCGAACTGATGGCCGAAGCGGCCTGGGAATCCGGCTGGGTCGATGCCCGTGGCCGCCCGCTGGCGGAAGTGATCGCCGCGTTGCGCCCGTACCGCACGGGCACGCTGCGCGTGTCCATGGCGGCCGGTGGTCTGCCGGTATCGGGGCATTTTCCGCTGGACGACACCAATGCCGCCCTCGACGCGCTCCAACAGATGATGCCCATTCACGTGCGGCGTTTAACCCCCTGGTTCGTATCCATCAACGTCGCGACCTGACAACGCTGCGCTGCGCATCTGTGCCTGGCGCTCGCTTCGTTGTATACTCGGTACCGTATTTTTATCCAGTAGGCGCCGCGGGTTTTCCTCAAGGCTGTGGTTCAGGCTTAGCAGGGAATTATCCGAAAGGGTTCTCCAGCTAGGACTCTTTAGCCCAGGGACTTTTCTGCCCCAGCGCCCCCCGCCCGGTTGACGGGCGCTCCATCGACAGATCTGACATTAAAAGCTTGCAATCCCACGGGGACTTGCTAAAATGTTGGACTTTGCCGAATTCAACTTATATAGCAACATGGCCAATACCGCCCAAGCCCGCAAGCGCGCTCGCCAATCCGTTGAGCGCAACAAGCACAATTCCAGCCTGCGCTCGATGCTGCGCACCGCCATCAAGCGCGTTCGCCAATCTATCGCCGCTGGCGACAAAGCTGCGGCTGGCGACGTGTTCCAGAAGGCCTCGAGCGTGATCGATCGCGTGGCTGACAAGAACATCATCCACAAGAACAAGGCTGCTCGCCACAAGAGCCGCCTGGCTGCCGCCATCAAGGCGCTGGCCTAAGATTCTGCCGCCCCGCTTTTTGGGGCGTCATGAATACGGCAAATGAAGAAGGATGCCCTTGGGCATCCTTTTTTGTTTTGCCTGATTTTTGCCTGATTTTTGCCTAGCGCGAACCGGCATGCATATCCGCCAGTCTGGCCTTGATGGCGCAAGCGGCATCCGATAAGGACGCCATGAACCCATCCACCAGTGGATTGGCAGGCCGATGCTCCGGAAAGACCGCATTGACGCGAAAGGGCAATGATCGGCGCAACGGCCGAATGTGCAAGCCGCGGCCCACGAAATCCAATGCCGTCAGAGGGTTCACGATCGCCAGGCCCAGCCCTAGCCGCACGAACGAGCAGACCGACACCGCGGTCGGCGTTTCCACGATGGACCGCCGCAATACCCCCGCTTCCGCAAAAGCTTCGTCGATCTGTATCCGATACGGGTCGCTGGCCGACAGGCTGACAAAAGCGTGCCCCTCGAAATCAGCCAGATCTATTTCCGAGCGCGCCAGCAGCGGATGCCCGTCCGGCAGCACACACACCTCATCCACCTGCAGCAGTAGCCGCACCCGCGTGCCCGCCGGAGCGGCCTCGCGCTCGGTCAAGCCCAGATCGTAGCGTTGGGCAGTCAGCCACTCTTCCAGAAACGGTGATTCCTGCGTCTCCACCGACAGGCTTACCCCTGGATGCTCGCCATGAAAGCGCCGGAAAGCATCGGGCAGGATGGAATGCGAAAAAGCGGGCAAGGCGATCACCGACAACTGCCCGCCCCGGAACTCGCGCAGCCGCGCCGCGGCCGACACCACGCGCTCCAGGCCCGCATAGGACTGCCGGATCTCGTCGTAGAGCGCCAGGGCGGGCATGGTGGGCCGCAGCCGGCCATGCACGCGCTCGAACAGCGCAAAGCCAATGCCCTGCTCCATGCGGGCCAGTTCGCGGCTGACCGTGGGCTGCGAGGTGCTGAGGAGCTCAGCGGCCCGCGTGACGCCGCCGGCAATCATCACCGCCCGGAACACTTCAATTTGCCGATGCGTCAGCATGCGCACCTCATATCAAGAATGAATGGATGTTCAACATATAAGCATTTTACTGGATGCCTTGAACCCGGCATCATGCTGCCTGGTTTCAACTCATCCATTCAAGGTCCGCCCGTCATGGCATTCGATCCGCGCCAACTCACCCAACTCGCCACGCAGCACGGCACGCCTTTGTGGGTGTACGACGCCGCCGTCATCCGCGAACGCATCGCGCAACTGCGCCGCTTCGACACCATCCGCTATGCGCAGAAGGCGTGCTCGAATCTGCACATCCTGCGTCTGATGCGCGAGGAAGGCGCGGTGGTCGACGCCGTATCGTTGGGGGAAATCGAACGCAGCCTGGCCGCCGGCTTCGACCCCAAGGGCGAGCCTGAAGGCATGGTCTTCACGGCCGACCTGATCGACCACGCCACCTTGGCCACCGTGCTCAAGCATGGCATCACCGTGAACGCCGGTTCGCTGGACATGCTGGACCGCGTGGGCCAGGCCTCGCCCGGCCATCGCGTGTGGTTGCGCATCAACCCCGGCTTTGGCCATGGCCACAGCAACAAGACCAACACCGGTGGCCCGCAAAGCAAGCATGGCATCTGGATCGACGACGTGGCGCAAGCCGTGGCCATCGTACGCCGCCACGGGCTGAAGCTGGTCGGCATCCACATGCACATCGGCTCGGGCGTGGACTACGGCCACCTGTCCAGCGTCTGCGACGCCATGGTGGACGTAGTGCGTTCGCTGGACCATGACATCGACGCCATCTCGGCTGGCGGCGGCCTGTCGATTCCTTATCGCGATGGCGAACCCCGCATCGACTGCGACCACTACTTTGAACAGTGGGATTCGGCCCGCAAGCGCATTGAACAGTTCCTGGGGCACGACGTCCGGCTGGAGATCGAACCGGGCCGCTTCCTGGTGGCCGAAGCTGGCGTGCTGGTCACCGAAGTGCATGCCATCAACCACCGCCCCGAGCGCGACTTTGCGCTGGTGGACGCGGGCTTCAACGATTTGATGCGCCCGGCCATGTACGGCAGCTTTCATCGCATCTCGGTACACGCGCGCGACGGGTCGGATCCGCAGGGAGTGGCGCAAACGCGCATCGCCGTTGCCGGACCGCTGTGCGAATCGGGCGACGTGTTCACGCAGGAGGAAGGCGGCGTGATGACCGATCAGTTGTTGCCGCAGCCGCGCATTGGCGACTTCATGGTCATGCACAACGCGGGCGCGTATGGTTCGTCGATGTCATCGAACTACAACAGCCGACCGCTGGCGCCCGAGGTCTTGCTGGATAACGGCGAAGCGCGCCTGATCCGCCGCCGCCAGACCGTCAGCGAATTGCTGGCGCTGGAAGATTAAGCTGATCAGTCTGAACGAAAAAGCCTGAACCACACGCCCCGCCTTAATCGCGGGGCGTGTTGCATCAGACGCGACGCAATCAAGTCGGGAATGCGTCGCGCAAGGCGAACGTGGCCTGCTTGAACACACCCAGGTCCGTACCCACGGCAACAAAGTGCATGCCCATGTCCAGATAGCGGCGCGCATCCGCATGCACGGGCGCAAGAATCCCCACGGCCTTGCCCTGCGCCGTGACGCGCTGATGCAGATGGCGGATGGTTTCTTGCACTTCCGGGTGGCCGGGGTTGCCGATATGGCCCAGCGCGGCCGCCAGGTCCGACGGGCCGATGAAGACGCCATCCACCCCTTCCACGGAGGCAATCTCGTCCACGGCTTCGATGCCCGCGCGGCTTTCGATTTGCAGCAACACGCAGATGTTGTCGTTGATGGTTTGCAGGTAGTCCGGCACCGTGCCATAGCGGTTGCTGCGCTGTGCGCCCGCCACGCCGCGTATGCCCTGCGGCGGATAGCGGGTGGCGGCCACGGCCAGGCGCGCGTCCGCTTCGGACTCGATGAACGGAATCAGCAAGTTGTAGAAGCCGATATCCAGCAGACGCTTGATCTGCACCGGATCATTCCACGATGGCCGCCCCACAGCCGCACTGGCGCTGCCCTGCAAGGCCTGCAACTGCTGCAGGAACATGGGCACTTCATTGGGCGAATGCTCGCCGTCCAGAAGCAGCCAGTCGAAGTCCGCCAGCCCGACCAGCTCGGCCGTGATGTGGCTGGACATGCACATCCAGAATCCGATGAGCCGTTCGCGGGCAAGGATGCGCTGCCGGAAGCGGTTGGGTAAGGGAGAGTTCATTGCCACCTTCGTCTGTGCAAGATAAAAATCCGAAAACGGGAAAGCACAAGCCGGGCCAACGCCCGGCCGCCCCGCGTCAATCCATGCGCGCGCCCGATGCCTTGGCCGCCTTGCCCCACTTGCTGATCTCGTTATCGACGAACGCCGAGAACGACTTCGGGTCGTCGCCCACCACGACAAAGCCCACGCTTTCCAGTTTTTTCCGGATGTCGGGCGACGACAGCGCCTTGACCGTGGCCTGGTTCAAGCGCTGGATCACGGCTGGCGGCGTCTTGGCGGGCGCCGACAAGCCAAACCAGGATTCCGCCGAGAAGCCCGGATAGCCCGATTCCGCCACCGTGGGCGTGTCGGGATAGGCCGGGTTGCGTTTGGCGCTGGCCACGGCCAAGGCGCGCAATTTGCCGGATGTCACCTGCGGCAGCAGCGTGTCCTGATTCAGGAACATGACCGAGACGCGCCCGCCGATCATGTCGGTAATGGCGGCGGCGCCGCCCTTGTAGGGCACGTGCACCAGGTCGATCTTGGCGTCCTGCTTCAGCATTTCCATGGCCAGATGGCCTGACGAGCCGCTGCCCGAGCTGGCGTGCGTGTACTTGCCCGGGTTCTCGCGTGCCAGCTTGATGAAATCGGCGAACGTCTTGCCAGGAAACTCCATGTTGGCGACCAGCACGTTGGGGCCGGTGGCCAGTAGCGAGATATGCGCGAAGTCGCTGTTGCGATACGGCATGTTCTGGTAGATGGCATAGCTGATGGCGTTGGAGCCCACCCCGGACAGCAGCAAGGTATAGCCGTCCGGTTCGGCCTTGGCCACCACATCGGACCCGATGTTGCCGTTGGCCCCACCCTTGTTTTCGACGACGACGCTCTGGCCCAACTCCTTGGACAATTCGGCCGCCAACAGGCGGCCCACGGAGTCGGTGCTGCCGCCGGCCGGGAACGGCACGACGAGCTTGATCGGCTTGCTTGGCCAGGCGTCAGACTGCGCCATCGCCGCCGTGGGCAGCAGCGCCACGGCGCCAATCGTGGCCGCGGCCAGCATGGCAAGGCGTCTGCGCGCCGAAGGTTTGGGTTGTTGCATGGTTGTCTCTTCCGTATGGTTTTTTAGGAGGTAAGCCCGGTGACCGGGTCTGGTGTTATGGGTAAAACAATTCGGGCAAAACAAAGTCAGCGCAACCAAGCGCTTGCGATCAGATATCGTCCAGCAGATAGGGCGTGCCCGCGCGTTCGCAGATGCCGCGCAGGCGCTCGGCCAATGCAGCCGAAATGGGAATCCCGGCACGCAACCGCCGCGCGCGCTCGGCCGCTTCAGGCTCACCCGCCACCAGCACGGGCTCATCGGGGTTGGCGGGCGGCGTGTCGTGCAGCGAATCGATCATGTCGTCCATATCGGATTCGAACGAGCCTGCCGCGCGGAACGCATCGGGGTTCAGGGCCAGGAAGAAATGGCCCACGTCGTCGGGTTCGCCCGGCTTGCGCGTCGGTGCGCGGCGCGCCGCGAACGCGCTGCCGCTAAGCGTGCCGCCAAGAATCTGCGCCATCATCGCCAGGCCGTAGCCCTTGTGGCTGCTCATGGCGGGCGTGCCGCCCAAGGGCGTCAGCCCGCCTTCGGGATGCTTGAAAATGAATTGCATCGCGGCATCCGCATCGGTCACGGCCCCGCCCTGCCCGTCCACCGCCCAGCCCGGCGGCAGCGGTTTACCCAGGAAGTCATACACCTTGACCTTGTTCGCGGCGACGGTGGTGGTGGCCATGTCCAGCACAAACGGTTCGTTGTGCGCGGCCGGTGCGCCGAACGCGATGGGGTTGGTGCCCAGCATGGGCATCGCGCCGCGCGTGGGCACCATGATGATGCCGTTGGCGCTGCTCGTGACCAGCCCCACCACTCCCCGCTGCACGGCGATACGCGCATAGACCCCGGCCGCGCCAAAGTGATGCGAGTTGCACACCGACACCGCGCCCACCCCGTGTTCCAAGGCCTTGTCCACGGCCAGGTGCATGGCTTGCGCCGCCACCGGATAACCCAGCCCGCCCATGCCGTCGATCAGCGCGCTGGCGCCGCCGTCGCGCACCACCTTCGCACGCGCGTCCAGCCGCAACGAGCCGGCGCGCCATTTTTCCTCGTACGAAGGCAGCATCGAAATGCCATGGGAATCAATGCCCAGCAAATCCGTCTGCGCCATCAGGCTGGCCGTGGTGTGCGCCAGATCTTCTTCCATGCCCCATGCTTGCAGCACCTGCAAGATTTGTTCAAGAACCTGCTCCACCGGCACGTCCCTGGCTGTTGCTCCGTTGCCTTGCACTGGTTTGTCTCCGTTTGATGTTGTGGGGGGCTGGCCCACCCCGGCGGGCAAGCGATCAATCTCGGTCGCGGTCCACCAGCCGGTGGCGCGCCTGCCCCAGATGAAACTGCATGGCCACGCGGGCGCGCTCGCTGTCCTGTTCGCGGATGGCGTCCAGGATGGTGGCGTGTTCGTCCACCACACGCTGCGCGCGCTGGCGCGAACCGGTGCGCGTCAGGCTCAAGGTCAGCCGCATGAAACCGTTGATGGATTCGTGGATGCTTTCCAGCACGCCCAGATAAAAGTCGTTGCCGCTGGCCTCGGCGATGCTGGCATGAAAAGCCAGGTCGGCTTCGGGCGACACCTGGCCCTGCGCCAGGCTGTCGGCAAAGGCGGCGTGCGCATCGGTGATTTTCTTGAGCTGCTCGTCGGTGCGGCGCAGTGCCGCCAGCCGCGCGGCATCGCCTTCCAATGCCACGCGCACCTCTTGCGCCCGCAGATAGGCACTGACGTTTTGCACGTCGTTGAACGTCTTCAGGCGCGGCGCGGGTTGATGGCTGACAAAGGTGCCCAGGCCCTGATGCGCGGTGATGAGGCCATCTGCCCGCAAGCGCAGCAGCGCTTCACGCACCACCGGCCGCGACACCCCGAAGCGCTCCGAGATCTCGTTCTCGGACGGCAGCTTGTCGCCCACGTTCAATCCGCCCGACACGATCTGTTCAAAGATCTGCCCGTAAACCTGGTCCGCCAGCCGCACCCGATGGCCGCGTTCCAGCACATGGGAGCCGGGCGCGTCGGCCGGCTCTGGTGCTTGCGGTTCGGCTGACGTTGTTGTTTTGGATCGGGCCACGAAACCTCCTGAATGCGTAAGGCCTGTCCGCCTTTACGCGGACAGCGCCCATCGTACCGCCAACACGCGAAACGATGAGCGAAGCGCGGCCATGCCGTTCACGCTCAGGCCGCCACGGCTTCCTTGTCCCAGGCCGCCAGGGCGCGCGCCACCGGCGCCACGCGCTCGCGCTCGGCGCTGGAAATGCCGGTCAGCAGCGGCAGCATGGGGCCCATATCGGCCACGCCGGACAAGGTCACTGCGTCGTGCAGCACGCGAATGGGGCTGATGCCATCGCGGCAGTCTTCCAGGCCCAGATAGTGTTGGCGCACGGCCTCGGCCTCGTCGTAGCGGCCTTCGCGCAGCAACTGCAACAGACGCATTGACCCGCGCGGCGCCACGCAAACGGAGCCAGACGTGAAGCTCTTCAAGCCGAAGTCGCGATAGTGCACGATGGCCGGACGTTCGCCGATGCCGCTGACGATCCAGCGCGCATCCACCGATTCCAGCAGCGACGACAGATACGCATCCTTTGCCGGATTGTCGCGCACGACGGCGTACTTGAACGCCACGATGCGGCCTTCCTCGATCAGGCGGGCAGCGGTTTCCGGCGCCAGGTAGTCGGCCGACTTGATGTACATGACGGCGGGCTTGCCCAGCGCGTCGGTGAAATGGCGCACCCCATCGGCCAGGCCCGCGTCCGTATACGGGAACGACATCGGCAGCAGCATCGCGGTGGGAAACGCACGCGATCGCAGGATTGCCGCCTGGTCCATCATCTTGCCGTAGTCGGGCCCCACGGACGGCAGGATCCAGGTGTCCGAACCGGCCAGGCCCGCCAGCATGTCCACGATGCGCGCGTATTCGCTGACCCCCACGTTGTAGAAATTGGCGTTGCCGCCGTACATCACGTTGCGCACGCCGCCGGCTTCCAGATGGCCCAGCAGCGCCTTGTTGGCGGCCTCGTTCAAGGAAAGATCGTCATGGCGGGCCAAGGGCGGCACGGCAATGACCGAACGCTGCAAATCCTGCGCGGTGACCGGGGAAGTTTTCATGGGCGGGGCTCCTGGCTGATCCACTTGTCAGATAAGTAAGGTGAAAAAAGTATACTTGGTTGACAAGCATATTCTCAATACCTATATTTGTTTGACAAGTGAAACGGCATCACAAAGCGGGGTGCGTTGCGGCACCTTGCGGTTGAAAAAAGAAAGCGCGGTCACGCGCACAACCAAGGAGACAAGACCATGCACGCCCCCCTCGCGCGACGCCGGCTGCTCGCGGCCGCCACCTTGACGGCCATCGCCTTGACGCTACCCGCCGCCCAGGCCCAGGCCGACTACCCCGAACGCGACGTGAAGATCATCGTGCCCTTTCCCGCCGGCGGCACAACAGACATCGCCGCGCGCGTCGTGGCCGCCGAGCTGGGCAAGACGTGGAACAAGCCGGTGGTGGTGGATAACAAGGCGGGCGCGGGAGGCAACGTCGGCACGGCGGAAGCCGCGCGCGCCGCCGCCGACGGCTACACCTTGTTGATGGGCACTGTCAGCACGCATGCCATCAACCAATCCGTGTACAGCAAGCTGCCCTATGACCCGGTGAAGGACTTCGTGCCCGTGACGCTGGTGATACCCGTGCCGAACATTCTTGAAGTGAATCCCAAGTTCGCGGACAAGCACGGCATCCGCACGGTGGCCGACCTGATCAAATACCTGAAGGCGAACCCGGACAGCGTCAACATGGCCTCAACCGGCAACGGCACGTCCACGCACCTGTCGGGTGAACTGTTCCAGACCATGACGGGCACGCGCATGACGCATGTGCCGTACAAGGGCAGCAGCCCCGCGCTGACCGACGTGATGGGCGGTTCGGCCGACCTGATCTTCGACAACCTGCCCTCGTCCATGGGCTATATCAAGGGCGGCAAGCTGCGTCCGCTGGCCGTGACCACCGCCGCGCGCTCGCCCGCCTTGCCTGACGTGCCAACCATGGCTGAAGCGGGCGTGAAGGGCTACGAGGCATCCAGCTGGTTTGGTTTGCTGGCGCCGGCGGGCACGCCGCCCGCCATCGTCGAAAAGATCCAGCGCGATGTGGCCGCCGCCTTGCAGCAAGCGCCGGTGCGCGCGCAATTGCAGGCGCAGGGCGCCACGCCGTCGGGCAACACGCCCGCGCAGTTCAAACAATTCATGGCGCAAGAAACCGCCAAGTGGGCCAAGGTAGTGCAAGCCTCGGGCGCCAAAGTCGACTGACCCCACGTAGATTCGGCCCGTGCGCAACGCGTGAGCGCCGGGCTTTTCATCACCACGCGAACCAGGAGACAACATGAATAAACTGTTCTGCGCGGCCGCTGCGGCGGGCGCTGTGCTACTGGCCGGGCCGCTGGCCCAGGCCGCCGGTTACCCGGAAAAGCCGGTCACCATGATTGTGCCGTTCGTGCCGGGCGGCTCGTCCGACATCACGGCGCGCTCGGTCACGCCGATGCTGTCCCAGACCCTGGGCCAGACCTTCGTGGTTGAGAACAAGCCCGGCGCCAACAGCGCCATCGGCGCGCAGGCCTTGGCCCGCAGCACGCCGGATGGCTACACGATGATGGTCGGCTCCATCGGCACCTTCGCCATCAACGAGGCGCTTTACAAGAACCTGGCCTACAACCCCAGTAAGGACTTCACTTACCTGACGCAGGCGGTGCGCAACCCGAACGTGCTGGTGGCAGCTACCAAATTTCCCGCCAGCACCGTTGCCGAACTGGTGGCCTATGCGAAGAAAAATCCGGGCAGCGTGTCTTACGCCTCGTCCGGCACGGGATCGTCGGACCACCTGTCCGCCGTGCTGTTTCGCCAGCGCACCGGCAGCACCGGCGTAGACGTGCCCTACAAGGGCGGCGGCGCCGCCATTGCCGACCTGCTTGGCGGACAGGTCAACGTGTCGTTCCAGAATCTGGGCGCGGTGCAAAACCACATCAAGGCCGGCAAGCTCAAGGCCCTGGCCATCACCGGGGATACGCGCGCAACCGATCTGCCCAACGTGCCGACGCTGGCCGAAGCCGGCATCAAGGACATGGTGGTGTATTCGTGGCAGGGGTTCGCCGTGCCCAAGGCCACGCCACCCGACGTCGTGGAAAAACTGTCCAAGGCCTTGCAGGACGCGCTGCGCGACCCGAAGACCAAGCAGACGCTGCAAGGGCTGGGCTTTGAAGTCGTGGCCAACACGCCGCAGCAGTTCGCCGCGTTCCAGCAGGCCGAAGTGAAGCGGTGGAAGGACGTCATCCAGAAGGCCAACATCCAACTGGAGTAAGCGCCGGGCCGCCGGGCCGCCGAGCTCTCGGGCCGTCACGCGAGGGGGGATGCCTTGGGGCATCCCCTTAAGCAGCTTTCGAGCCTGAATCAAGTAGCATGACCGTTTTCGCCACCCACACGTACGACAACATGACCACCAAGCATCGCATCATCCAGGTCGGCTCGCTGGCCGGCTCCCCCTCCGCCAACCAGAACCTTGCCGACGGCTATGACGTCGTCGAACTGTGGAAATTTCCCGACCGCAAGGCGGCGTTGGCCGAATACGGCAAGGGCATCACCGCCGTCGTTACGTCGGCCAATTTCGGCGCCGATGCCGAACTGATCAATGCGCTGCCCGACCTCAAAGCCATTTGCAGTTGGGGCGTGGGCTACGAAACGATTGATGTAGAGGCCGCCAAGAAGCGCGGCGTACAGGTCAGCAACACGCCCGACGTGCTGACGGATTGCGTAGCCGATCTGGCCTGGGGCCTGCTGATCGCGGGCGCGCGCCGCATGGGCCAGGGCGAACGCTTCGTGCGCGCCGGCCAATGGGGCCAGGTGCATGGCAGCATCCCGCTGGGCCAGCGTGTCAGCGGCAAGAAGCTGGGCATCGTAGGCCTGGGCCGCATCGGCGAGGCCATCGCCAAGCGCGGCACGGGCTTCGACATGGACGTGCGCTATCACAACCGCAGAAAGCGTGACGACATCCCTTATGGCTACGAGGCATCGCTGGTGGACCTGGCCGCCTGGGCCGACTTCCTGGTGGTTGCGACCGTGGGCGGACCCAGCACGCGCCATCTGGTGAATCAGGCCGTGCTGGAAGCGTTGGGCCCCAAGGGCATCATCGTCAACATCGCGCGCGGCCCGGTGATTGACGAAGCCGCGCTGGTGGCGGCGCTGGAAGCCGGCAAGCTGGGCTGCGCCGCACTGGACGTGTTCGAACACGAACCCAAGGTGCCGCAAGCGTTGATCGATACCGACAACGCCGTGCTGCTGCCGCACATCGGCAGCGCCACGCTGGAGACGCGCCTGGACATGGAAAACCTGATGCTGGACAACCTGAAGTCTTACTTCGACACCGGGCGCGTGATCACGCCGGTGGAGTAAGCATCACGCGGATTGCGCGCATAGACCGCTTATCGCGCGCAAATGAAAAAGCCTCTCGGCGCCCATACCGAGAGGCTTTCGACTTTCCGGCCCACAGCGGGGCCGGCAGTCTTCCTGCAAAGGAACCAGCAGGGCTATAGAAGCCCCTGCCTTACTTCGCCGGCGTGGTGCCGGATTGGCCCATACTTGAAGCCGCGCCTGATTTCGCGCCCGCGTGTTTGGCGGATGCCTTGTCAGACTTGTGATGCTTGTGCTGCGCGTGGGTCTTGGAATCACCCGTCTTGGCTTGCGCATCAGCGCCCGCCGCGAACGCAGAAGGCGCAGCAGCAAGACCGAGGCACAAGGCCGAAGTGGATAAGAACGCAGCGATACGGGAGTGTGTCGTCATTGCATGAACTCCTGGATAAACAAGGCCGAAGCCCGTGCGGCAGTGGGCGGCAACATCGCCGCTTATGCCGTACTCCGTTTGAAGAGCAGACATGCGGAAGGTTCAATGCGGAACCAGAAAATTTCGGCTGCTAACGCCTGGAAATATCGCTGTCGATACGCTGTCAGCGCACTATCAGGGGGCTGTCGATGCGTTGGCAATGCGTTGTCGACGCGTTGTCGACGTCCGATCGACATCAGCGCTACGACTCGAATACCAACAAAGCGACAGTGGCGAACAGCAGCAGCGCGAAGCAGACTCTAAGTTTGCGTTCGGGCAGCTTGTACGCCAAGCGCACGCCCACAGGCACGAACAGCAAACTGCCGATGGCCATTGGCAGGCCCACCATCCAATTCGCCTGCCCGGCCCAGGCGTAGGTGATCAGCGCAATGGTTGAACCAGGAATCACCATGCACAGCGCCAAGGCCTGCGCCGTGGTCTGCGACAAGCGAAACACCGTCGTGATGATAGGCACGGCCAGCACCGCGCCGCCCACGCCGAAGAAGCCGCCCAAGGTGCCGCACAGCATGCCCAGCACGCTGGCGCGCCGTGGCGTAAGGATCGGGACCGGGCGCGGCGGCGCGTGCTTGTTCGAAGGATGTTCCGACCGCGCTTCCGACGGCCGCTCCGGCCGCTGACGGCGCGCTGCCAGACGGCCGGCGCGCCAGGTCTGCCAGACGTAGAACAACGCAACAAAGAACAGGAACACGGCGAAGCTCTGGCGCAGCACGCTGGAATCAATGCCCAGCGCCAAGCGCGCGCCCACCCAGGTGAACACCACCGCACCCGCGGCGCCTGCCGCGGCCACGCGCCTGTCGATGCGCGCTTGCTGGTTGTACTTGCGCACCGCCACGGTAATGGCGGGCAGCACCATGATCAGCGCGGTGCCCTGCGCCAACTGCTGCGACATGCCCATCAACAACACCAGCGCGGGAATGGCGATGAGCCCGCCGCCGATGCCCAGCGCACCGCCCATGAAACCGATCAAACTACCCGCGGCCAGGCAGACGGCAATAATCAACAGACTCACGTCTTGCTTGCTCCAGCAGTCCTTGTCTTCACGACCAGGAGAATCAGCGCGTCAGCGCAACTTGTCCAACGCGGCGTCCAGGCGGTCCACCGCCCAGATCTCCAGCCCTTCGATGGGCTGGCGCGGGGCGTTGGCCTTCGGGATCAGCGCAATCGAAAAGCCCAGCTTGGCCGCTTCACGCAAGCGCTCCTGCCCGCGCGGCGCGGGGCGGATCTCGCCAGCCAGGCCGACTTCGCCAAAGGCGATCAGGCCGCGCGGCAGCGGTTTGTCACGCAGCGATGACATGATGGCCAGCAGCACCGGCAAGTCAGCCGCGGGCTCGGTGATGCGCACGCCGCCCACCGCGTTGACGAACACGTCCTGGTCAAACGTGGTGACCCCGGCGTGCCGGTGCAACACCGCCAGCAGCATGGCCAGCCGGTTGCCTTCCAGCCCCACCGTCAGCCGGCGCGGGTTGGGCGCGTGCGAGCTGTCGACCAGCGCCTGGATCTCGACCAGCAGCGGGCGCGTGCCTTCCTGCGTGGCCATCACGCACGAGCCTGCCACCTGTTGTTCATGCTGCGAAAGGAACAGCGCGGACGGGTTGGCTACGCCGCGCAGGCCGCGATCGGTCATGGCGAAGACGCCCAATTCGTTGACCGCGCCAAAGCGGTTCTTGAACGCGCGCACCAAGCGGAACGAGGAATGCGTATCGCCCTCGAAATACAGCACGGTGTCAACGATGTGTTCCAGCACGCGAGGGCCGGCCAACGCGCCGTCTTTCGTGACGTGGCCGATCATGACGATGGCGATGCCGGTCTGCTTGGCCAGGCGCGTGAGTTGCGCCGCGCATTCGCGCACCTGCGATACCGATCCCGGGGCGGCGCTCAGTTCGCCGCTGTACAGGGTCTGGATGGAGTCGATGACGGCCACGGTGGGCTTCTGTTCCGACACCGCCGCCTGGATGGCTTCCAGCCGAATTTCGGCCAGCAAGTTGACGTTGCCGGTTTGCAAGTCCAGCCGGCGGGCGCGCAAGGCCACCTGTTCGGCGGATTCCTCGCCGGTGACATACAGCACGCTGGTGGTCTCCGACAAGGAAGCAAGCGCTTGCAGCAGCAGCGTGGACTTGCCGATACCCGGATCACCGCCAATCAGCACGACCGCGCCGGCCACCAGGCCACCGCCCAGCACCCGGTCAAATTCATCCAGCCCGGTGGGCTGGCGTGGCGTTTCGCGGGCTTCGATTTCGGACAGGCTGCGAACCGGGCTGGCCGAGGCCAGCGGCGCGTAGCGGTGCGCGGCGGCGGCGGGGGTGGATGACTCCACCGTCTCTTCCAGCGTGTTCCAGGCATTGCAGTGGGGACACTTGCCCTGCCACTTGGGGGTGGTGCCGCCGCAGTCGGCGCACACATATACGGTTCGGGATTTAGCCATGCGCGAAAGTGTACTGGCAACCCACTTTTCCCGGGGCCGGGGCCGAACGTTACATCATGGCAATCGGCGAAATTTACCTGCCGGAAATGCCGCGAATCGCGCATAATCGTCGAGTACAGCGCCCGCCTAAGGTCAAACGCGTAGGCGTCTTGCCCCCGGACGCCACCGTTAGGAGCACGCGCATGAGCATTACCTATCGCCCCCCTTTCGACGAAGACGATGCACGGGAACTGCGCGCCCTGTACCGCAAGCACGGGCCTGGCAGCAGCCCTGAACTGGACGCCGCGGTGCGTCGCAGTTGGCACCCCGGACATAGTTGGCACCCTGGCTGGGCTGCCGCCGCCTGCGCCACGCTGGTGGCCGGCCTGTTCGTCTGGACCAACATGCGCGAAGCCGTCCCCCAGAACGAGGCCGAACCGCAGACGATGACGCAGGCAATGACTCAGGCACTGAGCCAGGCAATGGCCCCGGCTGCGCTGCCTGGTACAACCCCGGCTTCGGCTCTGGCTACGGCCCCGCTGACTCCGCTGACCCCAGCCGTGGAAGCCGTCCCCACCGTGGCCGCTCAGGAAGGCGAGCCCGCGGCCGTGGAAGTGGCGGCGTTCAGCGAACAGGACATCGAGGCCCGCGTGGCGCATATCCGGCAACTGGTGCAGGACGACCAGCAAGACGCCGCTGTGCTTGCGCTGCGCGAACTGCAGCAGGGTGCCCCGGACCTGGTCTTGCCGGATGATCTACAGGAACTGGCTCAGCAAAATCCCGCCTGACGGTGCTTACCCAGCCCAGCGCTATGGCCGCCTGCATGGCAGTGCCCAGCGTGCTGTTGCGCGCATGACGCACTGAAATTTGTGGTCAAAAAATGGGCGGCTTCTTGCTAACATAGCCGCCATGAGTCCCAGCTTCCACCACCGCAATCTTCCCCACCTGCTGCTATACGCGCGCGAAACCCTGATGGCGCATTTCCGTCCCGTTTTGCACGCGGCCGGCGTCACCGAACAACAATGGCGGGTATTGCGCACCCTGAGCGAAACGGGCGCGATGGAACCCAACCAGATCGCGCGCAGTTGCCAGATCCTCAGCCCCAGCCTGACCCGCATGCTGGCCGGCATGGAAGAACAAGGGCTGATCAAGCGCGTACGGTCCAGCGCCGACCAGCGCCGCCAGGAAATATCCCTGACCCCCAAAAGCCACAAGCTGATCGACCGCATGCGCCCGCATGTGGATGCGAAATACCAGGAAATCGAGGCGAAGATCGGCAAGGAATTGCTGGACCGCCTATATCACGACGTCGACACCATGGTGGCGCTGATCAAGCGCGATGCGCCGTCGTCAGCGGAACCTGGCGACTCGGCCTGACGCAGGCCTCAGTCAGGCACCGGGAAGATCGCGTTGATCTGGCCCGTGCCGGAACTGGTGAAGTAGTCGGTCACCACCTCTACCGGCTTGTCGTAGCCGTCCCACCCCAGCAGGCCCAGCAACA
Source organism: Achromobacter sp. JD-1 (assembly GCF_038594925.1). NCBI lineage: Bacteria > Pseudomonadati > Pseudomonadota > Betaproteobacteria > Burkholderiales > Alcaligenaceae > Achromobacter > Achromobacter sp. JD-1. The sequence continues at coordinate 85,850 of NZ_JBCGCS010000015.1, read as the reverse complement.
TGGCCGTGTCGTGCATGCCGCCCTCGCCTACGCAAAGCTCGGCGTAGTCGGGCAGCATGGCGCAGAAGGTTTTCCAGTCGCCCTGGCGCCAGAGCTCAACCACGCGCAAATCCACCTGCCGGAAAAATTCGCGGCTGATCTGGTGCATGGCGGCTTCGGGGCTGTTGTTGTCGTTGAAGCGATGCGACAAGGACCCGCTGGCCAGCACCGCCACGCGGCTGTCGCCAGCGTCGATGGCCTGGCGCAAGGCCGCGCCGAAGCGCCGGCTGTCGTCCAGCGCGTGCCAGGCGCACCACGCGGCCACCGACACCACCTTGAAGCGGCCGTCGCCATTCATGTAGCGCATGGGCACCAGTGTGCCGTATTCAAGTTCCAGGCTATCGATTTCATGGCTGCGCGTGCCCACGCCCGCCGCATTGGCGCATTCGGCGATGCGACGGCCCAGCTCGGGATTGCCGCCGTAGGCGTAGTCCATGTCCTTGATGAAATGCGGTAGCTCGTTGCTGGTATAGCGGCCCTTGAAGGCGTGGTTGGCGTTCACGTGATAGCCGCCGTTCACCAGCCAATGCACGTCCAGCACCACGATCGTGTCCACGTCCAGGTCCCGGCAACGCTGGCCGATCACGCGGTGGCCCTCGATGGCGGCCTCGCGGCAGCCATGGTGCCTGCCGGGTAGCTCCGACAGATACATCGACGGCACATGCGTCACCTTGGCCGCCAGTGCAAGCTTACCCATGATGCTTGTCTCCTTTACGCATTCACACACCCCACTTGGGGATGTGGTGGCTGCCCATCGACACGCACACGTTTTTGATTTCGGCGAATACCTCGTAGCTGTATTCCCCGCCCTCGCGTCCGGTGCCCGATTCCTTGGTGCCGCCAAACGGCTGGCGCAGGTCGCGCACGTTCTGGCTGTTGATGAACACCATGCCTGCCTCGATGCCGCGCGCCAAGCGGTGCGCGCGGCCAATGTCGCTGGTCCAGATGTAGGACGCCAGCCCGTACTTGACGTCGTTGGCCAGCGCCAGGCCTTCGGCTTCGTCCTTGAACGGGATCAGGCAGGCCACTGGCCCGAAGATCTCTTCCTGCGCGCAACGCATGCGGTTATCCACGTCGGCCAGCACCGTGGGCCGCACGAAATTGCCGCCCGCCAGGTGGGCCGGCAAGCCCGCCGGCTTGCCTGCGCCGCCGGCAAGGATACGCGCCCCTTCCTGTTCGGCAAGCTGGATGTAGCCAGTGACTTTTTCCCAATGCTGGCGCGTGATCATCGCGCCCACGTGCGTGGCCTCGTCAGTGGGGTCGCCCACCACCAGCCGTTGCGCGCGTTCGGCGAATTTGCGCACGAAACCATCGTAGATGCTTTGCTGCACAAAAATGCGCGAACCCGCCGTGCAGCGCTCGCCGTTCAGCGAAAAAATCGTGAACAAGGCGGCGTCCAGCGCGCGTTCGACATCGGCGTCGTCAAAAATCAGCACGGGCGATTTGCCGCCCAGTTCCATCGAATATTTCTTGATGCCGCCCGCGCTGGCCAGGATCTTCTTGCCGGTGACGGTGCCGCCCGTGAACGAGATGGCGCGCACGCCCGGGTGACGCACCAGCGCATCGCCCGCCTGGGCGCCATAGCCCTGCACCACGTTCAGAACACCCGCGGGGATGCCGGCTTCCAGCGCCAGGCGGCCCAACTGGTCGGCCGTTAGCGGTGACAGTTCAGACATCTTCAACACGGCGGTGTTACCCAAGGCCAGGCACGGCGCCGTTTTCCAGGTGGCCGTCATGAACGGCACGTTCCAGGGCGACACCAAGGCGCACACGCCCACCGGCTGGTACAGCGTGTAGTTCAGCATCTGATCGTCCACAGGATAGGTGTGGCCATTCATGCGGGTGCAGACTTCGGCGAAGAAATTGAAGTTCTCGGACGCGCGCGGAATCAGTTGCTTGCGGGTTTGCGAGATAGGCAGGCCGGTATCCCGCGTTTCAAGTTCGGCCAATTGGGGGACGTTGGCGTCAATCAGTTCACCCAGGCGGCGCATGAGGCGGGCGCGTTCTTTCGCGGGTGTGTTGGCCCATTTGGGAAAAGCCTGGGCGGCGGCGGACACGGCGGCGTCGATCTCTGCCTGGCCACCCGCGGCAACCTCGTCGATGGCTTCGCCCGTGGCCGGGTTATAGGTGACGAAGCGGTCGGCGCTGTCGACCTCTTTGCCGTTGATCCAATGCTTGATGCTCACGTGCGGCTCCTCGTTTTGGTCGTGGGCCGCGGCGTTTGGGTCGCGGCTTTTTAATTAACACGTTAACTTTATGCCGGCATTCTGACGCTGTCAACGGCCGGTTATCTCGTTCGCACTGCCCTACACATTCGTTGCCGCCGATCCGCTTTCCCGCTATTCTAATTAACATGCTAACAATTTTGTCGGATGACTCCATGCCCCATATCTGGATTGAGTATTCGGGCAATCTGGCCCTGGATACGCACGCACTGATGCGCACGGTGCAGGACGCCGCCGTTGGCGACGGCAGCCTGTTTCCCCTGGCCGGCGCGCGCACCCGCGCCCTGCGCGTGGACGACTGCCTGATCGTCGACGGCCACCCCGACAACGCCTTCGTCCATGTCGTGCTGCGCATCGGCCACGGGCGCAGCGACGCGCAAAAAGCGGCCTTGGGCGAACGCGTATTCAAGGCGCTGAGCACCGCGCTGGCGCCGCACATGGCCATGCGGCCGCTGGGCATTTCGATGCAGATCGAAGAGGCGGATCCAATACTGAACTACAAGCAGAACAACTACCGCGACTACCTGGCCGCGCGCGCCGCGCAAGCCCACGCCGCCTTGGCCGCCCTGCCCCGCACCGTGGTCGGCGCCGCGCTCAATACGCGCCAGTCGCTGGACGCGCTGGGCGCCAGCGTCAACGCGCCGCCCTACAAGGCGGCGCCCCGCGCGCCCGTGCTCTACATCAAACCGGCCAATACCTATGCACGCGACGGCGACACCATCGCCCTGCCCGCCGATGTGGATGACATCGAGGTCGGCGCGTGCCTGGGCGTGGTGTTCTCGCGCCGGGCCACGCGCTTAAGCGAAGCCCGTGCGCTGGATCATGTGGCGGGCTACCGCGTCGTGGCGGACTTGTCCGTGCCGCACGCCAGTTACTTCCGCCCCGCGCTCAAACAGAAATGCCGCGACGGTTTTTGCCCCATGGGTGACACGCTGACGCCGGTCTCGGCCGTTTCGAACCCCGACGCGCTGGACATCGAAGTGAGCGTGGACGGCGTGATGGTGCAACGCGCCAACACGGCTGACCTTATCCGCCCCGTGGCGCGGCTGATTGCCGACGTGACGCAGTTCATGAGCTTCGAGGCCGGCGACATGCTGCTGGTGGGCGCGCCCCACGACGCGCCGCGCGTGCGCGCCGGGCAACGCTACAACATCCGCATCGCGCAGGTGGGCACGCTGGGCAACATGCTGGCCGCCGCCGCAACCTGAGGAATCCACCATGAAACACGCACGCATCGCCTACGAAGGCGCCATCCACCGCGTCACCGAGGCGGACAGCGCGCCCAACCACGTCCTGCTGCCGGATGGACGCGTTCTGGCCGAAGACGCCGTCACCTGGCTGCCCCCCATCGAGCCCCGCACAACCTTCACGCTGGCCATCAACTACGCGGACCACGCCAAGGAACTCGCGTTCAAGGCGCCCGACGAACCGCTGGGTTTCTTGAAAGCCGCCAACACCTTCGTCGGCCATCGCGCGCGCACGCTGCGCCCAGCCGACGTCGCGTTCATGCACTACGAATGCGAGTTGGCGGTGGTTATCGGCAAGACGGCGCAGCGGGTCCCGCGCGCTCACGCCTATGACTATGTGGCGGGCTACACCGTCGCCAACGACTACGCGTTGCGTGACTACCTGGAAAACTGGTATCGGCCAAACCTGCGCGTGAAAAGCCGCGACGCCTGCACGCCGCTGGGGCCTTGGCTGGTGGATCGCGACGACGTGCCCGACCCCATGAACCTGAACCTGCGCACCACCGTCAACGGCGTTGAAACGCAGCGCGGCAACACGCGCGACATGGTGTTCGACGTGCCCGCGCTGATCGAATATTTCAGCAGCTTCATGACCTTGTCGCCCGGCGACCTGATCCTGACCGGCACGCCGGACGGCATCGTCAACGTCATGCCCGGCGACGAGGTCGTGACTGAAATCGAAGGAATCGGAAGGCTGGTCAATACCTTGGCCGCCTGCCCGACATAACACTCACTTTCGGACTCACCATGCTAGACACCCAAACCGTACGCGCCATTGCCGCGCGCCTGCACGAGGCCGAGCGCACGCGCACGCAAATCCGCCAGATATCGCTGGACCACCCCGACATCGACATCGCCGACGCCTACGCCATCCAGCGCGCCTGGATGGACATCAAGCTGGCGGCGGGCCGCGTCAAGCGCGGCCACAAGATCGGCCTGACCTCGCGCGCCATGCAGCAGTCATCGCAGATCGACGAGCCTGATTTCGGCATGCTGCTGGACGACATGTTCTTTGAAGACGGCGGCGCCATTCCGGCCGGCCGCTTCATCCTGCCGCGCCTGGAAGTCGAGCTGGCCTTCGTGCTGGGCAAGCGGCTGCAAGGCCCGAACGTGACGCTGTTCCAGGTGTATGACGCCGTTGACTACGTGATCCCCGCGCTGGAAATCATCGATGCGCGCTCGCACGGCATCGACCCCGACACCCAGCGGCCGCGCAAGGTGTTCGACACCATTGCCGACAACGCCGCGAACGCGGGCGTGGTGCTGGGCGGACGACCGGTGAAGATAGGCGATATCGACCTGCGCTGGGCCGGCGCGATCCTGTCGCGCAATGCCGTCATCGAAGAAACCGGCGTGGCCGCGGGCGTCTTGAATCACCCGGCCAATGGCGTAGTATGGCTGGCTAACAAGCTGGCCGCCCACGACGTGGCGCTTGAGGCGGGCGAGATCATTTTGTCGGGCTCGTTCACCCGCCCCGTGGCCGCCCGGCCGGGCGACACCTTCCACGTCGATTACGGCGTGCTGGGTTCCGTCAACTGTCATTTCAACTAACACGGCACGCCGTCCATGGACATCCTGACCAATACCTTCAAGCAAGCCTTGCGCAACCGCGAGCCCCAGATCGGACTGTGGGCCGGACTGGCCAGCGCCTATACCTCTGAGATCATTGCGGGCGCCGGCTTCGACTGGCTGCTGATCGACGGCGAACATGCGCCGAACACCTTGCAGACCACGCTGTCGCAACTGCAATCGGTGGCGGCCTACCCGGTGGCGCCCGTGGTGCGGCCGGCCTGGAATGACCCGGTGCAGATCAAGCAGATTCTCGACACGGGCGCGCAAACCTTGCTGGTGCCCATGATCCAGTCGGCCGAGGAAGCCGCCGCCGCCGTGGCCGCGGTGCGCTACCCGCCCGCCGGCATCCGTGGCGTGGGCAGCGCGCTGGCGCGGTCATCACGCTGGAACCGCATCCCCAACTACCTGGAACGCGCCAACGACCAGATGTGCGTGCTGGTGCAGATTGAAACGCCGGCCGGCATCGACGCACTGGACGACATCCTGGCCGTGGACGGCGTGGACGGCGCCTTCATCGGCCCGGCCGACCTGTCGGCGGGCATGGGTTATCTGGGGCAACCGGACCACCCCGAAGTGCTGGCCACCATCGACCAGGCCGTCGCCCGCATCGTGCGTTCGGGCAAGGCCGCCGGCATCTTGCATAGCGGCGTGGCGCAGGCCAAGCACTACCTGTCGCTGGGCGCAACGTTCGTGGCGGTGGGCGTGGACGCCGTGCTGCTGGCGCGCGCGGCGGAAAAGCTGGCGGGAGAATTCAAGGACGTGAAGAGCGTGGCGGCGGGCACGGGGCCGTACTAAGGAAAACAACTAAGGAAAATAACTAAGGAAAATAACCAAGGCAAAAAAATGGCGCACCGTCAAAACGTGCGCCATTTTTTTTCGTCCCCCTGCAATCAGGAACGTCCGCCCAGGCTGCCGCCGCCGTCCACCCCCAGCACTTGGCCGGTGATGAAGCCGGCATCGTCCGACAACAGGAAGGCAATGGCGGCCGCCACTTCGGCCGGCGTGCCCAAGCGCTTCATGGGCACCGAAGCCAGCGCGCGCTTTTCACCTTCGCTGCCGGCCGGGCGGGTGGCGCGGAACATTTCCGTTTCGATGGGACCCGGGGCCACCGCGTTGGCGGTGACGCCGTATTCCGCCAGCTCAAGCGCCCAGGTGCGGGTACAGCCCACCAGCGCATTCTTGGCTGCCGAATAGGCCGTGCGGTCCAGGCCGCCGTAGATGGCGCGGCTGACCACGTTCACGATGCGGCCGGCGCGGCGCACCTTCATCGATTCGATAAAGGCCTGCGTCACCTGCACAGCCACGCGCACATTCAGGTCCAGCACGTTGTACAACGTGGCCAGGTCGATTTCGCCTAGCGGCTGGGGCGATGCGATGCCCACATTGTTGACCACCGCGTCCACGGGAAACTTGTCGCGGATTTCTCGCAAGACCTCTTCGGTGCGGCCGGCATCGGCCAGGTCACAGGGGTAGAGGTAGCCGGGAAAATCCACGTCGCTGGTATTGCGCGCAATGCCAACCACATGACAGCCCATGTCGGACAGCCGCTGCGTGAGCGCCCAGCCGATGCCCTTGGTGGCGCCCGTTATGAGCACGCATTTATCCTTCATGGATTGAAACCTCGTAGTCAGATTGCTCGGTCAAAAACGGGCGCGTGGGCGCCCGGTGTTCCAAGTAGACACCATCCTGAGATGGCTGTCTTGTAAATTGCGTAGCAATTCTTGCGCACCGGACACCCGCCGAAAAAGGCTCGCGAGTGGCTCGCACAAGGCACAAAGGCGGTCTTCAGGCGTCGCGGCTGACCGGCACGCGCGGCGCCAGCGCGCACAGCAATTCATAGCCGATGGTGCCCGCGGCCTGGGCCACTTCGTCCACCGAGGGGCCGTCTTCGCCCCACAGCACGACCGGCGCGCCGACACCGGCGGCGGGAATCGGGTCCAGGTCAACGATCAGCATGTCCATCGACACGCGGCCAACCAGTTGGGTGCGAATGCCGGCCACGACGACAGGCGTGCCGGTGGTGGCGTGGCGCGGGTAGCCGTCGGCGTAGCCGCAGGCCACGACGCCCACGCGCATGGCGCGTTCAGCGCGGAAGATGGCGCCATAGCCCACCGAATCACCCGCCTTGAGTTCTTGCACGGCGATGATTTCGGAACTGAGCGTCATGGCGGGACGCAGGCCGAACGAGGTAGCTTCGGCGTCAGCAAAAGGCGAGGCGCCGTACAGGCAAATGCCGGGGCGCACCCAATGCGTTTGCGTGGGCGAGCCCACCGCGACGTCGGCAAAACGCAGCGTGGCGGCCGAGTTGCAGACGCTGATCGCGCCCGGCATCTTATGCGTCACCGAATTAAACAGCGCCAATTGCTCGCTAACGCCCTGGGGGCCGTCCGCGCAGGCGAAGTGGGTCATCTTGCCCACCGACCCCAGCGTGCCTTGCTGTTGCAGCATCAACGCGCGTTCAAACGCGGCGGGGTAGGAAGCCGGGCTGAAGCCCAACCGGTTCATGCCGCTGTTGAGCTTGACCATGACGTCCACGCGCCGCGTGAAGCGGGCACGCGCCAGCATGTCCAGCTGTTCACGGTTATGCACCGTGGTGCTCAGGTGGTAGCGGTCGATCAGGTCCAGGTCGGCGGGTTTGAAAAACCCTTCCAGCAGCAGGATCGGACCGCCCCAGCCCGCCTCGCGGCAACGCACGGCTTCGTCCAGGTCCAGCATGGCCAGCCCCTGCGCCTTGGAAAATCCGGTCACGGCCTGCTCGATGCCGTGGCCGTAGGCGTTAGCCTTGATGACGGCCCAGATGGAAGGCGCCAGCCCGGAGGCGGCCTGGGCCGTCTGTTCAAGGTGGTGGTGCACGGTGGCAAGATTGTGCGCAAGCGCGGAAACGGAAACGGTGGCGGATATGGGGCGCGGCATGGTGTGAGATCCTGTGGCGCTTAAGTCTAACTGATCACCGCTGGCATCGGCGCGGCATCCTGCGCCAAAAGCCGACTACTCTAAAATGGTGCGAACCCGCTCCGGGGCCGCCCTCTGCACCACGACCCATGTCCATCGATCACTACGAGAACTTTCCCGTCGCCTCGCTGCTGTTGCCGCGCCGGCTGCGCGGCGCCGTGACCGATATCTACCGCTTCGCCCGCGCCGCGGACGATATCGCCGACGAAGGCAGCGCCACCGACGACGAACGCCTGGCGCAGTTGGCGGCCTATCGCACCGAGCTGCACCGCATTGGCGCCGAACCCAACCACACCCCCCCGCCCGGGCTGCCGCCGCTGGCCGACATTTTCACGCCGCTGGCCCGCACCATCGCCCGGCATCAACTGCCCATCACCCCGTTCTACGACCTGCTGTCCGCCTTCGAGCAGGACATCACCGTCAAGCGCTACGAAGACTACGCCACGCTGGCCGACTACTGCACCCGTTCGGCCAACCCGGTCGGCCGCCTGATGCTGCACCTGTTCGACGCTTCCAGCCCGCAAGACGTGGCCGAAAGCGACGCCATCTGCACCGGTTTGCAACTGGTGAATTTCTGGCAGGATGTGCGGGTGGACTGGCACAAGCAGCGCGTCTACCTGCCCCAGGAAGACCTGCGCCGCCACGGCGTCACCGAAGAAGACCTGGCCGCCTGCCGCCTGACCCCGCAATGGCGCGAACTGATGGCCTTCCAGGTGGAACGCACGCGAGCACTGCTACACTTCGGCGCTCCGCTGGCGCGCCGCCTGCCCGGCCGCATTGGCCTGGAACTGCGCCTGGTGGTGCAAGGCGGGCTGCGCGTGCTGGAGCGTATCGAGGCAAGCAGCTACGATGTATTCATGAACCGCCCCGAATTGGGCGCCAAAGACTGGGCCATCATGCTGTGGCGCTCTATCAAGTAACAGGCCCTGCCTATCTATGACCCCTGACGAATACTGCCAGGAGAAAGCCGCCAAAAGCGGTTCCAGCTTCTACTACTCATTCCTGTTTTTGCCGCCCGAACGCCGCCGCGCGATCACGGCGCTTTACGCCTACTGCCGCGAGGTGGACGACGTGGTCGATGAATGCACCGACCCGTCGCTGGCCCGCATCAAGCTGGCCTGGTGGCGCACGCAGGTCGACCAGATGTACGACGGCAAGCCCGACCATCCGGTAACGCGCGCGCTGCAACCGCACCTGGAAAGCTGTTCGATCACCCGCGAGCGCCTGCTGGCCGTGGTGGACGGCATGGAAATGGACCTGGACCAGACGCGTTACCTGGACTGGCCCGGCCTGCGCAAATACTGCTGGCATGCGGCCGGCGTGGTGGGCGAACTATCCGCCGGCGTGTTCGGCTATAGCGATCCCAAGACGCTGGTCTATGCCGAAAAGCTGGGACTGGCATTCCAGATGACCAACATCATCCGCGACGTTGGCGACGATGCGCGCCGTGGCCGCATCTATATTCCGGTCAACGACATGCAGCAGTTCGAGGTCAAGGCGTCGGACATCCTGAATGGCGAATACTCCGACCGTTTCAGCGCCTTGATGAAATTCCAGGCCGACCGCGCCCGCGAACTGTATCGCGAAGCCATGAGCAATCTGCCCGAGGTGGATCGCCGTTCGCAACGCCCAGGCCTGATGATGGCGGCCATCTACCACGCGCTGCTCGATGAAATTGAACAAGACAACTGGCAGGTGCTGCACCAGCGCATCTCGCTGACGCCACTGCGCAAGCTGTGGCTGGCCTGGAAAACGTGGGTGGGCGGCGGACGCGGACTGGTCCGCCGGTTGGCGCGGTGAAGGCGGCGGTTATCGGTGCGGGCTGGGCCGGCTTGGCGGCCAGCATCGCGCTGCGTGAGGCCGGCGCCAAGGTCACCGTGTTCGAAGCCGGCCACACGCCCGGCGGCCGCGCTCGCCGCGTATTCCATGAATCGTTCGACGCGCCGCTGGACAACGGCCAACACCTGCTGGCAGGCGCCTACCGGCAAACGCTGGCGCTGATGCGCCGCGTGGGACGCAACCCCGACGCCCTGCTGATGCGCCGGCCGCTGCGGCTGGCCAGCCTGGACGGCCGCTTCCGTTTGTCCGCCCCCCGGCTGCCCGCGCCCTTGCACATGGCGGTGGCCATTCTGCGCGCACGCGGCCTGACCTGGGCCGACCGCTATGCCGCGCTGCGCCTGATGCGCGGCCTGAAAGCCATGTCATGGTCGCCCCCGCGCGACTGGACCGTGCTGCAACTGCTGCACTATCACGCGCAATCCGATGTGCTGATCCGCCAGCTCTGGGAACCGCTATGCCTGGCCGCGCTGAACACACCGTGCGCCACCGCCAGCGCCGCGCTGTTTGCGCGCGTGCTGCGCGATAGCCTGGCCGGCGCCCGCGAAGACAGCGACCTGCTGCTGCCCTGCACCGACCTGTCGGCGCTCTGGCCCGACGCCGCCGCGCGCCAGGTCACCATGCGCTACGGCAACACGGTGCGCCAACTGCACCCCTCGGATGACGGCATTGTGGTCAACCAGGAACGCTTTGATGCCGCCGTGCTGGCCGTGCCGCCCACCTATGCCGCCCGGCTGCTGGACGCGCCCTTGCGCGAAGCCGGCGCCATGGGCTTGCTGGAAGCGCTGAAGGCGTTCGACTACCTGCCGATCGCCACGCTGAACGTGCGTCTGGCCGACCCCTGGCGCTTGCCGGAACCCATGATGATGCTGCGCGAGGAAGCCGCGCGCGGGCACGTCGGGCAGTGGGTGTTCGACCGCGCGCAATTGGCGGGTGACACCAAGGCCGGCGAACTTGCCGTGGTGGCCAGCGCCGCCACCCGCATCGCGGAACGCAACCGCCGCCAGGTCATCGAAGCGTTGATCGACCAGGTTGCCGAACAGGCGGCGCGCCACCCCGCGCGCCTGCCTGCCCTGCCCGAAGTGACGGCAGCCGAACTGTTGATTGAAAAGCGCGCCACCTTCGCCGCGGTGCCAGGTTTGACGCGCCCGCTGAACACCACGCCGTGGCCCACCTTGGCGCTGGCGGGAGACTGGACCGACACGGGCTACCCCGGGGTGTTGGAAGGCGCGGTGCAAAGCGGCCTGATGGCGGCTCGCGTGTTGAATCCCCGCGCGCATTGATGCGCGGGTGCGAAGGCGCAGGACCGCGCGGGAACGCTTCCGCCGCGTTTTGCCCCTCGCGTTTTGCCCCCCGCGTACCCGGTTCTTTCAGCGCAATACATGCACGGTGGCGATGCCCGCCGCCGTCAACGCCAGCGACCCCACCAGGCTGATTCCCGCATAGCCCAACGCGGTGCCATAGGCGCCGCGTTCCAGCATCGATACCGTTTCGGCCGAGAACGTGGAAAACGTGGTCAAGGCGCCCATGAAGCCGGTGATGACACCCAATCTGATCCACGCGGGCCATTCCGGATGGCCGGCTAGCAGCGCGATCGCCACGCCCACCAAATAGCCGCCCGCCAGATTGACGGTGAACGTGCCCCAAGGCCAGGACTCGACGTTCAACCACATGCTGAGCAACCAGCGTGTCCACGCGCCCAGTACGGCACCCAGGCCCACGGCCAGGAAGTTCAAGGGGATCAAGGTTTGATAAACGGACATGGGCGTCGGGGCGTCCGGCAAAGGCCAAGGCGCAAGAAAAAGACCTGGAGCAGCATAACCTGCCCACGCGCGGACCTGGCTAAAACGCGGACGCCGCTTGGGTCGAATCCCGTCAACAAGCGCTACGGTCTTCGCCTCGCCCGCACGTCGAAATCAATTGAAATCACCTTGCGCGCGCGGGCTGTCCTTTTATAAGAGTAATTCTCATTAAGTGTTAGAATCCGCCGCTTCAAACCGAATCCCGCATGGACAGTCCACCCACTCCGAAGCGCCGGGCCTACTGGCTCAAGACCTTGCATCAATGGCACTGGATCAGTTCGGCGCTATGCCTGCTGGGGATGCTGCTGTTTGCCATTACCGGCCTCACGCTGAACAACGCCTCGCACATTGAATCGAAGGCCGTGGTGACCAGCCGCCAGGCGCACTTGCCCGAAGCCGTGCTCAAGCAGTTGACGGCGCCGCCCAAGCAGAAGAAGGCGCCCTTGCCGGCCCCCGTGGCGCAATGGCTGGACGACACGTTCGATGCCGGCGCGGCAGGCAAAACCGCTGAATGGTCGGCCGACGAAATCTATCTGTCCTTGCCCCGCGCGGGCGGCGACGCCTGGTTGTCCATCGATCTGGGCAGCGGCGACGTGGAATACGAACGCACCGACCGCGGCTGGGTTTCCTACCTGAACGATTTGCACAAGGGCCGCAACACCGGCCTTGCCTGGAGCTGGTTCCTGGACATCTTCGCCGTTGCCTGTCTGGTCTTTTCGCTGACCGGGCTGGTGCTGTTGAAGATGCACGCCGGCAACCGCGGCGCGACCTGGCCCATGGTGGGGCTGGGCGTCGTGATCCCCGTCGTCCTGGCGCTGCTCTTCATCCACTGATTCCTTCGATCCGCCCCTGGAGATGTCCATGCGCAAACTATTGTTGTCGGCCCTGCTGGCCGGCGCGATCGCCCGAACGGCCAATGCGGCCGACATCGGCCTGTCCATCGAGGTGCCGCGCCTGGATGTGGCCGAATACCACCGCCCCTACGTGGCGATCTGGATCGAGAACCCCGACCAGAGCGTGGCCACCGATCTGGCCGTCTGGTACGACGTGGCCAAGAAGAACAACGAAGGCACCGAGTGGCTCAAGGACATGCGCCAGTGGTGGCGCCGCAGCGGCCGCAACCAGCAGTTTCCCGTTGACGGCGTCAGCGGCGCGACCAAGCCGGTGGGCAAGCATGCGCTGAACTTCGACGCAGGTTCCAAGCCGCTGGCCTCGCTCAAGCCCGGCCAATACGCCGTAGTGGTGGAAGCGGCGCGCGAAGTAGGCGGCCGCGAATTGCTGCGCATTCCCTTCCAGTGGCCGCCGCAAAAGGCCGAACAACTGACTGCGCAAGGCGAACACGAACTGGGCGCCATCGCGCTCAACCTCAAACCCTGATGCCCACCCCTTGCCTTCAAGGAGCACGACCATGAAATCCGCCGCCAAACTGGCCGCCGCCCTGGCACTGTGCCTGCCCTTCGCCGTCCACGCGCATGATGTGTGGATGGTGCCGTCGTCCACCGTGCTGTCGGGCACTGATAGCTGGATCACCGTTGACGCCGCCGTCAGCAACGACAAGTTCTATTTCAACCACGCGCCGCTGCGGCTGGACGGCCTGGCTATCGTCGCCCCTGACGGCAGCAGCGCCGACGCCGAGAACATCAACCGCGGCAAGCTGCGCAGCACTTTCGATTTGCAGCTCAAGCAAAGCGGCACCTACCGCGTGGCGGTCGTCAACGACGGCGTGTTCGCGCGCTGGAAGGAAGACGGCAAGAACAAGCGCTACTTCGGCAAGGTGGAAGGCATGGCGCAAGCCGTGCCCGCCAAGGCGCAAGACCTGGAGGTGTCGCAAAGCCTGGGCCGCGTGGAAACCTTCGTCACGGCGGGCAAGCCCAGCACCATCAAGCCCGTGGGCCGTGGCCTGGAACTGGCGCCGGTGACGCACCCCAACGACTTGTTCACCGACGAAGCCGCCACCTTCCAGATGCTTCTGGACGGCCAGCCCGCCGCCAACCTGGAAGTGAACGTGGTGCCGGGTGGCAGCCGCTATCGCGACAAGGTCGGCGAGATCAAGCTCAACACCGACAAGGATGGCAAGTTTTCGGTCAAGTGGCCGCAGCCCGGCCTGTACTGGATTGAAGCCGGCATGGAAGACGCCAAGGTCAGCGTGCCGCAAGCGCAGAAGCGCCGCCTGTCCTATGCCGGCACCGTCGAAGTGCTGCAACCTTAAAGCAGGACAATCGCGTGCCGCTTGCTCCGTCCTACGCGCCTCGCGGCATGGCAGCCCCTACCGTGCGCGTGGCCTATGGCGCCATGCCCTTGCCGTCACTAACCCTGGCAGCGCTGGCTGGGGCGACCATGGGCACCACCTGGTCCGCGCGCATGGCCTTGCCCGCCGGGTGCCGCGACGATGCAGCGCGGCACGCCATCCAGGCCGCGCTGGACGAGGTGGTGGCGCAGATGAGCACCTGGGAATCGGTGTCCGACATCACGCGCTTCAACCAGTCCGCCACCGGTTGGCTGGCACTGCCGGATGGATTCTTCCATGTCCTGCGGCATGCGCTGGCGCTGGCCGAGGACAGTGGCGGCGCCTACGACCCCACGGTTGGCCCGCTGGTCAATGCCTGGGGCTTCGGCCCGCATCAGCGCGCCTTTGAACCGCCCTCGGCCACTGCCATCGACGCCGCCCGCGCGCGCTGTGGCTGGCAACGTGTGCAGTTGGATACCGCGCGGCAGGCGGCGTATCAGCCGGGTGGCGCGTATCTGGACCTGTCGTCCATTGCCAAGGGTTATGGCGTGGACCGCGCGGCGCTGGCGCTGGACGCGCTGGGCATCACGCAGTATCTGGTGGAAGTGGGCGGCGAACTGCGTGCGCGCGGCATGCGGCCCGACGGCCAGCCCTGGCGCGTGGCCATTGAAGTACCCGATGCCAGCGACAACCACGCGCTGGCCTTGCCCTTGCAAGACCACAGCATCGCCACGTCGGGCGACTATCGGCGCCACGCGGGTAGCGGCGACGCGCGCTATGCCCACACCATCGACCCGCGCACCGGTCAGCCGGTACGCAATAACGTCGCGTCGGTATCGGTGCTGCACCGCGAATGCATGCAGGCCGACGCGCTGGCTACCGTGCTGACGGTACTGGGCGAAGCGGACGGCCTGGCGTATGCCCGCCGCCATGGCCTGGCAGCCCTGTTCATCCTGCGCGACGCCCACGACTACCGCGTCGTTGCGACGCCGGCATTCCAGACGCTGACCCAAACACAGACCCAGACCCTGGCACGCTGAACCCATGAGTCCAACCCGCTTGATTGCCGCGGCATGCGTGATAACGCTATGGCTGCTGCTGTGCCTGTGGGCATGGCGCCGTACACAGCAGCACAAGGCGCGGCAGGCGCAGGCCCTGCAAACCCTGAACGCGCCCGCCGCCGACGATGCGCTGCTGGTCGCGTACGCCAGCCAGACGGGCTACGCCGAAACCCTCGCGGCGCAAACCGCTGAATCCCTGCGTGCGGGCGGCTTGACGGTGCGCGTAGCCGCGCTGGGCCAGTTGGACCTGACCCGCCTGTCGGGCTACCGCCGCATGCTGTTCGTGGTCAGCACCTATGGCGAAGGCGATCCCCCCGACTCGGCCGCCCCCTTCGCCAGCCAGATGCAGGCGCCGCCCACGCGCGCGCTGGCCGGCGCGCAAACCGCCGTGCTGGCGCTCGGTGACAGTGAATACGCGCACTTCTGCGGCTTTGGCCATCAGCTCAATGACTGGCTGCATGCGCAAGGCGCCACGCCGCTGTTCGACCTGGTGGAGGTGGACAACGACGACCCTGCCGCGCTGCGCCACTGGCAGCATCATCTGGGTCTGCTGACGGGCCGAAGCGACCTGCCCGATTGGCAAGCCCCGGTCTACGAGCCCTGGCGGCTGGCGACCCGCACGCTGCTGAACCCCGGCAGCCAGGGCAACCCGTGCTACCTGCTGACGCTGACGCCGCCGCCAGGCCAACCCGCGCACTGGCAGGCCGGCGATATCGCTGAAATTGGTCCACGCCTGAAGCGCAGCGGGCCGCTGCAAACGCACCGCGAATATTCCATCGCGTCGCTGCCGCAAGACGGCGCCATCCACCTGCTGGTGCGCCAGATGCGCAGCGCGGACGGCGGCCTGGGCGTGGGTAGCGGCTGGTTGACCCATGTGGCGGAGGTCGGCGAGCAGATCGACCTGCGCGTGCGAAGCAATCGCAACTTCCATGCGCCCGCCGATGCGCGCCCGATGATCCTGGTGGGCAATGGCACTGGCCTGGCCGGGCTGCGCGCGCTGATCAAGGCGCGGCGCGCGGCGGGCCATCGGCGCAACTGGTTGATATTCGGAGAGCGCAACGCCGCGCATGACGCCTTCTGCCACGACGACATCACCGCCTGGCGCGCAGACGGCACGCTGGAACGGGTGGACACGGTCTATTCGCGCGACCAGCCCCAACGGCGCTACGTGCAGCACGTGCTGCGCGAGCAGGCCGACGCCTTGCGGCAATGGGTAGCGGCAGGCGCCGCGATCTATGTCTGCGGCAGCCTGCAAGGCATGGCGGCCGGCGTGGAGGCCGCACTGGAAGACATCCTGGGAGACGAGTCCCTGCAGGCGCTGCTACACGCCGGCCGTTACCGGCGCGACGTGTACTAGGCCTGCTTATCCAAGCGTTCCAGGCCTGCCTGGCTTATTGCAGCTTGATCTGCGCCTGGTCAATCACCGTCTTCCAACGGTCGCGCTCGGTGCGGATCTGCTCACCGAATTCAGCCGGGGTATTGCCCAGCGGAAATGCGCCCGTCTCTTCCATCTTGGCGGCGGTGGCCGGGTCCCGCATGGCTTGTGCGAAGGCTTGCGCCAACTTGTCGCGCACGTCGGCCGGCATGCCCGCCGGACCCACCACGCCATACCAGGCGGTCACGTCGTAATCCTTGTAGCCTTGCTCGGCAAACGTCGGCACATCGGGCAGGCGCGGGTTGCGCTTTGCGCCGGTGATGGCCAGCGCGTGCAGATGCTTGCTCTTGATGTAGGGCAGCGACGATGGGAAGTTGTCGAAGATCACCGGCACCACACCGCCCACCGCGTCGGTCAGCGCGGGCGCCGAACCCCGGTAAGAAATGCTGTTCATCTTGCCGCCGATCAGTTGCAGGAACCAGATCATGCCCAGATCATTCACACCGCCCGCGCCAGCGTTGGCGTAGCCGTCCTTGTTTGGATTGGCGCGCACGTGCTCGACGAATTCGGCCAGGGTTTTGGCCGGATAGCTCGGATTGACGCTCAGGATGTTGGGGCTGGTGACCAGGTTGCTGATGGGGGTGAAGTCCTTGACCGGGTCATACCCCAGCTTGGGGAACAGGTGCGGCGCGGTGCCATGAGTGCTGACGGTGGCCAGCCCCACGGTGTAGCCGTCCGGCTTGGCGCGCGCGGTAGCCATCATGCCGATGGTGCCGGATGCGCCCGTGCGGTTTTCCACCACGATCTGCTGGCCCAGGATCTCGCCCGCTTTCGCCGCCGCCACGCGTCCGACGATGTCGGTGGGGCCGCCGGCCGAGAACGGCACGATCAAGGTGATGGGATGGTCGGGAAACGCGGCGTGGGCGGCGGGTAGCACGGTAGCCAACGCGACAGTGATGAGGGTTTCGCGCATCATGATGGGTGTATCTCCTTGGGGGTGTTGTTGTAAGCAGCTTCGCGCCGCAATATCTTGCCGGGCCGTGTCATGCCCGGCGTGGCGGGAAACACCGGCTGGCCATTGACCAGCACGTGTTCCACGCCAACGGATGGCAGCGTGGGCGCGTCCCAGGTGGCGCGGTCGGCCACGGTGTCCGCATCGAACACCACGATGTCGGCCCAGGCGCCTACGCTGAGCTGGCCGCGTCCGGCCAGGCCGAACACGCGCGCGGGCAAGGCCGTCATCTTGGCCACGGCCGCTTCCAGCGTCAGCAGTTGGGCTTCGCGCACATAGCGGCCCAGCACGCGCGTGAAGCTGCCCCACAGGCGGGGATGCGGATGCGCGTCATTGGGCAGGCCATCAGAACCGACCATGCAGCATTCGTGTTTGAAGATGCGCTGTACCTCGGCGTCGTCCATCGCGAAATAGATGGCGCCGGCAGGGCAAAGGCGTTGCGCGGCGTCGGTCTTGTCGCAGCCCCAGCGCGCCGCGATATCGGCCAGCGTTTCGCCGCTGCATTCCGGGTGCGGAACCGACCATGTGATGCGGATGTCGTCGATGCTGTCGGCGCGCTCGGGGATCAGGATGGTGGAGCTGCCAGGATACGGGTAGATGTCCAGCGCCACGTCGATACCCTCGGCGCGAGCCCGATCGATGTTGGCCAGCGTGGCGCGGCTTTTGCCCCAGTTGCGCGGCATCATGCATTTGTGGTGCGACAGCACCGTGGCGCACCCCGTGTTGCGGCCCACGGACAGCACTTCGTCCACCGCGGCTTCCACCTCGTCGCCCTCGTTGCGGATGTGGCTGGTGTGCAGCGCGCCTTGGGCCGCTGCCACGCGCGCCAGGCCGTCCAGTTCCGCTTGCTCGGCCACGCCGCCCGGCTGGTAGGCCAGCCCCGTGCTGAAGCCCACCGCGCCGGCCGCCAATGCATCGGCCAACATGCGCTGCATGGCGTCCTGCTCGGCGGGCGTGGGCGCGGCGGCGGGGTCGCGCATGGCGGCCAGGCGCAGGTTGGCGTGCCCGACCAGCGCCGCCACGTTGATCATGGGCTGCTGCGCGCGCAGGGTGTCGAAGTAGGCATGCATGTCGGCAAACAAGGGCGTTTCGCCCAGCAGCGCAAGCGCCGCCGCCGTATTGCCCGGCAAGGGCGCGGGCGCGCCGCTGACGCCGCAATTACCGACCACCACCGACGTGATGCCCTGGCTGGTCTTCCATTCCAGGCCGGGCTTTTCCACGAACATCAGGTCATCGTGGCCGTGCGTATCAATGAAGCCCGGCGCCACGATCTTGCCGTGCGCTGCCACCCGGCGCGCGGCGGAGGCGCCCGACAGGTCGCCGATGGCCGCGATGCGTTCGCCCACCACGCCCACGTCCGCGCGCCGCCTGGCGCCGCCCAGTCCGTCAATGACCCAGCCGCCTTCAATGATCAGATCCAATTGTTCCTGCCGCATGATCGTCCTGCCTGGATGAAGGCCCTAGTATCGTCGGCCCGATCAATCTGGAAAAATTGTTTTTATTGATCCATCTATCGTCGTTTGAAATGAATCGTCTGCCCAAGCACGTCACCCTGAAGCACCTGACCGCGTTCGTCGCCGTAGCGCAGGAGTCCAGTTTCACGCACGCGGCCAAGCGTCTTTTCCAGACCCAGTCTTCCGTGACCAGTCTGGTGCGGCAACTGGAAGACGCGCTCAACACCCAGCTCTTTGCGCGTACCAGCCGGCGCGTACTGCTGACCGCGGCGGGCGAGGAATTTCTGCCCCGGGTGATGCGGCTGCTTGCCGATTTTGATGGCGTGATCGAAGACGTGGTGCGTTTTGGCGCACTGGAGCGCGGGCGCGTGGGCGTGGCGGCGGCGCCATCGGCCATCACGCAGATCATTGCCCCGGCGGCGAAGGCTTTCGCGGCGCAATATCCCGCCGTGCGCCTTTACCTCAGCGACGATAATTCCGGCCGAATTCAACGCAAGGTGGCCGCCCGCGAGGTGGACTTCGGCCTGACCAGCCGCTGGGCCGATGCGCCGGGACTACGCTTTGACCCCTTGCTGGAAGACCGCTTCGGCGTGCTCTACCGCGCCGATGACGACAGCATGCGTTCAGGCCGCGACGGCACCATGCGCTGGTCGGACCTGGCGGCGCGCAAGCTGGTGGGGGTGGTGGACGAAACCGGCATCATGGCGCTGCTGCGCGCCCGCGCCGACTTGCCGATTGAGGCGGGCGCCCCCTTCTATGAAGCGTCCAGCACCACCTCGCAGGCCGCGTTGGTCAAGGCCGGGCTGGGGGTGGCGCTACTGCCCGCGCTGGCCGCCGAAAGGGTGCTGGAACCGGGCTTGGCCTATGCGCTGCTGGCGCGCCCGACCGTGGTGCGCACCGTGTGCATCATCCGGCACAAGGAATATCCGCTAAGCCCGGCAAGCCAGGCGCTGATCCGCGCCATCCACGAATACTTACGCGATGCGGTGCTGCCCGCGGGCTGCAAACGGGTGTCTGCCAGCCGCGGCCCCAAGCAAGGCTGAAGCCAGGCCCGGATCAAAAGCTCAGGTTCTTGAATTCGCGCGTGGCGGCGGTCAGCGCCTGTTCGGTGGGCAGGCGTTCCATGGAACTGGCGCCGTAGAAGCCGTGGCAATGCTTGCAGGCGCGCAACACGTGGGCGGCATCGTCGGGTGTCGCGATGGGGCCGCCATGGCACAGCACGATGATGTCGGGCCGCACGGCCAGCGCGGCGGCGGCGATGCGGTCGATGGCAGCCACGCAGCCGTCCAGTGTTTGCGCGGTTTCCGCGCCGATCGAACCGCCCGTGGTCAGGCCCATATGCGCCACGATGATGTCCGCGCCCGCCTGCGCCATGGCCACCGCGTCGTCCTCGTTGAACACATAGGGCGTGGTCAGCATGCCCTTCTGGTGGGCCAGGCGGATCATGTCGACTTCCAGCGCGTAGCCCATGCCGGTTTCTTCGAGATTGGCGCGGAAGGTGCCGTCGATAAGCCCCACGGTGGGAAAGTTCTGCACGCCCGAAAAGCCCTGGCGTTTCAGATCGTCCAGGAACACGTCGAAGTCGCAGAAAGGATCGGTGCCGTTCACGCCCGCCAGCACGGGCGTCTGCTTCACCACGGGCAGCACTTCGCGGCCCATGTCGACCACGATCTCGTTGGCGTTGCCATACGCCAGCAGCCCGGCCAGCGAACCCCGGCCCGCCATGCGGTAGCGGCCCGAGTTATAGATGACGATCAGGTCAATGCCGCCCGCTTCCTCGCATTTGGCCGATAGCCCCGTGCCCGCGCCGCCGCCCACGATGGGCGTGCGCGCGCGCACCATGGCGTGAAACTTGTCCAGCAGTTCGTTACGGTCAAAACGCGGCATGACGGCGGTCCTTAATGGCTAGTGGCGATTTCAAGAAATTGTTCGACCGCCGTCTTGGCGAACAGCGGATCGTTGATATGGCAGGGCACCCGCAGCAGGCGGCGGTCCGGCGTCTGCACAACGTGGCGTTCCAATGCGGCGAACAGCGCGGCATCCGCCTCGGGGTCCCAGAACGCCTGGCCCGGCGCATCCAGCGCCGACACGCCGCCTTCCGGGATCAGGAAACGCACGGGTCCATTGCATTGATTCAGCTTCGCGGCGATCCACTCGCCCTGCTGCGTGTTTTCCTCAACCGTGGTGCGCATCAACGTCACCTGCGGGTTGTGGGGATAGAACATGCGGCCCTGGTAGCGTTCGGGCACGCTGTCCATGCCGCCGAAATTCACCATGTCCAGCGCCCCGCACGAGCCGACATACGGCGCGCCCGTGCGGGCCACGGCGCCAAAGCGATCTTCGGTGCAGGCCAGCACGCCGCCGAAAAGAAAGTCGCAGACTTCGGTGGTCGTCAGGTCCAGCACGCCGGCAAGCAAGCCGCTGTCCAACAGCTTTTCCATCGACTGCCCGCCCGTGCCGGTGGCGTGGAACACCAGGCAGTCATACCGGGAATCCAGCAGGGGGGTCACCTGTTGCACGCAGGCGGTCGTGACGCCGAACATGGTGATGCCGACGGCGGGGCGGCTGTCGTCGTCGCCGGCGGCGTTGGCGGCAGCCATGCGATGCGCCCCTGCGATAGCGCCCGCCGCGTTGGCCAGGACGCGGCGCGAAATGCGGTTCAGGCCCGCCACGTCGGTCACGGAATACATCATGGCGATATCGGACGGGCCGACATAGGGCGCGACGTTGCCCGACGCCATCGTAGACACCATCACCTTGGGCGTGCCGATGGGCAGCGCGCGCATGGCGGGGGTGATCAGCGCGGTGCCGCCCGAGCCGCCCAGGCCCAGCATGGCGCCGATGCCGGCATGGCCGGCCACGTAGCGTTCGAAGGCCAGCGCCATGGCCGCGATGGCCGTGCCCCGGTCGCCGGTGAACACGGCGTCCACGCCTCCGGGATGGCTGCGGGCCACTTCCTGCGCCTGCACCTGCGCCGTGCTGGCAGCGCCTGAGGTGGACACATCCACCGACACCACCTCCAGCCCTTCGCGCTTGAGCAGGTTCACGACGTACTCGGCTTCCTGCCCCTTGGTGTCGAACGTCGCCGCAACAAAGACCTGCTGATTTGCATGCATCATGGCTCCTCCGCGGGCGGCTACACTCGGTGCGCGCCTCGATATGTGAGGCCTCAACCAGGCCTGTAGAATCTAGAAATGAGACGAAAGAATCATACTGAGACACAAGTCTCACGTCAAACTTCCCGCCCCGCTCGGCGTCCGTCGCCGCCGGACGCCGAGGCCCGCCTGATCGCGCCTGCCAGCCGGCAGGCCGCGGCCAGCGGCGAGCCACCGCACGGCCCGCGCGCGCGCATGCGAAAAATCTTGCTGGATGCCGCCCAGCAGTTGATGGCGCAGGGCATCACGCCGTCTGTCGCGGAACTGGCGGAACATGCCGGCGTTTCGCGGGCAACCGCGTATCGCTACTTCCCCAGCCAAAGCGCATTGATCGCGGCGGTGGTCGACGAAAGTCTGGGCCCCATCCTGGCTTGGAACTCCGATGCGCCCGACGCCGCCACCCGCGTCGATGAGTTGCTGCGGTTCGCCTACCCCAGGCTGGCCTCGCACGAGGCCCCGTTGCGCGCCGCCATCATGGTGTCGCTACAGCAACATGCCGAGGCCAGCGCTGGCAAGGCCGGCGCCGAACCCAGGCTGGTGCGCGGCCATCGGGTCGACATCCTGCGGCGCGCCATCGCGCCGTTGGCCTCAGAGCTGTCGGCGGCGCAGCAGGACCGCGTGGCGCAAGCCCTGTCCTTGGTTTACGGCACCGAAGTGTTCCTCGTCTTGAAGGACATCTGGAACCTGGACCTGCCTGCCGTGACGGACGTGGTGCGCTGGACCGCCCGGGCCATCGTCCAGCAGGCCCTGAGCGAGGCGCGAACGCCCAAACCGTAGCGGCCCGGCTGACGCGGCGCTGTCATGGCTGCGTCACCCGCCACCGGCATAGTTCGGCGTTTTGCGGCCTGCCTTCGTAGGCCGCCCGACGTTGGAGTGTGTCCATGCAGTTCGAAGTATCCCGCTTGCGCCGGGCCATCATGCCCCTGTCGCTGGCTTGCGTCACCCTGTTGAGCGCATGCGGTAGCGATGACGATGATGACGCCGTCGCCCAGCCCTCGCCCCCGATCGTCACGGAGCCTGCCCCCACGCCGGTCGAAACCGGAGCCTGGAGCGCGGGTGACCTGCACGTGCATACCTACCAATCGGACGACGCGCAAGTCAGCCTGGAAAGCGCGCTGGATCAGGCTTTCGACCGCTACAAGCTGGATTGGGCCGCGCTGTCGAACCATTTGCGCCTCTCTGCGCGCGACCATACCGGCACGACGCTGGCCGGCGGCCCCATTGCGTTTTCCACCGGCATGGCCCTGTATGAAGTGCCCTTCATCAAGACCGCGCAGGCCGCCGGCCGCTACGCCGGCAAGATCATTTTCTCGTCGTTCGAATGGGACATGCCGACGCATGACCACGTCAACATCGGCATCGGCACGGATGACCCGCTGTCAGCCAAGTCATTGGAGGCCGTCGCCGAATTCGAATACCTGTTCACCAACCGCGCCCCCGCGCTGTTCGACCCCCTGCTGGTGTCGCGCCTGTCTGGCGAAACCCGCGCCTACACCACGCATGCGGATTCGCTGGCGGCCTTGAAGTGGCTGCGCGACAAGCATCCCGACAGCTACATGCTGCTGAACCACCCGTCGCGCTATGCGGGCAAGTACACCGTGGGGCAGTTGCGTGAAATGAATGACCTGGCGCCCAACGTCTTCTTCGCCATCGAAGGCATGGTCGGCAATCAGATGGAACCGGATCGCGGCGGCTACGCCGAGGCCTACACCGCCGGTTTCCTGCCCAACCGCACTTATGGCGGCGTGGACTATCTGGTGGCAAATCTGGGCGGAACCTGGGACGCGCTGCTCGGCGAAGGTCGGCGCATCTGGACGGTAGCGGATTCCGACTTCCATTTCCGCACGGCCTCGGGTCTGTATAGCTCGGGCTACGCGCCCGGCGAATACGCCAAGACGCACGTATGGAAAGACGGCGACAACATGGCGGCGGTGATGGCCGGCCTGAAAAGCGGTCGCGTGTTCGGCGTGTTCGGCGACCTGATCGATGCCTTGGACTTCCAGGCGCAAGGCGCGGCCGGCACCGTGCACATGGGCGGCGAGTTGCAAGCAGCGAAGGGCGAAAAGGTGGAAGTCACCATCCGCTTTCGCAGCCCGGACAGCAACAACTACGAATACCCCATCGAAAGCGGCAACCCCACCTACGTCAAGCCCACCGTCAACCACGTGGACTTGATCGTGGGCGACGTCGGCCCGCGCGCCGCCGCCGGCACGCCCGATTACGACGTCGACACCAACCCGTCCACGCGCGTGCTGGCCCGCTTTACGCGCGCCGACTGGACGGTGGACGCCGACGGCTACAACGTCATCAAGACCACGGTGACGGCGGACAAGAGCCAGTACCTGCGCCTGCGCGGCACCAATCTGGGCGTGGACGTGGCCGGGGAAACCGCGGCCGGCGAACCGCTGCCTGACGCCAAGGTGGACCTGGCCGATAACGTTGCGCGCTTCAACGCCATCAATGCGCGCAACTACAACGACCTGTGGTTCTATTCGAATCCGGTGTTCGTGACCGTCGCGCAGTGACGTAAACCCCGTCGGTAAACCCGCCGCCCAGAACGCGGCACAAAAAAAGCCTGGCATTGAAAAATGCCAGGCTTTTTGCTTACCGCGGGTTCTGCTTACTGCAAGGTTCGGGTGAAGATGAATTCGCCGTTTTGCCAATCCACCGGCACCACATCGCGAGGCCCGAACTTGCCTTCCAGAATCAGGCGCGCCACCGGGTTTTCGATCTGCTGCTGGATCGCACGCTTCAAGGGGCGTGCGCCAAACACCGGATCGAAGCCGGAGCGGGCCAGTTCGGCCAGCGCCGGTTCGGTGACCTCCAGCCGCATTTCCTGCTTTTCCAGCCGCGCGGCCAGCCGGCGCAACTGGATGCGGGCGATGGACTCGATGTGCTGCGCTTCCAGCCCGTGGAACACCACCACTTCGTCGATGCGGTTCAGGAATTCGGGGCGCAGGGTTTCCTTGAGTTCGCCCCACACCACTTCCTTGACCACGTCATACGGCTGGCCCGCCAGGCTCTGGATGTGATGCGAGCCCAGGTTGGACGTCATCACGATCACCGTATTGCGGAAGTCCACCGTGCGGCCCTGGCCATCGGTCAGGCGGCCGTCGTCCAGCACTTGCAGCAGCACGTTGAACACGTCCGGGTGCGCCTTTTCAACTTCATCCAGCAACACCACGCTGTACGGCTTGCGGCGCACGGCTTCGGTCAGGTAGCCGCCCTCTTCGTAGCCCACGTATCCCGGGGGCGCGCCGATCAGCCGCGCCACCGAATGCTTCTCCATGAATTCGCTCATGTCGATGCGGATCATGTGGTCTTCGGAGTCGAACATGAATTCAGCCAGCGCGCGCGTCAGCTCGGTCTTGCCCACGCCGGTGGGGCCCAGGAACAGGAACGAGCCATAGGGCCGCGACGGGTCCGCCAGACCGGCGCGTGAACGCCGGATGGCGTCGGACACCAGGCGCACGGCCTCGTCCTGACCCACCACGCGCTTGTGCAGGAAGTCCTCCATCTGCAGCAGCTTCTCGCGTTCGCCCTGCATCATCTTGGACACCGGAATACCGGTGGCGCGCGACACCACTTCGGCGATCTCTTCCGCGCCCACGCGGGTGCGCAGCAGACGCGGACGGCTACCGTCGCCCTCGGCATTTTCAGCGGCCTGCTCGGCGCCCACTTCGGCGGCCTTCAGGCGCGATTCCAGGTCAGGCAGCTTGCCGTATTGCAGTTCGGCCAGCTTGTCGAACTGGCCCTTGCGTTGCAGTTCGGCCATTTCGGCACGCACGCTGTCAATCTCTTCCTTGATGGCCTGGGTGCCTTGCACGGCGGCTTTCTCGGCCTTCCAGATTTCCTCGAAGTCGTTGTATTCGCGTTGCAGCTTTTCCAGCTCGTCTTCGATGACGCCCAGGCGACGCTTGGAGGCGTCGTCGGTTTCCTTCTTGACGGCCTCGCGCTCGATCTTCAACTGGATGATGCGACGGTCCAGCTTGTCCATCACTTCCGGCTTGGAATCGATTTCCATGCGGATGCGCGCACCGGCTTCGTCGATCAGGTCGATGGCCTTGTCGGGCAGGAAGCGGTCGGTGATGTAGCGGTGCGACAGCTCTGCCGCCGCCACGATGGCCGGGTCGGTGATTTCAACGCCGTGGTGGATTTCATAGCGTTCCTGCAAGCCGCGCAGGATGGCGATGGTGGATTCCACATCGGGTTCGTCGACCAGCACCTTCTGGAAGCGGCGTTCAAGAGCTGCGTCTTTTTCGATGTACTTGCGGTATTCGTCCAGCGTGGTCGCGCCGATGCAGTGCAGTTCGCCGCGCGCAAGCGCCGGCTTGAGCATGTTGCCCGCGTCCATCGCGCCTTCGGCCTTGCCCGCGCCGACCATGGTGTGCAGCTCGTCGATGAAGACGATGTTGCTGCCGTCGTCCTGGCCGAGTTCTTTCAGCACGGCCTTCAGGCGTTCTTCGAATTCGCCACGGAACTTCGCGCCGGCCAAGAGCGCGGCCAGGTCCAGGGACAGCACGCGCTTGCCGCGCAGGGTCTCGGGCACTTCGTCGTTGACGATGCGCTGCGCCAGGCCTTCGACGATGGCGGTCTTGCCCACGCCCGGCTCACCGATCAGGACCGGATTGTTTTTGGTGCGGCGTTGCAGGATCTGGATGGTGCGGCGGATTTCGTCGTCACGGCCGATCACCGGGTCCAGCTTGCCCTGGCGAGCGCGCTCGGTCAGGTCCAGGGTGTACTTGGACAAGGCCTCGCGGTTGGACTCGCCTTCGGCGCCCGACACGTTTTCGCCGCCGCGCACGGCGTCGATGGCGGCTTCCAAGGCCTTTTTCTGCAGGCCCGCTTCACGCAGGATGCGGCCGGCCTCGCCTTTGTCGTCGGCCAGCGCCAGCAGGAACAGTTCACTGGCGATGTAGGTGTCACCCCGGCGCGCGGCTTCCTTGTCGGTGCGGGTCAGCACCGCGTTCAAGTCGCGGCCCACCTGCACGTTGTCGTCGCCCTGCACTTGCGGCAAGGACTTCATGGCGGCTTCCAGCGCGGGCTGCAGGCGGTTCACCGCCACGCCGGCGCGCGCCAGCAGGCTGCCTGCGCCGCTGTCCGGATCGGACAGCAATGCCGACAGCACGTGCACGGGCTCGATATAGGGATGATCGTTACGGGCGGCCAGACTTTGAGCGTCGGCCAGGGCTTGCTGGAACTTGGTGGTTAGTTTGTCGAATCGCATAATGGTCGTTTGGCTTGTTGAAGAGCCTGACCGATACGTGCCGGCTGGCTCGATATCCTGAATATGCGGCCGGATGAGAAAATTTCAACACCTGCCGCCCCATGGTTTGCTTCGACGTGCTGGGCTTTTACGGCTTGAAGAACCGATTTATGAGCATATACGTTTTTGTATACGGCACCCTACGCGCAGGCGAAATCAATGATCTGGCGCAAGCCGCCGCCCGGCGCGGGCTGCCCGCGGCCCAATGGCTGGGCCGGGCCACGGTGCCGGGCATGCTGGTGGATTTCGGCCAGTGGCCGGGGCTGATTCCCGTGGCCGACGGGCGGCGGGTGCGCGGCGACGTCTATCGCGTGGACCCGGCCCTGATCGCCCTGATGGACGACATCGAGGAATACGTCCCCGGACAGCCGTGCTGCTTCGTGCGCCGCGAAATCACCGCGCGGCTGGAAACGCCCCTTGAGGGTACCCGCGAGGATGCCCGCGAGCTCCGTTGCCAGTACTATCCGATTGATCCAGCGCATCGGGCGTCGGCCGTGGACATTTCGGAAGACGACTGGATCGCCTACCGGCAAGCGCGTCCGGCGCCCCCCGGCACGTAAGACACCCGTAGTAACAACCGACTACAATGGATTTTGTCTTCACGCTTGTACACCCGTGCGCGCCTTCCCGGCGCGCCGGGCACTATAAAGGTCATCGTATGCAAAAACGGGTTCCTGTCGCCCCGGATGCCGCCCACTGTTCCACGTGTATGTTGGGCCACGTGTGCGTGCCCGTGGGCATGGCTGCCGCCGAAGTGGAAAAGCTGGACGAACTGGTGCAAGAGCGCGTGCGCCTGGAAAAAGGCAAGATGCTGTATTCGCTGGACCATCCGCTTGACGCCGTCTATGGCGTGCGCTTTGGCAGCATCAAGACGCAGTTGGAAGATGCCACTGGTCAGATCCAGATCACCGGTTTTCACCTGCCCGGCGAAATCGTCGGCATGGACGGCATGCTGGAAGGCAAACACGTGTCGGCCGCCGTGGCGCTGGAAGACTCCGAGGTGTGCGTCATCCGCCTGAACGAAGTGGACCGCGTCGCCTCGCACCTGCCGTCGTTGCAACAACAGTTCCGCCGCCTGATGAGCCGCGAAATCACGCGCTCGCATCAAATGCTGGCGTCGCTGGGTTCGATGCGCTCTGAACAGCGCCTGGCGGCTTTCCTGCTGAACCTGTCGCAGCGCTATGCCTCGCTGGGCTATTCGTCCACCGAGTTCGTGCTGCGCATGAGCCGCGAAGAAATCGGCAACTTCCTGGGCCTCACCCTTGAAACCGTCAGCCGATTGTTCTCTCGTTTTGCGCGCGAGGGCCTGATCAAGATCAATCAGCGCGAAGTCCGCATCCTGGACCTGCCCGCCTTGAAGCAACTGCTGGGCCAAGAGAGCTGCTGAACGCCCGACGCGCCATGCACCGCGCGCCCGCTTCTTTCTTGTCCCACACTGCGGCAGAGGCCACGCGCCCGGCCCCTGCGCGGCGTCTTCGCGCCGCCTTGGTGCTGGCCGCCATGCTGGCCCCCTGGGCCGCGCATGCCCAGACCCCCCTGCCCCCGCCCTACGACTACGACGAGCCCGTGCCCACCCCGCAACGAGCCGCGCCCTTGCGTTGGCAAACGGTGGAACTGGGCAAGCCGGGCCGTCGCTACAAGATCCCGGTCTACGCCAATCGCAACCTGGCGAAAGACGAGCTGCGCGACATCAAGCAGGTCGTGATCGTCGTGCACGGGGTGAAGCGGGATGCCGACCGCTACTACGAAACCGTCGCGCAATTACTCGTGCACAACCCGGACCGGGCGCGCAACACACTGATTTTGGCGCCGCGCTTCTCTGGCTCGATCGACTCCGGGTTTGGCGGCATGGTGGCATGGCGCAAAGCCGGCTGGGAAGACGGGGGCGAAAGCGTCAAAGCCAGCGGGCGGCCCGCCCCGGTTACGTCCTTTCAGGTGCTGGATGATCTGCTGGGCAGTCTGGACGACCGCAAGCGCCTGCCCACACTGGCCGGCATCGTGCTGGCCGGCCATTCGGCAGGCGCCCAATTGGTGCACCGCTACGCCATCCTGAACAATATCGACGGCACGCTGCGGCGCGACGGCCTGTCGCTGCGCTACGTGGTCGCCAACCCATCGTCCTACCTGTACCTGACCAACGAGCGGCCGCGTGCCGACGGCAAGGGCTACGCCCGCTACGAACGCGGCATCTGCCCCACCTACAACCAATACAAGTACGGCACCGACAAGCTGCCCGCCTATGCGGGCGATGCCGACGACAGCCGGCTGTTCGTGCGCTATGCGGCGCGCGAGGTCACCTACCTGTTGGGCGGCGCGGACAATAACCCCGAACACCGCCTGCTGGACAAGACCTGCGGCGCCGAGGCGCAGGGCGCCACCCGCCTGGCCCGTGGCACCGGCTACGTGCAATACGAACATGTGCTGGCCGCCCGCGGCGCCAAGCCCGTGCCGCTGCATCACAGCAGCTTCGAAGTAGGCGGCGTGGGGCACGACAGCAAGCGCATGTTCGGCTCGGTCTGCGGGGCGCAGGCGCTGCTGGGCTTCGGCGCCCAGACGAGCGAACGCGCAGCCGCCTGCGACATCATCAAGCCGCGCGGCAAATAGACCTAGGGAAATTCCTGACGTCACCGTCTTGACGCCCGCTTTGTCGCGGGCCGATACTTAACCTTATGGTTAACTTAAATGACGACACGCTGGATAGCGTCTTCTCTGCCCTGGCCGACGGCACTCGCCGCCGCGTGCTGGCGGACCTGGAACAGGGCACCGCGACGGTAAGCGAATTGGCTCGCCCCCACGCGATGTCCCTGCCGGCCTTTCTGAAGCACCTGCGCGTGTTGGAAGACGCGGGCCTGATCGCACGCGCCAAGGACGGCCGCGTGGTCAGTTGCACCTTGTCGCCCCAACCCATGCAGGCGGCATCCGACTGGCTGGCGCGTTACGAAAAGTTCTGGACCGGCCAACTGGATTCACTGGCCCGCTACCTGTATCACGACGAGGAGATCCACCCATGTCCACCGCCCCCGGCCACAACCCAAGCCCCAACGCCGCCCACGGCAAAACCCCCATCGAGCTCCGGCTCACCCGACGCTTCACCGCCACCGCCGACCGGCTCTGGCGTGCGTGGACCGACCCGCAAGCGCTGATGAAATGGTTTGGCCCCGCCGGCACCCAGCGCGTGCTGCAGGCTGACACCGATGTACGCGTGGGCGGCGCCTATCAGGTGGGTTTTGTGACCGAGGACGGCCAGGCGCATTACGCCAGCGGCGAGTACCGGGAGGTCGAACCGCTGCGCCGCCTGGTGTTCACCTGGGCATGGCGCGATACGCCGGATGAAACGTCGTTGATCACGCTTGAATTCACCCCCGTGCAGGGCGGCACCGAGCTGGCCTTCCTGCAAACCCCGTTTGTCGATCAAGCCACCCGCGACGGCCACGAAACCGGTTGGGCGGGCGCCATGGATCGGCTGGCAGGCCACCTGGCAAGCTCGGCCTGACTGGCCGCTTGCCCCACAGACGGGTCGCAAGGCCCGCCCCTTGGCGGGACTCAGGGCCCGTCCCTTGGAGACGCACCATGCATACTGATCACGCCGTTGTATCCCGCCCCGAATGGGAAGCCGCCCGCGAAGCCCTGCTGGCCCGCGAAAAAGCCTTGACCCACAGCCAGGACGCGCTGATGCGCGACCGCCTCGCCCTGCCCTGGATGCGGGTCGAAAAGCGCTACCAGTTTCAAGGTGAACAGGGGCCGCTGGGCCTGGCCGACCTGTTCGGCGGCAATAGCCAGTTGATCATCTATCACTTCATGTATGCGCCCGACTGGGACGAAGGTTGCGTGGGGTGCTCATTCCTGGCCGACCACCTGGACGCCGCGCTGGTGCATCTGCGCCATCATGACGTGAGCGTGGTGGCCGTATCGCGCGCGCCGCTGGCCAAACTGAACGCCTTCAAGCGGCGCATGGGCTGGCGCTTTACCTGGCTGTCTTCCGAAGGTTGCGACTTCAATGGCGACATGCACGCATCGGTGCCCCAAGCCGACGGCAGCATTGAAGACCGGCCCGGCGCCAGCGCCTTTTTCCGCGATCCGGGCGGCGACATCTTCCTGACGTATTCCGCCTTTGAACGTGGCGTGGAAAAGTTGGTGGGGGCCTATAACTATCTGGACTTCGCCCCGATGGGCCGCAACGAAAACGGTCCGAACTTCAACTTGGGCGATTGGGTGCGTCATCATGACCAGTACGATCACGCCTCCTCCGCGAACTGCCACGCCTGCGGCTAGGCGACTGCGGGCGATAGCCGGCCCATGGCTTGCCTGCGTGGCGGCCATGCTGATCGGCCTGCTGATCGACACCCGTCACACCCCCGCCGCCTTGCTGGCCAGCGAATGCGGCGCGCCGGGCGGCTTGCTGGACATGGCGTGGCGGCATGCCGTGCTCATGCCCGTCACCAGTGCCGCCATGGCGCTGGCCGCCCTGGCGCCCTGGCCCGGCGCGCCGCCGTTGACCGAGCGGGTGCTCTGCGCCGGGTTCATGGTCGTCGGCATGATTCTGGGCGCGAGGCTGGGCGTGGTGATGGCGATGGCCCAAGGCGCGGGCGCGCCGATATTTTCCGGCCTGGTGCTGGGTATGACGGTGGGTATGGCGGTAGGGATGGCGGCCGCGCTCTTGCCCCTGGCCGCGCTTGGCCCGGGCCGTGCTCAGCGACGCGCTTAGTGGCGAATCCAGTGGCGAATCCAGTGGCGAACCTAGTGCCGAACCGAGTGGCGCATCCATCCGTGCATCTGGTGGCCAACCCCGCGCAACGTTTAGCGGCGTGCCCCGGTCAGCGGGCGCACAACCGGCGCGGCGGGTGCTATCGGTGCGGCTAGCGGCGCCTGGATCGTCAGCGCGGACGTGGCCTGCGCCACGCAGGGCAAGATCCAGCCCTCTTCCTTTTCATCCCGCGACAGCCCCGGCCATTCAACGGAATACGTCACGGAGCCTTCCAGCATCAAGCACATACAGGCACGGCAGGTACCGTTGCGGCAAGAACTGGGCAGCTTGATGCCGGCCGCCTGCGCCGCAAGCAGCACCGAACTGCCGGCTTCCGCGTCAATGCGCAGGCCCGCCGGTTCGATCAGAATGGAAAACACGGCCATGATGACGACGGGTCCGGACGACGCCCTAGGCGGCGTTGTCCTGCCAGTCCAGCTTCCAGGCGCCTGACAGCACGTTCTGCATCCACAGCACGCAGGTCAGCGTCTTGGCGTCGGTGACCTCGCCCTTGCTGCATGCCGCCAGCAGCTCGGCGGGGTCTGCGCTGATCACGTCCAGGAACTCGTCCTGATCCAACTGCCGCGGTCCGGCACGCAAGCCGCGCGCGAAAAAGATGTGGATGATTTCAGTGGAATAGGCGATGGCCAGGTGCAGGGCGCCGGCATGCGCCCATTGGTCGGCGGTATAGCCGGTTTCTTCAAGCAATTCGCGCTTGCCGCACACCAGCGGATCTTCGCCCGGATCCAGCTTGCCGGCCGGAAACTCCGTCATGACGCGCCCGATGGGATAACGGAATTGGCGTTCAAGCAGCACCCTGCCATCGTCCAGCAAGGGGATCACCACGACGGCGCCTGGATGCACGATGTATTCGCGCGTGGCGGTGTTGCCGTTGGGCAGGCTGACGATGTCGCGGCGAACCTTCAGGAAACTGCCTTCAAACGGCGCTTCGCGGGTCACCAGCGTTTCAACAAGATGCGTATCGCTTTCAGCGGATGGGCGGGTCATGACGGCGTCTTAGTCTATTGAAAGAGGCAAGCGGCAGGCCGCCTCGGGCAAGCCTTGCAGCTTACCATCGCCGCTGGACGCCGCATGGCCGCTTGCCCTGCCGATGGCTCAATCGAACTTGCGCTTGGCGTCCAGCGCCAGGCCGGCGCCAATGCTGCCGAACAGGTCGCCTTCCACGCTACGCGCGCCCGGCACCAGCGCCGATACGGTCTCGCGCAAGCGCGGCACGCGGCTGGAGCCGCCCGTAAAGAACACCGTATCCACATCCGCGGTGGACACGCCCGCATCGCGCAACAATGCGCCCACCGTGGTCTCGACCTTTTCGATCAAGCGGCCCACGCAGGCATCGAACGACGGGCGCGTCACGTCCACCGCCAATTCCGGCGCGATCCGCGACAGATCGATGCGCGCCGACGGGTTTTCCGACAGCGCGATCTTGGCCTCTTCCACCTGCACCGCCACCCAGTGGCCGGCGCGCTGCTTCACCAGGTTCAGCAACAGGTCGATCTTGTCGCGGTCGCCGGCTTCGGCACGAATATACGCAAAATGCTCCGCGGCCTTGCGCGTGTACGCCTGGTTGATGGTGTGCCAGCAGGCCAGGTTGCCGTATTGGGTTGACGGCACATCCTTGCCGCTGCGCAACTGGCTGCCCAAGCCCAGCAGCGGCATGACGTGCGCCAGACTCAATTGCTTGTCGAAATCCACCCCGCCGATGTGCACCCCGCCGTAAGCCAGGATGTCGTCTCGCCGATCGGCCTTGGCGGCGCGGCCCGGCCCCAGGCGGATCAAGGAAAAGTCCGACGTGCCGCCGCCGATGTCGATAACCAACACCAATTCCTCGCGGTCAATCTGCGATTCATAGTCAAACGCGGCTGCCAAGGGTTCAAACTGAAACTCGATGTCGGTGAACCCTACATCGCGCGCGATTTCGCCCAGCGTGTCCTGCGCGGTCTGGTCGGCGGCCGTGTTGTCATCAACGAAAAACACCGGCCGGCCCAACACCGCCCGCGTGAAATCGCGACCGGCGGCTGTTTCGGCGCGCCGCTTCAATTCGGCGATGAAGCGGGTCAAGAGCACGCGAAACGGAATCGAACGCCCCTGGACTTCCGTAGACCCGTCGATCAAGGAGCTGCCCAGCAGGCTCTTCATCGACCGCATCAAGCGCCCGTCATAACCCGCCAGATAGTCGGAAATCGCGGCGCGGCCATAACTGACTTCCGCGTCTTCATCGTGGAAAAAAATGGCCGACGGCAAAGTGGTCTTGCCGTCTTCCAGGGCGAGAAGCGCGCGCTGGTCGGGGCGGCTCCAGCCTACGGTGGAGTTGGACGTGCCGAAGTCGACGCCGCATGCAGTGGAGATCATGGAGAATTCTGGGGCTGAAAGCAAAACGGCGGACAAGTGTACTCGCTTCGCCGAGGCGGGGGCGTCATGCGTGGTCCAAGGGCATCCGGCCCTTCATTCGGATGCCTTCTTTCAGAGGCCCTCATATAGGTGCCTTGATATAGGCGCCTTCATTCGGGTCACTTCGTGTAGAGGTCATGGGTCACTGCACATTGCCCTTGGGCCCCGTCGCGATCAAACTCGCGCCGCAGGCCGTCTTCATGCCATTCAATGCGACCGGCTTGCCGTTCAGGTTCGTGTTTTCAAACGCCTCCAACACGACGCCGCCATGCGAGGTGGGGTCCCCCGGCCGTGCGGCACGCCACGGACTGCTGCTGGAAAATGCGCCTATCGGAAAACAGGGCCGCGCGCGCCAAAGCGGGCTCGACCACGGTTCGATAGCCCACGCGCCGAAACCCGGAGGTGCCTTGGTCGAACGCAGGCAGCGTTTCATTCAGTTCTTCAAGATGCCGTCCAGCGAATGCAGGACGATTTCCGTTGTACTGCCCAGGCTCAACGCAAAGGCCGCATAAACGCCCGCCAGCAACAGCGCGGCACCGGCCCACGGAGTCCACCATGGCCATTGGCGACCCACCCGATAGCGGCGCGACGCGACGTTGGTACTGGCGTCTGTCAGGGTTTCCGGCGTTTCGCCGCGCAACTCGCGCAACATGCGGTGCAGCTTCACGATGATGACCTGCAAGGCCTCGTTCTGGTTGTGCTGTAGCCCGTACTTGCCCTTGAAGCCCAGGCACAGGCACAAATACTTGAACTCAAGCACGTCGCGGTACCGGGCTGCGTCCATCATCATGCGCGACAGCACGGTGAAGAACTTCTCGCCGCCCCAGGTTTCGCTATGGTTGATGCTCAGCAACGAGCGCTCAGCCCATGGCGAATGCGCCCCCCAAGCCGTTCCCATCACAGCTTCGTCGATAAACGTGCACAGTGCGTAGCGGTAGGCCAGTTGTGTGGCGCCGTCATAGCCGTACTGCCGGATCTCCTCGGCAAGCGTCGATATCTGGTCGCGCACGGTGGCATACAGGTGTTGAATGTCGCGGTACTCAGCCAGCCCGCGCAGCCGGATCACCAATCCGAACAAAGGCAGTGCCCCATCCACCAGCGGGTTGTAGCCATGCCCGCGCAGCTGAAAACCCAGGTCTTCGTCCCGGTCGATATGGCCGATGGAGTCAAAGCCGATGCGCGCCTTGTCGATCACCTCGGCGGTGGCGCCGGTTCGGAGGAATTGGGCCTTAACGCGCTCGGCGGTGGCGGGAGTATTCATCTCATTGGCTCCTGATGGCCCACAGTTGCAATTCCATCTCGGGGTAGTCACCGGCGATGTGCAGGCCGAAGCCCGCGGTGTCCCGCAGCATTTGCCAGGAAGGATGGCTGCGGTCGAACTGGAAATAGGTGAACCCCGCGTGGAACGGCAGATGGCGCGGCGCCACCGGCAGCGGTTGCAAGGGAATGCCGGGCAACTGCAGGCTGACGAGTTCACCCAGCTTTTCCATCGATGCCACCTTGGTTTGCTGCATGAACTGCTGGCGCAGCCTGTCCAGCGGCATGCGCGCGCGCACGGCCAAAACGAAGTCCGCGTCGGCGTACAGGCTGCGGTCGTGCACGGCGGCGGTCAGCACGCCATATTGCTGACGTTCGATAGGTAGCGACACCGCCCGCGGTTGCAGCACCGTACTGAGCGCTCGCCGCAGCGTGTCTTCCAGCATCCGGAATGACTGCCTGGGGTCATCGTGCTGGTAGGCCGGAAATTCCTGCGGCAAGCGCCCCTCGTCAGTAAACGTCACCAACTCGCCGCAAGCCTGGCTGAAGGCGACGTAAAGCAGTTCGGGGTGTACGTGTCGCAACCGCGACAGGTGCGAGAACCACGGATGTAGCCGGTTAAGCACCAACAGCAAGTTGAAGTCGGTCACGTCCGCCACGCCTGCCTGGCCGGGCGAGCCAATGCGTTCCGCGATGTTCTTCGCACGCTCGCGCATCAGGCCGGCGATCTCGCCCAGGTAGCGCTTGAGCGGCGGGATGGCGTTGAGCGACATGCCGGTGGGGTAGAAGGCGTCGTCCAGCAGCAGGCTGCCATCGGGCCGGCGGTCCATCAGCCGGCACAGCGCCACGCCCGTAAACGCGCTGCGGTCTTCGCGTTCAAGCGTCAGTTGCAGGTTGGGCGCGGCCAGGTCCATGGACACGTAGTCGCCTTCCTGGCTGTGCGTATCGCGCACCTCTTCGCTGCGCGTCACGTAGCGGGCCTTGGCGTAGGTGTCCGGCCATTGCACTTCCAGCACCCCGTCCGAACGCAGCGGCAGCGTCAGGTAGACGGTCTGGTTGACGGACGAGGTGTCGGTGACGGCCAGCGGCACGGGCGGCGGCTGATCATTGGGAATGTCGAACACCGTGCCGTCCGGCATCACGCCGCGAGCGCGCACAATGGCGATCTTGCCAAAGCTCAGGTATTCCTGATTAAGCTCCAGTTCGCTCAACCCATAGAGATGTTCGCTAACGCCGCCAATGCGCTGATTGGCATGGTGTTCGAGGGCGCGGGCTTGCTGCTGGAAATGCTGAGGCTTGACGAACAGCCCCTCGTTCCAGATGACGGGATTGCGTGTAGTCATGGTTGGGGTCTCGGTTGCGGCGGGCGGTAGCTTTCGTCGACGATGGCGACGCGGTTGCCGTGCAGCGTCATCAGCAGCGCGTAACGGCGGCCGTTGGGCTCCAGCCTGAATGCCTGCTTCCACACCGCGCCGTTCTGGTCGTGAAAATCAGCCACGATCGCGACATAGCGCGTGGCCTGGTCGATGCGGGCGAAGTCGATGAATTTGAACTGGCCAGGCTGAAGCACGTAGTCCTCCTCGGTGATATAGGTGCTGCCCAGCGCCTTCTTCAGGTCCTTGGCAAGTTGCACCGGATCAACGTTGAGCAGCAGCGAATCATCTTTAAGCTGCAGTACCTTGAAGGCGATGGGCGTGGCGGCGCCGCGCGGCGGCGGCGCGGGCTCGTCGGGCGGCAGGTTGTGAGCCCGGCTGTATTGGCCCAGGCCCAGGCCCGACCCCGGATCCGATCCCGATTGTTCCTCGGCGGAAACGTCATGCCTGCCTTGCGCCGCCGGCGCCGCCCGCCCGCCAAGCACCGGCAAGGGCACCCCCGAGTATCCTTGTTCGATCACTTGCCGGTCCGAACCGAACTGGCGACCGGGCAGGTAATCCTTGGACACGCCCAGCTTCAGCGTCAAGTCCCGCGTGACGATGGCTTCCTCGGCGGGCGGCGCCGGCTCTGCCTCGGACGGATCTCGCAAGATCGTGGACGGCCCCGTGTCCACCCGCCGCAATGGATGCAGGGATGGGCGCCCTTCTTCAAGTTCCTCCAACAGCCCGCGCAGGCTCTCGATCAGATCCTGACGATCATCGCCTTTGAGCTTGACCTCGTAAGGACCGGCTTCACGGTTGGACGGCGCGGCGGCGCTGGTGGCGGCTTCGTCATCGTCGGGCATGCTGGCGGGGTTGGGGTTGACGTCCGGCGCGGCGTACAGACTCAAACCCACCAGCGATGGGTGCTCGTCCGGCGGCCCGATAGGGATGGAAGGATCCATCAGGATCTGGCCGGTCTTGGTCAGCACATCGCCCACCGAGCCGCAAGCCGCCAGCAGCGACGTCAACACCAGCAGGGGAAGAAGCCGCTTCATTCGGCCTCCGCCCGCAACACGCGGTCATAGGCCTGTTCAAAGACATCCCAGAACAGTTTTTCGAAGCCGCG
This sequence comes from Achromobacter sp. JD-1, assembly GCF_038594925.1. NCBI lineage: Bacteria > Pseudomonadati > Pseudomonadota > Betaproteobacteria > Burkholderiales > Alcaligenaceae > Achromobacter > Achromobacter sp. JD-1. Next base: position 47,736 of record NZ_JBCGCS010000015.1, on the reverse strand, counting down.
CTGGCGTGTCGAGGCCAATTCTTCGTAGTAGTGCGTGTACATCTGCCAGGCCCTGTCGTTGGCGTTGGCGTTGGCCTGCGGCTCGTGCTCGGGGCGGTAGCGTTCAAAGCGTTGCAGCAGCAAAGCGGGCGACAAGCTGCGCAACACCGCTTGCAGGCCGGCTTCGATGGCTTGCGTCATCGCGCCATGGTGCGCCCGCAGTTGCGCCAGGCTTTCGTCCATGGCGGCCTTGGGCGATAAATGCACCACGCTGCGGTCGCTGGCGAACATCGCCCGCACCGTTTCGGGGTAAGCCAAACCCAGCCGCAGAGGATTATCTTCAATGGGCTGCAGGTTTCTGCCCAACAACCGGCGAGGTTGCGCGTCGCCAGCCTGCGCCGCGTAGACCTCGGTGATGCCCTTGATCGCCGCGCTCAGCGCCTGTCCGGCTTCGCGCAACAGCGCCTGTCCCGCCTGCCCGTCCAAGGGGCCCAAGGGCACCTCAAGGCCCTGCATCAGCAGGTCGGTCGCCTCGCTTGGGTCACCGACCATGGCTTGCCTGTTGTTCAGGCGATAGGCGGGGGTCGACGGCTTTCCAGCTGACTTCGGCATGGGAGATACTCCGGAAAATGGCAAGGGCGAACCCGTAAAGGCTTCGAATCGGGTCGTGGCAAGATCGGCTTGGATGGGCGCTGTGGCGCCACCACGCCGCACGTCCCAGGGTTCCATCAGTACCGGGGCATGCGCGGCCGCACGGTCCGCCTCATCCAGCGCACGCAGGGGGTCGTTGTCGGTACGCATATCGAACGGCGCGCTTAGCGCCACGAACGCGCGATCCGACACAAGGGGCTCGGGATCGGCGTCAAGGGCATAGGACCCGGCGGGCAAGCCATCATGGCCGCCCGAAGTGCCTTCCAACAATTCATCCAGCTCGTACTGCGCCAGATGGCGCGAGGCCTCAAGCTGTTCCTGATGCGGGCTGTCCAGGTGCACGGTCACGCGGTAGGGGCCAATGTGCAGGACATCCCCTTCCCGCAGCCGGGCGCCGACCATTAGTCCCAGCGGGGCGTTGGCGGCGTTCACGCGGGTCATGCCACTACGGTCCACCACGCAGAAGGCGGCATCCTCGTAGACGATTTCACTGTGAATGGCATCAACTCGGCCCGCTTTGTCCGTCAGTGTCCAGTCGGCGCCCTGGTCGCCGATGGTGCCACCCGCGGCACTGAAGCTATGGCGCGGCGTACTGCCGTGCTCGAGCGCGCCGGGGTTCGCGACGACCAGCGCCAGTCGCGGTTGCGGCGCCTGCGGCGACGACGAATGGTTTGGATCATGAGACGGCGAAGCTGCGTGATAGGTCATAGACGGGCCTTGATTCGGACAGTGAACGGCCGGCGCACCGCCGTGTGCTGGACGAAGCTGGTCCAGCCCAGGTGGGCGCCGGTATCGCGCCCCAGATTGAAGGGCGGCACCTGGTCATGCCGCAGACCCAGTTCCAGGTCGTAGGCAGCGGGGTCGCGCAACAGGAAGTCGATCAGCTTGCGCAGTCTGTCGAAGTTCTCGCCGCTGGGCAGGAATTCGCGGAACCGGGATTGATCCAGGTTGCCGATGACGATGGAGAATTTGCTGTAGCGCGTGCGCACCCGCGCGCCCACCACGAAACTGTCACCCAGGACGCCATTGCGCCGCCCCAGACGCAGCTGCTGGCCGGTCGCCACATGCATGTAGCGCAGTTCGAACTCCCGTACCCGCACCTGCCTCAGGTCAAAGCAATGCGCAACGATGCCTGCCACGACTTGCGGTGAACGACTACGGCTGGCGATCACGCCGGCGTAGCTCAGCAGACGGCTCCAGGGAATGGGGGTTGCGCCGCGCAACTCGACATCCCCCAGGCCCACCATCGAAAAGACATAGCGCGAGAAACGGTCGTGCGCCTCGCGGCGAAAGCGCACGTAGTAGCGGTATTTGCGCCACGCCTGATGCAGCAGCGTCAGCAAGCGGTGGTTGAAGAAGTCCAGGAACGCCGGGCGTATGCCCACGCCCTGGCCGTACTCATAGGCCAGGCGGTCCAGGTAGTGGCCAGGCAGTGGGGAATCGGGGCCGTGCAGGCCGAAGAACGTCGCCTGTACGTGGTAGTCGGTGTGGGCGCCAGCCGGCATGCGCTCGGCCACCGCCACGTCGGACGCGGGAAAGCCCAAGCCTGCGTAGCTGCTCAGGCGCACACGCTGGCGCTCGGGCTCGTGGCTGTCCCGGGATTCCAGGTCGTCGTCGTGCAGGCCGTGCAGTTGCTCCAGCAACCGGAAGAAGTCGTAGTTCTTCGCATCGGCCAGCAAGCGATCCGCTAGATCAGCGGTTGTTTTCCGGTCTGCAATGGCCATTCGTAGTGCTCGTTGTTACCGGTATTGGTGGCTTCCAGCAAGTGGAAGGAATTGATGCTGGCGTACAGGGCAAAAAAATGGCTCAACACCGTACCGAACAGGTACAGGTCGCCTTCGCAAAGAAAGGCGGACGGGTCCAGCTTCAGTTGCGTCTTCAGCCCGCGGATGGGCAGGCCCTTCATCAACAGATCGGTGGGTTGCGTGACGGCGTCGCCGATGCCGTCCAGCCGCTTGCTGCCGGCGCGCGCATGCTGGATGTCGTGCAGCGCCGCGAAATCGTAGGCGCGCAACACCGCCTTCAAGGGCTCGGTCGACAGCAAGGACAAATAGTTCAGCGACAGGTTCGAGATCAAGGTCCACTGCAGCGCGCCATCCAGCACCGGCCGGTACGGCGGGGTTGGACGCACGATGTTGCTATAGGTGGCGAAGGTGGGAGTGGTCTGCGTTTGCACGCAGATGTCGCCCACGCCCAGCGCCAGGGGCAGGTCACGGTTGGTGCAGGTCAGCGCCAGCGATACCGTTTCGTCCTCGTCGATGTAGTCGGTCTCGTCGCCACGAATGAACGCAATGCGATGCGCCACGCCATCTTCGCCGATGGCGTTTTCGATCCGGCTTCGGTAATACAGCACGTTGCGGCCGCGTGCATGTTCGATCTCGTGTTGCAGCGACTCAAACGGATGGAAGGTCCGCAGAAATCTGCCGCGCTGCCCCTGCGCGATGCGCTGCCACCCGGTGACCTCGTCGATGCTGAATATCTCGCAAGCGTCGCCACGATGCCCACCCGGCATGAGCCGTTGGTCCACGGCGCGCCCGTTCAAATTGATGGGTTCGGCATCCTGCTCGAACAAGTTGACCGCTGGTGCGCAGTACAAGGCAAGATCACCAATACGCAGACGAATGTCCGCGGGCATGGGGCGAGTGAAATGGAATTCGAAGCGCACATCCTGGGTGGTTCCTTCGGGCCACAACGAGCGCAGACCGCTCAGGCTGAAGAACAGGAAACGGCGCGGAAAAATAAAGTATTCCTGAAGGATGCGATAGCCGTCGAACACATTCTTCGGATAAGGCAGCAGTGATTCTTCAGGAGAAAATCCGGGAAATGTCACCTGGCGTGGCGCGATCAGGCGTGTCTGGCCATGAGCCTCAAGCCGGACCTCGCCCAGATAGCGTGACAGCCACAGATACAGCGTCATGGCGGTGGTGTCGTCGCCGCTCAAGTGAAAATCCAGCCTGTCGCAATCGAACGAGTCGATTGCGTTGCCGGCCAACGGCGCAAGGTCGATGCGCATGATGGACTTTTCGCGCGTGTGCGCGTCGCTCACGTCCGTGATCTCCAGCGGATAGATCACCACGTCCGCGCTGGTGCGGAATTCGCACCGTGTTCCGTCGACCGGCAAGGAATGCACGCGCGTTCCCTTGGGTATCACTTGCCTCGTCGTGATGGCCCGTTCAACCGGATCGAAGCGCATGATGGTTACGCTGGGCAAGGGCCTCAAATAATTTGGCCACAGCAGTTGCAGCAACGAATGCGTCAGTTCGGGAAGATCGTCTTCAATCTTCAGACGCAACTTGGCCGTCAGGAACGCAAAGCCCTCAAGCAGCCTCTCCACGTCAGGGTCGGCCGCCTCGTCGCCAAGAAACTGCGACAACTGCGGATTGTCGCGCGCAAACTCGCGCCCAAGCCGCCGAAGATAGTCGATCTCTTCGCGAAACTTTCCTCGCAGCGGCATGTTTTCCCGTCTCCGTGGCACCGCGGTCAAACGACCCACGTATACCGGTCTTGATGGTGAATCACCAGGTCTATCTCTACCTGTTCTTCCTGATTGAAGACAGGCACCAGACACTCAAGCCTGAAGTTCAGGCTAAGCGGCTGGGCTGGGTCAGGCCGTGAATGCACACTCAGCACCTTGACCCTGGGTTCGTAAGCGGCCACCGATGCGCGGATGTCCTGGCTGACGTGCAACAGCAGGTCGGCACTGCCCATTGCCGCATCGTTGAAATCGTGCAAACCCAGGCCAGGGCTGCTCATTGAGCAACCCCGCCTGCTGTTCAAGATGCGTTCCAGGTGGCGCTTGATGGCGTGGATACGCTCGGCCGCAAGCTCGTGCCGGCTGCGGGTGCGCCTGGGCGCGGCGTGCGGCACCAGCCGTTCGAACAAACTGCCTTGTCCCCGCGACCTGGGCATGTTGTGGGCTCCTTATTCCTTGTCGAGTCGACCAACAAGCGACAGTTCGAAGTTGGCGCCCATGTACTTGAAGTGCGGACGCACGGCCAGCGACACCTGATACCAGCCGGGATTGCCCTCAACGTCCTGCACCATCACTTTGGCCGCGCGCAGCGGACGGCGGCTGCGCACGTCGGCAGACGGGCTTTCCTGGTCAGCGATGTACTGCCTGAGCCACGTATTCAGCTCGCGCTCAAGATCCTGGCGCTCTTTCCAGCTTCCGATCTGCTCGCGCTGCAGCACTTTCAGGTAGTGCGCCAGGCGGTTGACGATGAACATGTAGGGCAACTGCGTGCCCAGCTTGAAGTTGGTCTGCGCGGCCTGGCCTTCAGGGGTCTTCTGGAACAACTTGGGCTTTTGTACCGAGTTGGCCGAGAAGAACGCGGCGTTGTCACTGTCCTTGCGCATGGTCAGCGCGATGAACCCCTCTTCGGCCAGTTCGAATTCCTTGCGGTCCGACACCAGCACTTCGGTCGGGATCTTGGCCTGCAGTTGGCCCAGCGATTCGTACAGGTGCACGGGCAGATCGTCGACCGCGCCGCCCGACTGCGGCCCGATGATGTTGGGGCACCAGCGATACTTGGCGAAGCTGTCGGTGATGCGGCTGGCCAGCAGATACGACGTGTTGCCCCACAGGTAGTTTTCGTGGGCGCCGTCGATCGTCTCGCGGTAATTGAAACTGGTGACGGGGTTTTCCAGGGGATCGTAAGACTGGCGCAGCAGGAAGCGCGGCATCGTCAGCCCCAGATAGCGCGCGTCTTCGGATTCGCGCAGCCCGCGCCACTTGGTAAAGCGCGGGCCTTCGAAGATGTCGCGCACTTCCTTCAGGTTGGGCAGTTCCTGGAAGCTCTTGATGTTCAGGAATTCGGCGCCCGCGGCGGCCAGGAACGGCGCATGCGCCATGGCGCCAACCGACGCCACATAGGCCAGCAGCTTGATATCCGGAGAAGAGGGGCCAAACGTGTAGTTGCTGACGATGGTGGCAACCGGTTCGCCACCAAACTGGCCATAGCCCGCCGTATATACCTGCTTGTAGAGGCCGCTGCGCGTGATGTCGCCCGAGCTCTCGAAGTCTTCCAGCATCTCTTGCTTGGTGACGTGAAGAATCTCGATCTTGATGTTCTCGCGGAAGTCCGTGCGGTCCACCAGCAGCTTCAGGCCACGCCACGCGGACTCAAGCTCTTGCAAGGGCGCCTGGTGCAGAATGGCGTCCATCTGCAGACCCAGCTTGCGGTCGATCTGCGCGATCATCTGGTCCACCAACTGCTTGTTGACCTGTTGCTGCGGTTCTTGCGTGCGGAGTATTTCCGAAATGAACGCCGCGACGCCGCGTTCGGCCACCGCGTAACCTTCGTGGTTGGGTTCGATGCGGGTCTGGGCCATGATCTGCTCCAGCAACCCGATCGTCTGTTTGTCTTCCAATTTGGCGGCGGCTTGGGCCTTCATGCTCGTATCCTTTTATTGCGGGTTGGCATTGCGGATGGAATGACGGCTCAGGCGGCCGGTTTGTCCAACACGAGGTTCAATTCCTTGGCCAGCGCGATGCGCGCCTTGTCATCGGCCAACAGCGTTTGCAGTTGCTTGCGAAACGCCGGCACGTTGCCCAGTGGCCCCTTCAGCGCCACAAGCGCTTCACGCAATTCCAGCAGCTTGTTCAATTCAGGCACCTGTCGCGCAATGGCATCGGGCGCGAAGTCGTTCATGCGCTTGAAATTCAACGACACGTTGAGCGTGTCGTCTTCCTGGCCTGCTTCGCCCAGGCGCGACGGCACCTGCATCGTCAAGGCCAGGCCGGCTTCTGCGATCACGTCATCGAAGCTGTCCTTGTCGATGCGCACGGTCTGCCGCTCTTCCAGGGCGGTTTCCTCGGCATGGCCCTTGAAGTCCCCCGTGACCAACATTTTCAAAGGCAGTTCGATCTCTGCCTGCTGGTCGCCAGTTGCGGGCACGTACTTGATGTTGATGCGTTCCGGCGGGGCGACGGAGACCATTTTCTTCGACATGAAAGCTCCTGTTGTGACTCAAGGGAAGCCGCGCTGGGCTGCCGCGACAAGTGGAGCAAGGATGCTAAGAGGGCTGGCTGAGTGGTCGCAATAGGACGACTTCGAAAACGGCAAAACATTTGTCAACGCACGCAAAGGAACTCAGTATTCGCCGCAATTCAAGCGGCTTTCTGATTCCTCCTATGGATAAAAACGACGAGGCATGGTGTCGTTGCGGATTACCGCTTTGTTCGAAAGTGTGCGCATCATGATCAGAATTGATCTCTCTTCCCTGATAGATCGTTTGAACCCAATTTGCCGTCAGGCCGTAGAGGAAGCCGCCAGCCTGTGCATCAGCCAGCACTGCGCGGAGATCACCGTTGCACATGTGCTGTACAAGCTGGTCGACGCGCCCTTGTCAGACATGCGCGTGCTGATCTCGCATGCCGGTCTGGACACCGACACGGTGCGACAGGCGCTGTCTGCCGACAAGCCGTATCGCGACCACGACGCCGCGCCTGATCAGTACCCGACGTTCTCGCCGCTATTGATTGAATGGTTGCAAGAAGCCTGGCTGCTCGGCTCGCTGGAGCTAGCGCAGCCGCGATTGCGCGGTGGCAGCCTGGCGCTGGCGGCGCTGCTGAATGCGGGCCGCTACCTGCCCCTGCCCGCGATCACCCTGTTCGAACACGTCAACCGCGAGGGGCTGCGAAAGTCGTTCCAATCGCTGTTTGCACAAACCGCGGAATCACCTGACACCGAGCCCCACGCGCCCGCGGCATCAGCGGACCCGGTGAATACGGCGCTTGCGAAATACGGGCACGACTTCACTGCCCAGGCACGCGCCGGCAAGATCGATCCGGTGTTGTGCCGCGACGCGGAAATCGACCTGATGATCGACATCCTTTCCCGGCGGCGAAAAAACAACCCTATCGTCGTGGGCGACGCGGGCGTGGGCAAGAGCGCCGTCGTTGAAGGGCTGGCGTTGCGCATCGTGCAAGAGCGCGTTCCCGAGCCGCTACGCCACGTTGCGCTCTGGGGGCTGGACCTGGGGGCACTCCAGGCGGGTGCGTCGGTCAAGGGAGAATTCGAAAAGCGCCTCAAGGGCGTCATCGATGAGGTCAAAGCGTCGGCGCAGCGCATCATTTTGTTCATCGACGAAGCGCACACGCTCATCGGCGCCGGCAACGCGGCGGGCGGCAGCGACGCCGCCAACCTGCTCAAGCCGGCCCTCGCCCGCGGCGAACTGCGCACCATCGCCGCCACCACCTGGTCTGAATACAAAAGGTACTTTGAAAAAGACCCCGCCCTGACACGCCGATTCCAATTGGTGAAGCTGGACGAGCCCACGCAAGAGCAGGCCATCCACATCCTGCGCGGCCTGCGCAAGCTCTACGAACAGGCGCATCGCGTTTACATCGGCGACGATGCCTTGCAGGCCGCCGTCACCCTGTCGGCGCGCTACTTGTCCGGCAGGCAACTGCCCGACAAGGCGATTGACGTGCTGGACACCGCCAGCGCCCGCGTCGCCACCGCCTTGGCCGAACCGCCACGCCGCCTGACGGCGCTGGAACACGAGCACATGCAGATCGCCGCCGAACTGACGCAACTGCGCCGCGACGCGCGCGCGGGCCGCGAGCCGAATCCACGCCGGATGACCGCGCTTCAAGCCGACGGCCAGGCCGTCTCCGAACGAATTGCGCAACTGCGGCAAGCGTGGGAACACCAGAAGGCGCTGGTTGACCAGATCCTCAGCTTGCGGGCCGCATTGCCGGATGACGCTGAGGACGAAGCTTGCACACACGGCGCCCAGGCTGGAGCCCACGAACCTGCCCACGAACCTGCTGACGAAGGCGTCCACGAACTTGCCCGCAAGGTGGCCGAACTGTCGGACTTGCAACGCGACGGCGCCTTGCTGCACGCTGATGTTGGCCACGAACAGATTGCGCAGGTCATTGCCGACTGGACCGGCATTCCCGCCACCACCATCAACCGCGGCCAGATGGACCGCCTGACGCAATTGCCCATCGTGCTGCGCCAGCGCATCAAAGGCCAGGACATGGCCATTGACCGCATTCACAAGCACCTGCTGACGGCCACCGCCGACCTGCGCCGCCCTGGCACACCGCTCGGCGCCTTCCTGCTGGTAGGCCCCAGCGGCGTCGGCAAGACCGAAACCGCGCTGGCCTTGGCCGACGCGTTGTTCGGCGGTCGGCAGTTCCTGACCACGATCAACATGTCCGAATTCCAGGAACGGCACACAGTGTCGCGCCTGCTGGGCGCGCCGCCGGGTTATGTGGGCTACGGAGAGGGCGGAGTCCTGACGGAAGCGATCCGGCGGCAGCCTTACTCCATCGTGCTGCTCGACGAGGTCGAGAAGGCACACCCCGAAGTCATGAGCCTGTTCTACCAGGCCTTCGATAAAGGCGAGCTTGCCGACGGCGAAGGACGCCCGATCGACTGCAAGAACGTCCTGTTCTTCCTGACCTCCAACCTGGGCTTCGACGACCAGGACGGCTACCTTGCCGATCTGACCGAAGACTCGCTGCGCGCCCGCTTGGCCACCTTCTTCAAACCGGCGTTGCTGGCGCGGATGCAACTGGTTCCCTACCGGTATCTTGACGAAGACGTGCTGGACCAGATCATCCACGGCCGCCTGGAACTCCTGCGCGCGCAATTCGCCACGCGTTTCGACGCCCCCCTGATCATTGACGCCAGCGCCCGCGACGAACTGCGCAGCCGTTGCACTCGTCATGAAAACGGTGCGCGCCTGCTTGACGCCTGCATTGATGGCGAACTGCTGCCGCCCTTGTCACTGGCGGTGCTGCAGCAACTGGCCGCTGGCAAGGCGTTGGGGAGTGCCCGGCTGCATTGGGTCCAGGGCGCATTCGTCGCCCATCTGGGTTGAGGTGCGGCATGGACGCGCTAACCGTGGCGGATACTGCCCGCAGCATGGCGATTGCCACCCGCCCAGATGCCTTGGCAAGCACCTTCGCGGCCGCTTGCGCCGCTTGGCTCGGGGCAGGCTCGGCCTGCCTGTATGTCCGCAACGCCACGGGTGACAAGCTGGTGGCGTTGGCCGTGGCGGGCGCGGCCAACGCCGCTGGCGATCCTTTACCGGAAATCAGCATGGACGCGCTGGACGACCCGCTGGTGTATGCGCTGACCAGCGGCAAGCCCTGCCAGGTTGAACAGATGTCCGCGCTGGTTGGCGTGGGCGTGGGCTTTGAACGACTGCGCGACCACCTGGGCGCGCAGCACGCGCTACTGGCCATCCCCATGCTGGATGCGCGGCGGCTGCCCTTGGCGGTACTGGCCTTGGCTGGGCAGGCCGCCACCTTGTCACGCTGGCGCGCCGACCCTGTCTGGCGCGCCCTGCAAGTTGCGCATGAATCCTTGTTCGCCGGCCTGCATGCCCGGAGCCATGCCGCCGACGACGCACGCTACCAACGTAGCCTGCGGCAAACGCCCACGGCTGACGCTGGCAGGCAGCGCGCGTCGCGTCTCTTGGCGGCCGAATTCATTGGCGTCAGCGCGGCGGCCAGAACCATCCGGGAAGACATGCTGCGCTTTGCCGATTCGACGCTGGCCGTTCTACTGACCGGCGAGACAGGCACCGGCAAGGACCATGCCGCGTGGCTGATTCATCAGGCCTCGCCGCGCAATGGAAAGTTCGTGCCGCTCAACTGCGCGGCCATTCCGCAAGAGCTCATCGAGGCCGAGCTGTTCGGCAACGTTCGAGGCGCTTTTACCGGCGCCGTGCAGGCCCGCACGGGGCTGGTTGCCGAGGCGGACGGCGGCACCCTGTTCCTGGACGAGATCGGCGACATGCCCATGGCGCTGCAGGGCACGCTGCTGCGCCTGCTCAATGAAAAAAAATACCGACCGCTGGGCGCCACGCGCGAGCACGGGTCGGACTTCCGACTGATCTGCGCGACTCATCGCCCTCTGCCGCAATTGATACGCGACGGACGCTTTCGCGAAGACCTGTACTTCCGGATCCGGCAATTGACACTGGCGTTGCCGCCGCTGCGCGCGCGTCCGGAGGACATTCCCGCATTGAGCTACCACACAGTGCTGCAGCACAATCGCGAGCGCCAAACGCGTGTCGCCGGCCTTGCACCCGACGCGCTGGCGCTGCTCGTGGCCCATGCTTTGCCCGGCAATGTGCGCCAGCTTCGCAGCCTGGTGCTGGTGGCCGCTGAAAGAACGCCGCAAGGCCAGCCCATCCGCGCAGACCTGCTTGACCTGTCGCAGGCTGACATGCCCCCCCTGCCCCAACGCAGTGCTGGCGCCGATCTGCTGCATGGCCTGCTGCACACCGACAACCTGCCCCAAGCGCTGGACACCTTTCAAAGCCTGGTCATCCGGGCGCGCCTGAGACAGGTCAACGGATCTCGCAGCCGCGCCGCACAAAGCCTGGGCATCCCCAAACGTACGTTGGCGCGCCGCTGCCAGGCGTGGAATCTGGACCGGGAGGACCACACTACATGAAACCCGCTACTACCCTGCTTGTGCTGCTGATGACTGCACCGGCCTGCCTTGCAGCGCTGGCCGCCGATACCCCTGCTCACCATTGCACCCAGATCATCTCCGGCGTCGAACGGCTGGCCTGCTTTGACGCGGCCGCGGGTACGCCGCCCGCCCTGGACAGCGGCCCAACGCGCGCCACCGCGCGGGATGCCGCTTTGGCCAGGCCTGCCACCACCGGCAACGCCGCTTCCGATCCCATCGAGGCGGCCAAGCTGCTGCCGCCATCGGCGCGCGCGTCGGACATCATCCGGCACAACGAATCGTCTCGACCCGATGGCGACTCGACTTTCCTGCTGACGGATTCCAACGAGCCGCCTGCCGGCCAACAACGTGTGGTGATTTCAGCACCCGCGCTGAACACGCGGCCGCCCGTCTACTTGGCCATCACATGCCTGTCCAACATCTCGCGCTTGCAGCTATTGGCCGAGAAGCCCTTTGAACGCCACCAGATGACCGTTCAGCTTTACATGGATGACCGGCCCTTGTCGTCGGCGCGACCGTGGCGCGTGCTGGACGAAGGCAATGTTGCGGACGCCGGACGGGGGCTGGTCGCCATTGACCAATTGCGGCCCTTCGTCGCGGGCCAGCGCCTGCGCATTGAGAGCGACTACGCACAGCTCAACGGACTGACCTTTGACGCCAGCGGCTTGCAAGCGCTGTTGTCGCGCCAACGCGAGGCTTGTCACTGGTGACCCACTACGCCACGCTCGACATCGAGGCCTTGCTGGCGCCGCTGGACGCGCGCCAGCCGGCCGGCCATTTCGATGAAGAAGACGAGACCTTTCAAGCCATCGACCACGAAATGATCAAGCTCGGTGGCCTGCAAGAGGCCCGCCTGGACTGGCTTTACGTCGACGAAGCCGCGCGTCAATATCTGGGCGGGCAGTGCAAGCATTTCCGCGTGGCGGGGCATTTGATCACCGCCCGGCTGAAAGCAGGATCGTGGCAGCGTTGGTCGGAGGCGGTCGATGTGCTGGCCGGCATGGTCGACCACTACTGGGAGACCGGCCACCCCAAGCCCGGCCCCACCGGATACCTGGGCAAGCGTCGGCTGGTGGCGTTATTGGCCGATCGCCTGCGCGACGCCTTGGACGCGTTGCCGCCGGACAGCTACACCAAGGCGAACCAGGCACGTGCGCAACAGGCGCTGGACCGCCTCCAGGGCCGCGTGCAAGACACCAAGCTTGATCCGGCGCTGCTGACTCGGCTGGAGGCGCAGTTTTCGCGCTGCGTCGAACAGGCCCGCTTTCCCGACCCGAGCGCACAGGGCCACTCCGCCGCCGGGCAACGCAGCAAGACCCAAGGCCAATCAGGCAAGCAATCCGCCACGCAGACCATCGATGAGGCCTTCTTCAACGCCCCCAACACGACGTTGAAGCCCGGTGATGAACGGGAGAATCGGCGCTCCCTGCTGAGCGTGGCCGAATTTATCAATCAACAAGACGCCTATGACCCAACCGGCTATCAGCTACGCCGCTTCGCGCTGTGGGCACACCTGCATGCCGCGCCCACCACCCGCAACGGCATGCGCACCGAATTGATGGCGGTGCCCCCAGACATTGTTGACGGCTACGGTGAAGCGCTGGCCGGCAATGCGGTCAGCCCCGCCCTGTTGCAGCGTGTGGAGAAAAGCGTGGTCGCGTCGCCTTACTGGATACGGGGCAGCTTCCTGGCCGCGGGCATCGCCGCCCGCCTGGAGATGAAGGACGCCGCCGCCGCCATCCGCCTGGCCACGGAACGCTTCGTGCGCCGCATTCCGGCCTTGCGGGATCTGTGCTTCAGCGATGGGCGCGCCTTTGTCGACAGTGAAACCTTGGCGTGGCTGAGCGGCGCCGATGGCAACACGGCAGGCGCCGCCCCCCAGCAGGCCTTTGCCGAATTGCGTGAGGAACTGATTGCGCAACTGGACGGTGACGGTGTCGAAACCGTGTTGCATCGTCTGCAGGACAAGCAAGGCAATTCGGAATCGCCGCGCCAGCGCGCGTACGCCACGGTCATCGCGGCGGACCTGCTGGCGTCACGCGGGCTGTCCTGGTTGGCCGAAAACCTTTATTCGAACGTCGCCATCACGCTGCGCGCGCTGCCTGCCCATGAATGGGAACCAGAGCTTGCCGAACAATTGAACAAGTACATGCCCATGCGCCCCGCCGTCGACGCGGACCGCAAGGGTTAAGGAGTCATGCGATGAAAAATATCTGGCCCATCATCAAGCGCTACGGATTGCCCGTGGCGGGTCACTTCAAGAGCGCGATGCCCATCCTGGCGCTGTTGGCCATTGTGTTCCTGCTGATCGGCGTCTGGTGGCTGGGACCGCACTGGACCTGGCATGAGCAGCAGCCCCTGGCGGACCTGACCCTGCGCATTCTGTGCACCTTGGCCATTTTGATGGTGCCCGTGCTGGCCTGGCTCTGGACGCTGCGACGCCGCAACCTCCGCCTGGAAGCGGAACGCGGCGCGGTGGCGCAACGCCTGGACGATCCGTTGTTGCGCTTCGTCCAGGCGCAGGAACGCGCGCTGGATCAAAGCCTGGCCTTGCTGCGCGGCAATCTGAAAGGGCGCAACGCGCTCTATGAACTGCCCTGGTACTTGGTGCTGGGCCAGGAGAACACCGGCAAGACCAGCTTCATCAACCGGTCCAGCCAGAGCTTTTCGCTAAGCAACGAAAGCAAGGCGGGAGTGCGCCGCGGCTTCGCCGACCCTGATTTAGCGTATGACATTGATTGGTGGATGGGCGACGAGGCGGTGCTGATCGATCCGCCCGGAGAACTGGTCAGCCAGGCCGATTCCTTGCCCGCGCCAGAGGCACAGACCGACGCCACCCCCGACCGGGACGCAACCGTCCAAGCTGGCGCCGCCGCCCCCTCCGCGGTCTCCGCCACTGCGGCCGTTCCCGAGGTCACGCGCACGGCGGCGCGCATGCCATTGCCACCGGGCGCGCACGCGCGCTTGTGGGCCGGCCTGGTGGACTGGCTGGGACGCAACCGCAGCCGACGCCCGCTGAATGGCGTGGTGCTGATGGTGGACCTGGTCACCCTGTTGAACCAGAAGGCCAGCGATCGCAAGGCGCTGGCCATTCTGCTTCGCACCCGCCTGGCTGAACTGAGCCGACATCTGGGCACCCGGCCTCCGCTGTATGTGGTGTTGAGCAAGTTCGACTTGCTCAACGGCTTTGAGCCATTCTTTGCTCGCCTGCCCCGCGCCGTGCGCGAGGACATCTTCGGCTTCACTTTCACGCTGGACTCCGTCCATGACTACGACGCCTGGCTCGAGGAATTGGCCGAGCGCTACGACGGCTTCATCCAGCGCCTGAATGAGCAGATTTTCGACGCCATGGGCGAGGCCACCACGATGCAGGCGCGCGAGGCGCTGTTCTCTTTGGTGCGCCAGCTGGCCGGCATGCGCCCCGTTCTGCTTGGCTTCCTGGAAGAGGTGCTGGGCAGCGACCGCTACATCACGCCCGCCCTGCCGCGTGGCGTGTACTTTTCATCGGTCTATCAGCAGGGGCTGCTGTGCGACGCCTTCATCAACGCCGCGTCGAAAACTTATGGCCTGACCGAACCGTCCGCGCACGCCAAGCCCAGCGGCCGCTCCGTCGTCTATTTCGCGCAACAGGTGTTCCAGCGGATCATCTATCCCGAGGCGGGCCTGGCGGGTGACAACCTGAAGGTGCTGGCCGACAAGCGGCGCACACTGATGGTGGGGTTTGGCGTTGCCGCGCTGGGCGGCCTGTTGCTGGCCGGGGGCTGGTATCACTACCACGGCGTGAACCGAGAGATGGCGATGTCAGTGCTGGAAAAGAGCCGCGAATTCAGCGCGCACAAGATCGACGGCAGCAGCGACCCCACCGGCCGCAACCTCCTGCAGCCGCTGGACCAGATCCGCAGCGCCGTCGCCGTGGTTGGCGACTATCGCAAGGCTTGGCCCGTGGTGTCGGAACTGGGCCTGTACCAGGGCCGCAAGATCGGCCCCAAGGTGGACGAAGCCTACCTGCAACTTTTGTCCAGGCGCTTTCTGCCGGAGTTGGCGAACGGCGTCATGAACGCCATCAACGGCGCGCCGTCCGGCAGCAACCAGCAACTGGCGGCGCTGCGTGTCTACCGCATGCTTGAAGATCGCGCCAACCGCCGTTCGCCCATTGTGGAAGACTGGATGACGCAACAATGGCAGGCGGCCTTTCCCGGCCAGGGATCGGTGCAGAACGGGCTGATGCGCCATCTGGACTACGCCATGAAGTATGCCGATGCCGAACTTCCCGAAAACCGGGCGCGCATCGCCGAAGTGCAGCAACGCCTGCGCCAGATTCCCATGCCGCAGCGCGTCTATATGACGATGCGCGAGCAGGCCGGCAAAATCCTGCACTCGCCGCTGGACCTGCGCAATGAAGTGGGCCCGGCGTTCGACATCGTCTACAAGGATCCCACTGCGCCGGCCGGCCAGAACGGCGTGTCCACCCGCATCGACCCCTTGCTGACGGCGGCCGGGTATCACGGCTATTTCGCGGCGCATGGCAAAGACTTCACCGACCTTGCCATGATCGACCGCTGGACATTGGGCGAACGCCAGCGGATTGATTATTCGGAAGCCGACAAACAGGTATTGGCCGAACGGGTGCGTGCGCTCTACAGCAGCGATTACATCGACACCTGGCAACGCAGCCTGAACCAATTGGAGATCGTGGACTTCAACGACCTGAGCCAGGCCGTGACCGTGCTGGGCAATGTGATCAGCCCCGCCGCGCCGCTGCGCCGGCTGGTTGAGACCGTGCGCGACAACACCGTGTTGAGCCCGCCGTCGCCCGGCGTCGCCGTGGCCGGCCAGCCGCGCGACAACGCCGAGCCCTTGACCGCCAACGCCATCACCGGCGCCAACGTGCCGCAAGTGGCGGCCATTGCGCGGCCATTTGCGTCACTGTCCGAACTGCTGGTGGCCAAGGGCGACAAGCCGTCCTACCTGGACGAAAGCATGACCGCCATCAGCCGTGTCCACGACACCCTGAAAACCGTGCATGACAGCCCCGAACCCGGTACAGCGGCGCTTGCGGTGGTGATGGACCGGTTTGCGCTCAAGGGCGCCGACCCGATCGGCAACCTGCAGCGCGTGGCCGCCGGCTTGCCCGAACCCTTGAACCGGCAAGTAAAGAAGCTGGCCGACGAATCGTCGCAAGTGCTGCTGATCGAAGCGCTGAAAGAGCTTGAGCGGCGCTGGGAGACCGACGTGTACCGCTACTACCAGGAACGCCTGGCCAGCCGCTACCCGTTCAACCCGAAGAGCCGCATCGACGCCTCGCTTGAGGATTTCACCGCGCTGTTCGGCCCGCAAGGCAGGTTGGCGCAGTTCAAGGATCAATACCTGAAGCTGTTCTTCGACGACAACCTCGAGGCCCTGTATTCGGAACGCCGGGGCGGCTATCTGGTGCGGATGGACGTGCTGGAGCAACTTGAAGCCGCCGACCGCATCCGCGACGCCTTCTTCAACAGCCGAGGCGCGCTGGGCGTGCAGTTCAGTATCGAGCCGCTGGGGCTGACCTCCAGCCGTCGCAGCAGCGTTCTCAGCGTCGAAGGCCAGTTGATCAGCTACAGCCATGGCGCCAGCAACAGCGTTGGGCTGATCTGGCCGAACAACCTGGGGGACTCCACGGAAAGCCGCATCACCCTGGTCAGCGCGGCCGGCACCAGCAGCGGACTGGCGTATCGCGGGTCTTGGTCGATGTTCCGCTTGCTGAGCCAGGCGCGGCTGGACAGCGCAACGGCCAACAGCGTTGATTTGAGCTTCTCGGCGAACGACGGCGCCATGCGCTACCGGATCACAGCCGAAAAAGCCAACAACCCGTTCACACAAGCCAGCTTCGACGGCTTTGCGCTGCCCGAGACCTTGCTGGCCGAGGCATCCAAACCCCCACCCGCGCCACCCAAATCGGTTGTGGCGCCCCCGATTCGCCCCAAGGCGCCGGCCTTGAAGGGCCCGCCGCGATCACCGCCGAAGGCAGCCGCAGCGCTACCCAAGCTGGCTTATGGGCCCGCGGCGGGGGCAGCACTGCAGTGATCTGGAACCGGGTTTGGAACCGGGTTTGGAACCGGACCTGCAACCGTGTCTGGAACCCGGCGGCGTTCGGCGTGCGCCCTATTGCTGGCGGCGTTGCTCCAGCTCTTTCAGGCATTGCGCCACGCCGGCTTGCATCTGTGCGTTCGACACGGCGGCGCGATCGGACACCTCGCGGCAGCGGACATACTCGGCCTGGCTGGCCGCTGAATCCCGGATCACCGCGGGGCCGGTGCCGGGCGCGGGCGTGACCGTCATGCGCAGGGTCGAGGGTGGCGATTGGCTGCCATCCTTGGACGGCATGCTGGGAAATTGCATTTCCTGCGTGGCCGGAGCGGCATTCTGTGCCTGCGCGACGCTGGCGGCTCCCAGGGCGCATACGGCCGCAAGCAGGCAAGCAGGAACGGAATATTTCTTCATAAAGACCTCTCTCTGGAATGGGCGGGCGCCCCGTCGGGCCAGCATACTGGCAGGCCAGCTTGACGGGGGCCAGCTTATCGTAGCGCCGCCCGCGCCAGCCCGGCGTGCCAAGACGCTACCGGCCGGGCCGCAGATGTTTCTCGTGGTTTCTCAAGGTGTCTCGCGCCATTGGGCGCAGGCCACCAGCGCTATCGCTTGGGCGCCGCGCCTGGCCGCGAGGCGCGCAGCGGCGCCAACAAGGACGACAGGCCGTTATGGTCCAGTTCATGCATCAACGCCAGCAAGCGGCCCAGTTCGCCGGGTGGAAACCCCTTGCGCGCAAACCACGCCAGGTACGGGCCGGGCAAATCGGCGATCAGCCGTCCCTTGTACTTGCCGAACGGCATGTCGCGGGTCACCAACAGATTAAGCAGTTCGGGATCCATGGCGCGCAGTCTACCTCAGCGCAATACCAGAACCCGGCTGGCGTGCCAGAACCACGCGGCGCACCTTACATCCCGTTTCAGCAGCCCCCCATTACTGTCCGTATCGTGAACCCGTTTACCCACAGGAGCTCGCCATGATGAAAACCACCCTGACCTGCACCCTGAGCCTTGCCCTGCTTGCCGGCTGCGCCCCCTTTGCGTCGCATGATGCGCGCGATACGCCCGCCGACGGCCACACGGCGCGCAATGCGCTGGACTGGCCGGGCAGCTACGAAGGCACCCTGCCCTGCGCCGATTGCCCTGGCGTCAAGACTCGGCTGACATTGATGAAGGGCGACCGCTACGAACGCCAGACCCAGTATCTGGACCGCGAGCCGCAACCCGAAATCGTCACCGGTACGTTCAGTTGGGAGTCCGACGGCAGCACCATCCGGCTGGATGCCTCGGGAGATAGCCAGCGCTACTTCGTCGCCGAAAACCAGGTGATCATGCTGTACCGCGACGGCACCCGCCCTACCGGTCCGCTGGCCTCTTACTACGTGCTGCGTCGCGCCCAATAGGGCGTGCCAGGCCGCGCGCGGGGCCGCGCCGGCGTCGCGGTTGCGACTGTTCCGGCCATTGCGTTCCGGCTATTCTTGAGGAAAACCGCGCCGCCCGTGCCCCCGCCCCGGCGCTTCATCCTCAAGGAAACCATGAAGACCGACCACGAGCTGCTTTCCGCCTTCGCCCCCACCGGCACCCTTCGCGCGTCCATCAATCTGGGCAACCCCATCCTGGCAAACGCCGACCCAAGCACCGGCCAGCCCGGCGGCGTGTCCGTGGACCTGGCCACGGAGCTGGCACGGCGCCTGGACGTGAAGCTGGATCTGGTGGTGTTCAAGTCAGCCGGCGAATCCGTCAACGCGGTGGCCACGGAGCAGGCCGACGTGGGATTTTTTGCCATCGACCCGCTGCGCGGCGAGCAGATCGCGTTCACCGCCCCCTATGTCGTCATCGAAGGCGCGTACCTGGTGCGCCAGGACTCCCCCGTCACCGCCATGGATCAGGTTGACCGCGATGGCGTGCGCGTGGTGGTTGGCAAAGGCAGCGCCTACGACCTTTACCTGACGCGCGAACTCAAGCAGGCCGAGATCTTCCGCGCGCCCACGTCGCCGGCCGTCGTCGACACTTTCCTGCAGGAAAACCTGGAAGTGGCGGCGGGCGTGAAGCAACAACTTGAAGCCGACGCCGCGCGCCTGGGTGGGCTAAGGCTCCTGGATGGCCACTTCATGCTGATCCGCCAGGCCATGGGCGTGCCCAAGAGCCGTGGCGACAAGGCCAGCGCCTACCTGGCCGCCTTCGTCGAAGCCATGAAGAAATCCGGTTTTGTGGCCGAGGCCCTGGCGCGCCACAAGATCCAGGGTGCAGCCGTGGCGCCGGCTCAGGCCTGAAGCCGGCCACGCGCAAACAAAAAGTGCCGACCGATGACGACATCGGCCGGCACTTTGCCTTTCACGCAAACGTCATCAGTGACTGATCATCCAGGGCCTCGCGCCCGCGAATGATTTCGCGCCGTCGGCGCTGGTGCGCGTCTTTCCCGACGTTCGCCCGCCTCCACAACAACCACAATTAATGCCATGGCCCGACCGCGAACTGCGCGGCTCGTTCGCGCTGCGCTCATTCACGGCACGCGCGCGGTTCAGGGCGGACGACAGTGCGGAGATTGCCGGCGCCCCGCCGATGATGCGGCCAGATGCGGCGCCGCATTGCGGGCACGCCGCCGGATCACGCCATTGCGCCAGCGGCCGCAAGGCGGCAAAGTCGCCGCACGCGCCGCAGGAATAGTCATACATGGGCATTGCAGCGCTCCTTAGCGATCGCGCGAGAGCGGCATGTCCACCCCGCCCTTGATGTGCTTGACCGGCCCCGACGCCGACGGCTGGATGTCAAAGTCGAAGATCTCGGTGGGCAGCCACAGCGTGGCGCAGGAATTGGGTATGTCCACCACCCCGCTGATATGGCCCTGCACTGGCGCGCAGCCCAACAAGGAATACGCCTGCGCGCCCGAATAGCCGAACTTCTTCAGGTATTCGATGGCGTTCAGGCACGCCTGCCGGTAGGCGACGTTCACGTCCAGGTAGTGCTGCTTGCCTTCTTCATCCACCGAGATGCCTTCGAAGATCAGGTAGTCCTTGTAGGCGGGCGTGATGGGGCTGGGCTTGAAGATGGGATTCTTGATGGCGTATTTTTCCATGCCGCCCTTGATGAGCGACACGCGCATATGCACCCAGCCCGCCATTTCGATGGCGCCGCAAAAGGTGATTTCACCATCGCCCTGCGAGAAGTGCAGATCGCCGACCGACAGGCCACCACCCTGCACATACACCGGAAAAAACACGCGAGCGCCGCGCGACAAGTCCTTGATGTCGCAGTTGCCGCCATGCTCGCGGGGCGGCACGGTGCGGGCGCCTTCGGCCGCTGCGCGATCCCGGTCAGCGCCTTGCAAGGCGCCCATGTGGGCGGTCTTGGGCGCGGGCGGATTGGCCAGCGGCGGCACCCGGTTGGGGTTGGTGTCGATCAGGGCCTGTTCGCGCCGGTTCCAGGTGTCCAGCAGTTTTTTGTCTGGCAGGCAGCCTATCAGGCCGGGGTGGATCAGCCCCGCGAAGTTCACGCCGGGAATATGGCGTGACGACGTGAACATGCCGTGGAAATCCCAGATGGATTTTTGCGCGTGCGGGAAATGTTCGGTCAGGAAGCCGCCGCCGTTGTTGCGGCTGAAGAAGCCATTGAACCCCCACAGGCTGTCGGGCTTGGCGCCGATGTCCAGCAGGTCAACCACCAGCAAGTCGCCGGGTTCCGCGCCTTCCACGCCCACTGGGCCGGAAAGAAAGTGCACGGTGGAAAGGTCTACGTCGCGCACATCATCGGCGCTGTCGTCGTTCTTGATCGCGCCGCCCGTCCAGTCATAGGTTTCCAGCACGAAGTCATCGCCGGGCTTGACCCAGACGGCCATCGGAATATCCGGATGCCAGCGATTATGGATGTGCTTGTTCTCGTAGGGGGACTGGTCCAGATCGACCTTGATGAGGGGTGTGGTCATTCTCTTTCATCTCCAACGTGACGTGTTGATAAAACAGAACTTCAGCCGGATAGGCAGGCGCCCGAATCCATTGCGGTTCGGGTCTTTTGAATCAGGGAACCGTGGTCGATGGTAGACCCGTTGGCGGGAATCGCCATACTGGTTTTCCATGCAGTGGCAGACGCGCGGCGCGCTTTTCCCGTGGCCGCCTTTCGCACCAGTTATGATGCATCCCACGCCACACCTGGGTTTTTCGCATGGCAACAAAGCATCGTCGGCCGCTGGCCGTTTTTTTGATTTTGGCGGCCTGCACCGCCGCGCCGGCGCGCGCTGGTGGCGACTGCGTTGCGCGCATCGACGCGGCAGAGGCCAGTTTGAAGCGCAAGCAAGACGTGCAGCGCACGCACGAAGCCGCCAACAACCTGGAGCTGAACCGCGCGCTGTGCCAAGGCCGGCTGGACCTGCTGGATGCGCGTTACGCGCTTAGCGATGATTTCGAGGCGTGCCGCCGCAAGGGAACGGCGTTTCCAGACGCCGTCGTGCGTCGGCTGACCCAGGCATCCGATGAACTTGCCGACATGAAGGCCGCCTGGATCCGAACCTGCGCCAGGCAGATGCAAGATTGACACCCGATGTCTGATGCGCATGCCTGGCGCCGCCACGCCATGGACAGGCGCGGCGGCACTATGGCCTGATCAGATGGACATTTCCATCTCGGTGTGTTGCGGAAAGAAGATGGCGCGGCTGGGATCGAAGCCGTAACGGGCTTCGAACTGGCTGGCATCGGCCGCCAGCGCCAAAACCGATTCAAGAATGAAGTCGGCCTTCGCATCCGACAGCAACACGCTGAAATTCAGCCTGACAAAACCCGGCTTTTCAATCTCGCGGCCATCCAGAATGGCTTGACGCATTTGCCGCGACTGGGCTGGGTCAATGTCCAGCAACCGATGCACGTACGGCCCCGCACACGCGCAGCCGCCCCGCGCCTGAATGCCGAAACGGTCGCTCAGCAGGCGGGTCACCAATTGCTGATGCACGAATCCGCCCTTGCCATTGCGCACGCGGAACGAAAAAATGGGCAGCCGCTTGGCGCTAAGCGAACCCAGCAATTCCAACTGATCTGAGCCCTGCCACGCGGCCAGCGCGCGCTGCACGAAATGGTCGTTGCGCTGCCGCATGAAATCCGCGCCCAGGGCATCCTTCACCAACAAGACCAGCGCGGCGCGAATATCGCCCACCACGTTCGGCGTGCCGGCTTCTTCGCGCGCTTCCAGGCTAGCGCTGTAATCGTGGCTTTCGGGCGACACGAACTTTACGGTGCCACCGCCCGGCCAGGTCGGCGTGGTGTCGAGCACCGCGTCGCGCCGTACGATCAGCACGCCCGATGCGCCCGGCCCACCTATGAACTTGTGCGGTGAAAAAACAAGCGCGTCGATGTGCGCGTCCGCAGCGGGCGACATCTGGATCGGCAGGTAAGGCGCACCGCCCGCGTAGTCCCACAGCATTTTCGCGCCCGCCGCCTTGACCTGCCGGGTAATGCCGGCCACGTCCGCCACGATGCCGGTCACGTTGGACGCGGCCGACAAGGAGCAGATCACCAGCGTGCCGGCGGGCGCGGTCAGCGCCGCGTCCAATGCAGCCAGGTCGGGGCCGCCTTGCGCGCTTTCAGGCACTTCGACGATGTCCGCGCCGCATTCACGCCACGGCAAGATATTCGAGTGATGTTCGTAGGGGCCGATGATGACGCGGACCGGCTTGCCCGCCGCCACCGCCGCATCCACGCCGAACAGGTGGACCAGGCGGTTGATGCCCGCCGTTGCGCCCGAACCGGCAAAGATCACCGCGTGCGCATCGTTGGCGCCGCAACACCGGGCGATCGCGGCGCGGGCCTCGCGGCGCAAGCGCGTAATTAAGCCGCCGCAGTAAGACGCTTCGGTGTGCGAATTGGCGTAGTACGGAAGCACCTGTTCCAGGATGAAGCGCTCGACCTGCATCAGGGCGCGGCCCGATGCAACGTAGTCGGCGTAGACCAGGGGCTTGCGGCCAAAGGGGCCGTCGATAAAGGCGTCTTTGCCGATCAGACCATCGGCAAGCGCGGCGGCAACATCGCCGGTGTTCAGGCTGTCTTGAAACTGCTGCAACGGTCCTGCGGTGCCGGAGGCCGTGGCGGTAAGCGTAGTCATGATGGTCTTCCAATTGATCCGAAATATCATACGATGGAAGCCGACAACAAACATCACCGTAATTTTGCGTAAATCTGCTGAAAGTGAGTCAAATGAACGATAGGCTGGAAAAAATAGACAAACTTGATCTAAGCATCATCTCTTGCCTGCAAAAAGACGGTTCGCTGTCGCAGCGCGAACTGGCCGATCGGGTGGGCCTTTCCCAGAATGCGTGCTGGCGTCGGCTTCAGCGCCTGAATGCCTGTGGCATCATTCGCGGCACCCGTGCCGAAGTCAGCCTGGTGGCGTTGGGGCTGGACCTGACCGTGTTCGTGATGATCCGCACCAGCCACCACGCCAAGGCCTGGGCCGACGGTTTCCGCCAGCACGTTGAGCGCCTGCCTGAAGTGACGGAGTTCTATCGCATCGGCGGCGACTGGGATTACCTGATCAAGGTGGTCTGCCGAGGCATGGCCGGCTACGACCGCTTCTATCAAAAGCTGATCACCGATTTTGAACTGTCGACCGTGACGGGTTTCTTCAGCATGGAAGCTATTATCGAAAATCGTCCGCCAGATCTTCGCCTGCTGGAAAGCTGAGGCGGGAACTTTCACGTACGATGCGGTTCGAACGGCCATGCTGCGCCTCGATGGCGGCCCTTGTATCGACAGCCCTCGTGTCTGCAGCCCTCGTGTCTGTGGCCCTTAACGCGGCACCCTTAGAGCGTTGCCCCCCCTGGAGACCCCCAAGGCCATGATTCTTTAAGCCCTCCTGCTGATTCCCCTTTGCCCCGCAGCCCCCTGGCGTCCGGCGCGCAAAGCGTTTCATTATTTCGGAGAGCTATTCATGGCCCGGTCATCCAGCGCGCCGCCGCCGGCGCATTCTTCTACACAATCCGCGCCCCTCTTTCTTGCTTTGCAGCATGTCAGCCTGGCCCTGCCCGACGGCCGCATGCTGTTTGATGACCTCAGCCACGACTTCACCACCGCGCGCCATGGCGTCATCGGCCGAAATGGCGCGGGCAAGTCGCTGCTATTGCAGGTCATGTTGGGCGCGCAGCCCGCACAGTCGGGCCATGTCGTGCGCCATGGCCACCTGGCTTACGTGGCGCAGACGCTCGCCTACCCCGTCCGCGCCACCCTGGCCGACGTCGCGGGCTTAGGCCCCGTGTTCCGGGCCTTGTCCCATATCGAAGCCGGCAGTACCGATCGAGCGGACTTTGATTTGGCCGAAGGTCATTGGCGAATCCATCAGGACTGGGCGCGCATGCTTGCCGATGCCAGGCTGCCGGACTGGCCGCCCATGCATCCCGCCCGCGCGGCCAGCGGCGGCGAATTGACTCGCTTGGCGCTGGCGGGCGCCTTCCAGCAACACGCCGACGGCCTGTTGCTGGACGAGCCCACCAACCATCTGGACGCCCGTGCGCGCGATTGGCTGACCCAGAAAATCCACGCATGGCGCGGCGCGTTGATCGTCGTCAGCCACGACCGCCACCTGCTGGAGGCTATGGACAACATTGTCGAACTGGCGCGCGGCACGCTGAGCGGCCATGCTGGCAACTACAGCGCCTGGCGCGCCCAACGCGACAGGCAGAACGCAGCCGCCGACGCCGTCCTGGCGCATGCCCGTCACGAGCGCGCCGCCGGCCTGCGGGTGCTGCGACAACAGCACGATGCGCAGCAGCACCGCAGCGCGCGCAACAGCCGCAACGCCCGCGGGGCCAATCAGGCACCCGTTTTGCTTGGCGGCAAGAAGGCCAGCGCACAAGCCCACGCGGGACGTGATCGCTTGCGCCGTGAGCAAGCTGCCGCCACCTTGGAAGAGGCTGTCAGGCTGGCCGCGTCGCAAGCGCCAGCCACGGCAGGCACGGTATTGGCCTTGCCAGACACCACCGTGCCCGGTGGGCGGCGCGTCCTGCATCTGGAAGCCGCCCGGCCCCCTTGGCCGCCCCACGCGCAACCGCTGACCTTGACCCCGGACGGCCCATTCCGGCTGGCGGTCCAAGGGCCTAACGGCTGTGGAAAAAGTACCTTGCTGGCGATGCTGGCGGGCGATCTTTCCCCGCGCTCAGGCCGCTGCGATGTGCGCGTGCCCACCGCGATGCTGGGCCAAGGCGCGGACGCGTTGGCGACGAAGGCGTCGATCTTGGAAACCTTGGAAACGTGCGGCTCGACACTGTCCCAGGGCGAACTGCGCAGCCGGCTGGCGCTGCTGGGTCTGGGTCCCGCCCAGGTCCAGGCGCCCGCCACCACCCTGAGCGGCGGCGAACGCGTCAAGGGCGCGCTTGCTTGCGCGCTATGGCGCAGGCAACCCGCGCAATTGCTGCTGTTGGACGAGCCCACCAACCATCTGGACATGGCATCGGCGCAAGCGTTGGAAGATGCGCTGGCGCAATATCCCGGCGCCCTGGTGGTGGTCTCTCACGATGCGACATTCCTGGAGCGGATCAGTCCCACGCATTGCTTGGCCTGCACCGACGACGGCGCCTGGTCACTGTGGGAAGGCGGACCCACCGCGCGGCGCTTAATGCACTGAGGCGGCGTCCGCCAGTTCGGTGCGGAACGCCGGGCGATCTGAAGCCTTTGCCTTTCTGAGAAACACGAATACGTGCTGAAAGCCGTCATCAACCCGATGAACGTGGCCGTCCACACCGGCAATCGGCGGCTCGAACAATTCGAAGAACTCGCGCAACACGGGCAAGACAGGGAATGGGGCGCGATCGGGGCGGTCGTTGTACCCAATCACGAACAGCCCCCCTGGCTTCAATACCTTTTTGCATTGTTCCAGCAGGCGCCTGAAATCAGGCTCGGTGTTCACGCCGAAACCCAACAGCCCGTTCGCCACCACCACGTCAAAGACATCATCACCATAGTGATCCGCCATTTCCGTGGCGCTGCCGGTCCAATGCCTGCCAGGCTGACCATAAACCGCCTTGCGTTCCTCGATGTCAAGGGAATGGAATTCGGAATTCAAAAGGCGCGGGTAATGCCAATTGTGCTTGTCGATACCCACAAACAAGGTCTTGCTGTCGTCGGACGAGGCAGCCGCCGAATCATTCAGATAACCAAACACTGATTCTTCGAGAAAGACGCGGTTCGGCGCATGCAGCCTGAAATCGATATTGAGACGTTCCGCAAACCTTGGTGACAACTTGAACAGAGCCCGCTTTAACAAATAACCCGGATTACGCACGCCTTGTTCCCTCTCATTTCGAAGCATTCAGGGGCTTTAGCACCGACTGACCGCGTGTTCAGCCTGAATTAAAGCAGGGCACAAATAATACCATTTGTGACATAAATATCGTAATAATTCGAATTTTCGCAAATCTGACCAGGGTTATCCCGAATGCCTGCTTATCGACAAATCGTCAATAATTCGCCAACGTTTTGTCATTGAACTGTCTTCACTCCAGCCGTACATGCCTGCCTCCCCCCGGGACGCCATCGTTTCTTCCGCGCATCTGGCCACGTCCGCCCCGCAGTTATCCGAGGTGGAGTTCGGCCTGATCATCGCGTCGCACGCCTTCAATCGCTGGATGGTGCGCTGCATGGCGTGCGCCGGCCTGCCAGATCTGACCTCGCTGGACATCCTGGTGCTGAACCATGTGTTTCATCGGGGACGTGGCAAGAAACTGGCGGACATCTGCTTCACGCTGAACGTTGAAGACACCCACCTGGTGAACTATTCGCTGAAGAAACTTGAGCGGCTGGGCGTCGTGCAAAGCGCCAAGACGGGCAAGGAAGTGATCTACACCACCACCGACGCCGGCGCCGCCGCCATTGCGCGCTACGCCGAAGTGCGCGAGCAGTGCCTGGTCCAATCGTTCATCGACTCCCCTGCCGCGGACGAGGCCAGCCACCAGTTGGCCAACACCCTGCGCGCCCTCTCGGGCCTGTACGACCAAGCTGCCCGCGCCGCCACCTCGCTGTGAGAATTCACGTTGTCTAGCACTACCGCTTCTACACCCGCCCCGCTGTTGTCCGTGCGCGGCGTATCGGTTGACTTCAATACCGACAACGGCGTGTTCCGCGCTGTCGACAGCCTGGACTTCGACGTCAAGCCCGGCAGGACGCTGGCCATCGTGGGTGAGTCCGGGTCGGGCAAGTCGGTGACGTCCATGGCCATCATGCGGCTGACGGACTACTCCAACGGCCGCATCGCCACCGGCCAGATCCTGTTTCGCGACAACGATGGCCGCGAAACCGATCTGACCCAGGCCAGCGACGAGCAGATGCGCGCCATACGCGGCAACGACATCGCCATGATCTTCCAGGAACCGATGACGTCGCTGAACCCGGTGTTCACCATCGGCGACCAGATCGTGGAAGCCATCATGCTGCACCAGCAACTGTCGCGCTCTGCCGCGCGCCAGTCGGCCCGCAAGCTACTTGAAAAAGTGCGACTGCCGGACGCCGAACAATTGCTGGACCGCTATCCGCACCAGTTGTCGGGCGGCATGCGCCAGCGCGTGATGATCGCGATGGCGCTGTCATGCCAGCCGCGCCTGTTGATTGCCGACGAGCCCACCACCGCGCTGGACGTCACCATCCAGGCGCAGATTTTGAACACCATCCGCGAATTGCAGCGCGACCTGGGCACCGCCGTCATCTTCATCACGCACGACATGGGCGTGGTGGCGGAGATGGCCGACGACGTGGTCGTGATGCTGCGCGGCAAGAAGGTCGAGCAAGGTACTGTTGATGAGATCTTCAACGCGCCCAAGCACCCGTACACGCGCGCCCTGCTGGCCGCCGTGCCGCGCCTGGGCAGCCTGACAGGCCGCGACCTGCCGCTGCGCACGCCGCAAACCGTGCTGGACGGCGACACGCTGCGCGAAGTGGGCGAGACCCGCGAACAAGACACCGCCCGCTACGACGAACCCGTGCTGCGCGTGGAAAAGCTGACCACCCGTTTTGACGTCGGGCACAACCTGTTTGGCCGCGTCACGCATCGCGTGCATGCGGTGGAAGAAGTCAGCTTTGATGTCTACCCCGGTGAAACGCTGGCGCTGGTGGGCGAATCGGGCAGCGGCAAATCCACCATCGGCAAGACCTTGCAGCAACTGGTGGCGCCGACCTCGGGCGCGGTGCGCTACAACGGCCAGGACATTTTTTCGATGGACGCCGCGGGCCGCCAGCGCCTGCGCCAGGAAATCCAGTACATCTTCCAGGACCCCTACGCATCGCTGGACCCGCGCAAGACGGTGGCCTTCAGCATCGCCGAGCCCATCCGCACGCACGGCCTGTTGCATGGCGAGGACGCCATCGCCCGCCGCGTGGGTGAACTGCTTGAACAAGTGGGCCTGAAGCCCGAACACGCCAAGCGCTATCCGCATGAGTTCTCGGGCGGCCAGCGCCAGCGTGTGTGCATCG
Source organism: Achromobacter sp. JD-1 (assembly GCF_038594925.1). Classification (NCBI taxonomy): domain Bacteria; kingdom Pseudomonadati; phylum Pseudomonadota; class Betaproteobacteria; order Burkholderiales; family Alcaligenaceae; genus Achromobacter; species Achromobacter sp. JD-1. Next base: position 19,167 of record NZ_JBCGCS010000015.1, on the reverse strand, counting down.
CGCGCGCCTTGGCCAGCAACCCCAAGCTGATCATTGCCGACGAATCCGTCTCCGCGCTGGACGTATCCATTCAGGCGCAGATCCTGAACCTGCTGATGGATCTGCAAAAAGACCGTGGCCTGTCGTACCTGTTCATCACGCACGACATGGCGGTGGTGGAAAAGGTGAGCCATCGCGTGGCGGTGCTGTACCTGGGCCAGATCGTGGAACTGGGCACGCGCCGGCAGATCTTCGAATCACCGCAGCATGCCTACACGCGCAAGCTGCTGGCCGCCGTGCCCGTGGCCGAACCCGGCCGCCATATCGATACGTCGCTGATCGAAGGTGAAATCCCCAGCCCGGTCCGCCGCGTCGGCGACGAACCCGCCATCATCCCGCTGATTGAATTCGCGCCCGGCCATCAAGTGGCCCGCGCGGCCTGAAGACCGCCTTTCCTTTTTCCTCGGTGTGACCCGAGTTCCCGTTCCTGGAGCGACCATGCAATTCTTCCGCACCACCTTCACCGCCACCGCCCTGACCCTGGCGTTGGGCGGCGCGCTGCCCGCCGTCTTGTCGACCGCGCATGCCGCGGGCACGCTCAGCGTGGCCATCAACCAGGACCCGGGTAGCTGGGACCCCATCGACACCTTCGTGACCTTCTGGGGTTCGGTGGGCGGCAACCTGTACGACGGCCTGACGATGCGCGGCGCCGACCTGAAGCTGCAGCCGGGCCTGGCCACCAGTTGGGAATACCTGGACGAGAACAAGCGCCTGCGCTTCAAGCTGCGTGAAGGCGTCAAGTTCCACAACGGCGAGCCCTTCAACGCTGAAGCCGTGAAGTTCACGTTTGAACGCCTGCTGGGCGCGGAAGGCGCCAAGGGCCCGCAAAAGTCCAACTACGACTCCATTGGCGAGATCAAGGTGGTGGACGAATACACCGTCGACTTCATCCTGAAGCAGCCCGACCCCGTGCTGCTGACCAAGCTGGCTGGCTACGGCGCCATGATCGTGCCGCCCAAGTACATCAAGGAAAAGGGCGAGGACTACTTCAACACGAACCCGGTCGGCACCGGCCCGTTCAAGTTTGAAAGCTATCAGCCCAAGGTCAACGTGACCCTGGCGCGCAACGACGAGTACTGGGGCGGCAAGCCCAAGCTGGACAAGGTTGTGTACCGCTTCATCAGCGAACCCGGCACGCAAGTGGCCGAGCTGCAAGCCGGCCGCATCGACATCGCCACGCTGATCCCGCTGGGCCTGATCGACACCGTGAAGAAGTCCGGCAACGCCGACGTCATCTCGACGGGCGGCCCGGTGGCCTTCGCGCTGCGCTACAACACCAAGGGCGGCATCACGCAGAACCGCGACGTGCGCCGCGCGCTGATCATGGCGGTCGACCGTGAAGCCATCGTCAAGCAGTTGCTGCTGGGCCAGGCGAAAGTCATCGCCAGCTTCCAGGGCCCGCAATCGTTCGGCTACAACCCCGAGCAAAAGCCCCTGCCGTTCAACCCCGCCGAAGCCAAGAAGCTGCTGGCCGCCGCCGGCGTGAAGCCGGGCGCCACCGTGCAGATCGACGTGCGCGGCAGCGATTCGAACTTCCGCGAAGTGGCCCAGGCCGTGTCGGGCTACCTGCAAGGCGTAGGCGTGCGCGCCACCATCAAGCCGTATGAAACCGGCGTGCTGTTGAACGACATCATCCCGGGCGGCAAGACGGGCGAAATGTGGCAGAACCAATGGGGTGGCTGGACGTATGACTACGACAACACCGCGTACCTGATGTATCACACGGGCCAGAAGTGGAACCCGTATGACAACGACGCCAAGCTGAACGCCATGCTGGAAGCGCAACGCACCGTCTATGACGTGAAGAAGCGCGAAGCCATGCTGCAAGAAATTGCCACCTACGTTGCCGACCAGGCGCTGGAAATGCCGCTGTACAGCCTGAACACGATCGTGGGCGTGAACAAGCGCGTGAAGAACCTGGAAGTTCCGGGCGACATTCGCTTCCGTTTCCTCAACGCGACCGTCGAGTAAGCATCAACCCAACGATCCGCCCCGGTGAAAACCGGGGCGGCGCCTCATGACCGGATTTCTCATCAAACGCGTGTTGCAGGCGGTCTTCGTGATCGTCGCCGTGACACTGCTGGTTTCCTACGCCGTGCGCCTGACCGGCGACCCCGCGCTGATGCTCAGCCAGGGTTCGGGCAGCGTCACCGAACAAGATCTGGCCAACATCCGCCAGGCGCTGGGGCTGAACCGCCCCTTCCACGAGCAATACCTGTCGTACATGCAGGGCCTGTTGCACGGCGATTTCGGCCGCAGCTTCATGGGTGGCACGTCGGTGTCCAAGCTGATCGGCGACGCCCTGCCCGCCACGCTGATGCTGGCGTTCACGTCGTTGATCGTATCCATCCTGATCTCGCTGCCGCTGGGCATCCAGGCCGCCATCAAGCGCGGCAAGCCCACGGACCAGGCCATCCGCATCCTGTCGCTGGTGGGGCTGTCGTTTCCCAACTTCTGGCTGGCGCTGATGCTGGTGCTGCTGCTGTCGATCACCTTCCCGCTGCTGCCGCCCTCGGGCTGGAGCGGACCGGCCAGCCTGGTGCTGCCGTCCCTGACGATGGCCATCATTCTTAGCGCCACCAACATCCGCCTGGTGCGCACCACCATGCTGGAAACGCTGTCGGCGCAATACATCATGGTGGCGCGCAGCAAGGGCCTGAAAGAGCGCGTGGTGCTGTACAAGCACGCGCTGCGCAACTGCGCGATTCCGCTCATCACGTATCTGGGCCTGCAATTCGGCGGCCTGATCGGCGGCATCGTCGTGATTGAAATGGTCTTCAACTGGCCTGGACTGGGCACGCTGGCGTTCGACGCCATTTCGGGCCGCGACTACCCGGTGCTGCAAGGCACGGTCACCGTGCTGGCCGCCGTCATCGTCCTGGTCAACCTGATCGTCGACATTGCCTACGGCATCGTCGACCCCCGTATCCGCACGCGTTGAGCCTTATGCAGACCACTTCCTCCACCGCCGCCGCGCCCAAGCCCGTCAAGCCGCGCAGCCGCTACCGTTCGCTGGAATTCGTGCTGGGCGCGATCCTGACCGGCGTCATGATCCTGTTGGTGCTGACATCCGGCTGGCTGTTCCCCGATGGCGGCGAATCCATGGACCTGGCCTCGCGCCTGATGGCGCCGTTCGCGTCGCCCGCGCACCCCTTCGGCACCGACCCCTTGGGCCGCGACGTGCTGGCCCGCGTGATCGTGGGCGGCAAGATCTCGCTGATGGTGGGCTTTGCGTCCGTCATCGGCGGCGCGCTGCTGGGCATCGTCATGGGCCTGATCGCGGGCTACTACCGTGGCTTCTGGGACATGGTCGTCATGCGCTTTGCCGACGTGCAACTGGCGCTGCCGTTCATCCTGGTGGCCATCACGTTCATCGCCATCCTGGGTGGTGGCCTGTTCAACGTGATCTTCTTCATGATCGTGTCGCAGTGGGTGCAGTACGCCCGCTTGGTACGCGCCCAGGTGCTGGCGCTGCGTGAGCGCGAATTCGTGCTGGCCGCACGCGCCTTTGGCGTGCGCGACCTGGCCATGATCCGCCATCACATCGTGCCCAACCTGCTGGGTCCGCTGGTGATCCTGATGACCTTGAACGTGGCCAACAACATTCTGCTGGAAAGCAGCCTGACCTTCCTGGGCCTGGGCGTGGACCCGATGATTCCCAGTTGGGGCGGCATGCTGGCCGATGGCCGCACCTACATGCAAACCGCGTGGTGGGTCAGCGTCTTCCCCGGTCTGGCGATCATGCTGACCGTGCTGGGCCTTAATCTGCTGGGAGATTGGTTGCGAGACCGCCTCGACCCCACTGGAAAGGTGTAAAAGATCAGATGCCCCGAAAGGGGCATTTGTCTCTTTGCCGGATGCCGCAAGAACCCCGAAGGAAACCAAAGCATGTCTTTGCTTGAAAAATCATTTGACCGCACGCTGGACGCCTGGACCCATTCCTACCTGGCGCCCGTGTGGCGCGGCGCGGTGGTGGAAGGCTGGCTGTTTGAAGGTGTTGACGCCCGCCGCGCGGCAGAGGCGCGATTGGCGCAGGCCGGCGTCACCGCGCGCTTTCGCAGCGCCTACAAGCCGTTGCTGCACTACTTCCTGGAAGACGTCGATCGCCAAGGCCTGGTGTCGGTGCTGGTGCGCTATCCGCTGCACGAACACGCGCTGGCCAAGCGCTTCACTCTTGAGGCCTACCCGCTGGTCGCGTTGCTGGAAGGCGTGCGCGTGGTAATGCAGGAAGGCGCGTCAGACCTGCACTATGACGTCACCTTGACCTACGCCGATGGCCGCAAGGTCGAGTCCCGCGTGTTCGCGCCCAACGTGCTGGGCGCGGCACAGGATGGCACGCCCGAACTGTCGCCCACCGGCTGGCTGCGCGTGCGCGATGCCGATGGGGTGGTGCAGACCGACGGCGCCCAAGCCACCGAATACCAGCAAGTGTTCCGCAGCATCGTAGACACCGTGCGCAATCACGCCTGGGGCGCGCACGAACCGTATTTCGACCGTCTGGAAATTCGGGTGGACCTGCCCGGCATGGACTTCGCGCTACCGGTGGACGAGGAAATCGTCAGCACCTTCGAAGCCCTCCACGAAGACGTGTACTTCACGCTGCTGGAACATTTTCAGCATCACTCCGGCCGGCCGTCGGGCGACCGCGGCTTGCAGCCCGGCCAGATCATTCCCGACATCCGCCGCCATGACGGCGCGGCGCGCGTGCAGATATCGCTTGAACCGTTTGCGCCGGTCGCGCCGGTTACCCCGGCGTTACCCGATGGGCCGCTGGCGCAACGCCGCGAGCCGCTGACGGCCGCCCAGATTGCGGGTTGTGTGGCGGCGTTTGGCGGCGACACCTTCCAGGCGGTGTCGCGTCAGGGGCGCCCGGTACTGGGCACGTATGTGCGCGGACCCGGGCCGGCCGTCTTCATCTCGGGCGCGCAACATGCCAATGAAACGTCCGGCATTGTCGGCGCGCTGCGCGCAGCGCAGACGCTGGCGGAACGCGGCAGCGCGCACTTTGCGCTGATCGCCGCCGAAAACCCCGACGGCTACGCGCTGTTCAACCGCCTGCGCGAACATCACCCCCGCCACATGCTGCACGCCTCGCGCTACAGCGCGCTGGGTGACGACATCGCCTACCGCGAACATGCGCCGTTCTTTGAACGCGACGCGCGTCATCAAGCCCATGCGATCAGCGGCGCGCAATTGCACATCAACCTGCACGGCTACCCCGCGCACGAGTGGACGCGGCCCCTGTCTGGTTATCTGCCACGCCATTTCGAACTATGGACCATACCGAAGGGATTCTTCCTGGTGTTGCGCCATCATCCGGGCTGGCGTGAACGCGCCCGTCGGCTGATCGAAGGCGTCACCGCGCGCTTGGCCGCCAAGGTGGCCGGGCTGGTGGAATTCAATGCCCGCCAGTTGGAGCTGTTTCACGCACATGCGCTCGAAACCGGCTTTGATGTCATGAATGGCATTCCGGTACAGATCACGGAGACGGATCGCGAAGATTTGCCACTGGCCTTGATTTCGGAGTTTCCGGATGAAACCGTCTACGGCGACCGCTTTGTCTTCGCGCATACTGTGCAAATGGAAACCGTCCTGGCCGCGACAGAGCTGTATCGATCCGGGCTGTAAACATCAACAAGAACATGAATATCCGAGAACGCAACCACGGCGACGACCTGGCTTTGGCGGACATCTGGCTCCGCTCGGTGCGCGCCACACATTCCTTCCTGACGGAAAAGGAAATACAAGCCATGTACCCGCAGGTCCTGAACACCTATCTGCCATCGGTGCGGGTGTGGGTGTGCGAGGACGTAGACGGCGAGATCGCCGGCTTCATGGGGCTGTCCGGCAACAAGGTAGAGATGCTGTTCGTGGACGCCAGCAAGCGTGGCAAAGGCGCGGGCCGCCGCCTGCTGAATTTTGCGCGCTCGCTGCACGGCACCCTGCTGGTCGACGTGAATGAACAGAATCCGCAAGCGCACGGGTTCTACAAGCACTACGGTTTCGTCGACACCGGCCGCTCGGCCCACGACGACGCCGGCCGCCCGTTTCCGATCGTGCATATGAAGCTGGCAGGTTGAGGGGCGAGTATTGGGGGAGGCTGCTTGATGGGTTTGCGCGTTGAGCGTCTGCTTTCTTTTATTTAGCCGTGCGCGCGGCACCCATCCTACGTTTCGCTGCATGCCCATTCGTAGGATGGGTGGAGCGCGAACGACTGGCCAACAGAACACGCCCGGACAACGCGCGTAACCCATCAGCCGGCGTTGGATGCTATTCAAATGCGACCATCGCGGGAGGCTGCTTGATGGGTTTGCGCGCTGAGCGTCTGATTTCTTTTATTTAGCCCTGCGCGCTACACCCATCCTACGTTTCGCTGCATGCCCATCCGTAGGATGGGTGGAGCGCGAACGACTGGCCAACAGAACACGCCCGACAACGCGCGTAACCCATCAGCCGGCGTTGAATGCTATTCAAATGCGGCCATCTCGGGAGGCTGCTTGATGGGTTTGCGCGTTGAGCGTCTGTTTTCTTTTATTTAGCCCTGCGCGCTACACCCATCCTACGAACCTTCCATTTCATGCCGTATCCGCCACGCTTTCAAGGCTTGGCGGTAATTTTCCATGGCTTCGTCGTACATGTCGTACACGCAGGGAATGCAGCCGCTGTTGCAGCATTCTTCCGGCGCGGGGCGTTCGGGAGGGACGGGCTGAGGGTCGTCGTCGGGAATCGTGGGGGTGCTCATAGCCGAATGTTAACGCCGCGGCTGCCACGCGTGGTCGTCGGCCTGCCCCTGTTGCACCCGCCATTCCGCGCGGCGGATCTCGTAGCGCACTTTCACATCGACGCCCTTGCCCGCCGCTTCTCCCACATAGCGCATACCGATCTTTTCCAGCACGCGGCGCGACGCCGTGTTGGATTGAATCGCCACGGCGCACAACACATCGACCGGCAGCAACTTGAATCCCAGCGAGATCAGCGCCACTGAAATCTCCACGGCATAACCACGGCCCCAGCATTCCGGTTCAAACGCATAGGCAAGCTCAATGGCGCCTTGCTCATCGGACACCGTGTACTTCAAACCGGCGCGTCCAACCACCGCGCCCATTTCCCGATCTTCCAGCACGTACATGCCGTAGCCGTGATCCGTCCAATGGGCTTCGTTCTGCGCCAGGTACAGCCGGCTGGCCGCCGCGTCGCGCGTGCCGCCCATCGTGGCCATGACATCGGGGTTGGCGTGCATTCGCTCGATGAACGGCAGATGCGTTTGCCCCATGCGCTGCGCGCGCAGCCGAGGCGTCAGGAATACGTCAGGAAAACCAGCGGACGACATGACATTCTTAATATTGGTGGGACGGCTCCATCATAGCGGCGCTTGGCCGCGCATGACATCCGCCGTCCCATCGTTGGTGAGTGCCGTGAACACCGCGCCGGTCAGGCGCGGATGTTGGCTCCGCCTGGGGGCACGCCGCCGCCTTACTGGGCCGGGCGCGCGCGTAACGCGTCGGGCTTGTCGGCTCGCAACGCGTCCAGAATGCGCTTGCCCACGCGCCCATCTTGCGGCAGGCCACGGCGCTCTTGTTCCGCGCGCACGGCATCGCGGGTCTTGGCGCCGGGAATGCCGTCCGCCTCGCCCACGTCGTAGCCACGTCCGTAAAGCGCCTCTTGCAATTCTTTGATCTCGGCACGCGACAGCCCCGGGTCATCCGTCGGCCAGGCTGCAATGATGCCCGGACGGCCCTGCAAGCGGTTCAGCAACAACGACACCGCCAAGCCGTAACGGCGCGACTGGTTGTAGTGCAGGATGGCGTCGAAGTTGCCCGTGGCCAGGAAGACCGGCCCCTTGGCGCCGGTGGGGGCAAACAGATAGGCTTTTTCATCGTTGCCCGACGGCAGCTTCAAGACCGAACCGTCACCCTGCTTCAACCCGGCCTGCGCCCACTGCGCAATAGTTCGGCGGTCTTGCGAGCCCACGTATTCCGCGTCGGGCTCCGGCGGAATCGCGGCAGCCACGTCAGCGGGCACGCGCACTTCCACCACGGCGGGCAGGCCGTGCGTCCACTTGGCGCGGCGCTTGCGCAGGTGGTTGGCGGTGGAGGCCAGCGCATCGGGCAGCGAGTTGTAGAGGTCGATGCGGCCATCGCCATCGCCGTCTGCCGCCAGTTCATAGAAAGACGTCGGAATGAACTGCGTCATGCCGAACGCGCCGCTCCAGGAACCCACGAAGCTATCGGCCGGCACGGTCCCGTCGCGCAACAGGCGCACCGAGGCATAGGCGTTCTTTTCCCACAAGGTCTTGTTCTCGGTGCAGGCGCGCGTCAACCAGGCGTTCAGCACGTCGGTCTTGCCGATCTGGCGACCGTAGTTGGTTTCGATGCCGAAGATGGCGACCAGCGTCGCGGGGTCTACCTGGTATTGCTGGCTGATGGCGGACAACTGCGGCCCCACCTTCTTCATCACGGCCAGGCCGTCGTTGACGCGCTCATCGTCAACGGTCTTGGCAATGTAGTCCCACCAGCTTTCACGCCCTTCCGGTTGGCCCTTGGCAGACGCCACCGTCGTGGGCAACAGCTTGGCATTGGCGGTGTACTTGTCCCAATCCGCCACGGTCAGGCCATTGGCGGTGGCGCCGTTGCGCAACTTGGCGATACACGCCTTGGTGTCCAGCTCGGTCGGGATGATGACGGTCGGGGCTGCGGGGGGTGCGGCGGGTGCGGCGGGTGCGGCAGCGGCGGCTGAGCCCGAAGGTGCGGTGGCGGGCGTTGCCGCACCCGCGGAAGGCGCAGTTGCCGGAGCCGGCGCGGCGGCCGCGGGGGTAGCTGCCGGCGCACCGGATTTTGCCGCTTCCTGCGCGGCAACCACATCGTCAAAGCTGCGCTTAGGCGTCAAGGCCGGTTGCGGCTGTACCGGCGCGGGCGTTGTCTGCACGCGCGATCCCGTGGCGGACGCGGGCGATTGCGCCTGGGCTGCGGTTGCGGTCGCAGCCGCAATGCAAGCCGCAAGCACAACACGGGAAAGGGAATCGATTCGAGGGCGTGATGAACGCTGACGCATGGTATTCCTGAATAATCGAAGTCAGCCAGGATCGTACCGCGACCGGCTGCCGAAATCGAACTCGCGGGCTCGAACCTGCAGCCGGTCGTAACGTTGCGCTACCGCTTCCTACCTAAGCAGGCGGGTCTGGTGGAAGACTCCGCCAGCGCGCTATGCCACGCCTACCGAACCGCCGCCTGCCCGCGCAGTTGCGCCAGGCGCTCGATGGAAGCCTCATGCCCCTGGGCGGCCGCCGTTTCATACCAGCGCAACGCTTCTTTCATATCCACCTGTTCCAGCATCAGGCCCTGCATGAACTGCGCCTCGGGGTTGCCGCGTTGTGCGTCGGCTAGCAAGGCTCGCAGGGCTTGGGCGTCTTCGCGTGGCGACTCGCCATAGACGTGCGCGTTGCTGCCCACCGGGTCTTCGATCAGCCCGCGCAGCGAAGGCGGTGTGTTGGCGAACTGATGGCGCCAGAACAATGCCACAAGCAGCGTGAACACAATCAGGAGCAAGGTCGAGATAAACAGGCTTTTACGTGTCATGAGTCAGAAGCTAATCGGCAAGCCGCCGCCGCGGCGTCACCTGGTGAAAAAAAATATCAGCGGCCAACCGGTGCGAACCAGTACTGCGACACGCTGCTCTCGTTGGAATACCACGGCAACATTCCAATGCTGTCCGACTCGCGTTGCACGGTTACGAGCAAGCCGCCGGCTTGCGGACGGAATATTGCCACGTGGCGCCTGACGCCCATCGATTCATGCTGACGCCAGTCGTGCCGCACGCTGACCCACAGCCGGCCTTGCGTGCAGCCCGTGTAGCGGCGAATGTCGTCGGGCAGATAGAAGCCGCCCTCGCCGGACTTGGCCGCCGGATCCTCGCCGCCATCCAGCATGGGCAAACGCGCCGCTGAGCGTGCGCCCTGCCCGTCCAGGGCCAACACGTTCCACCCCTTGCCGTCGGGCGACAACGACACCGTCGCGGCGGGCGTCGAGCGCCATTCCGGCAGGAGCGTGTCACGCATGCCGGGCAGCGCCAAGGGATACAGGAAAAAAGTACGCAGGTCTTTCAGGGCGTGGGATGGCTCGCCCGACCGCAGTTCACCCTGGGCGCGGTAGGTACCGCCCAAGTCCGGGCATTGCGCCGGGTCCGAATGCAGGACCACCGGCGTCACGCTCTTGAAAGACGGCCACTTCACCGACACCTCGTCCACGCGGGAAACGCCGCAGCCGCTTAGTGCAAGCGCCATCAGCCCGGCCCCCGCATACTGGGCAAGCCGCCGCGCGCGGGGTGTGGAAATAGTCGATAGGGATGAATGCATGTTGTGCCTTTCTTGCCGCCGCACACGCGGTCAACGCAGGGAGCGGCGCGATGGGTTCGAGGCCTCGCTTGGCGACGAACTATATCTGAATCCCACACCGCCGTTGCCAAGCGTTGCGCGGCAGAGAATAATCGGCACATCGCCATTGGCCGCTTCCCATGACACCGTTCCGAGGCAAACTCCGCATCCGGCACCTGGAAATCGTGCTGACCGTCTCTGAATTGGGCAACCTGTCCAAAGCGGCGGCGCAGTTGCACAGCACGCAATCGGGCTTGTCGCGCGCCATCGCCGAGATTGAAGAACTGGTGGGTGCGCGCCTGTTCGAGCGCACCGCCAAGGGCACGACCTGCACGCCGCTGGGCGACGCCATGTGCCGCCATGCCCGCCTGCTGCTAACCGACTTCCGCAAGGCCGAGATCGATCTGGCCGCCGTGTCGCGCGGCGACGAAGGCAGCCTGACGGTCGGCTGCTTTTCCATGTTCGCGGGCTGGCCGGTGGCTGAAGCCGCGCGTTCGTTCCGCCTGGCCTATCCCCGCATCACGCTTACCATCGAGATCGGCACACACGAGCGCTTGATCGAAGACCTGGACGCCGGTGCGGTAGACGTGCTGATCAGCCGTTTTTCGTCCACGGTCAACCCGCAGGTTTACCGGTCCACCACGTTGCTGGAAGACCCCGTCGTGCTGGGCTGCGCCCTGGATCACCCTTTGGCGAGGCTACCGAACACCACGCTGGCCGACTATGTGGCTTACCCCTGGATTACCGCGTTGCCCGGCAGCCGCATCCGTGGCGAACTGGAAATGTCGCTGCGCCAGGCCGGTTTGGCAATTCCGGATATGATCGGCGCCCTGTCCCTGGAGTTCGGCCGCGAGATGTTGCTGGACGGGCACTACCTGTGGATGCTGCCCGGCAGCGTGGCCGCCGTCCGCCAAGCGCGCGGCGAACTCATCGTGCTGCCCGCGCGCCCCGCCATCAAAAAATCGCCCTTGGCCGCGATATGGCGGCGCGACCGCCCCAGCACCCGCCAGGCGCGCGCCTTTGCGGCGCACCTGGAGCAAGCCATCCAGGCGGATCAGACCGCGCTGGCCGCGTAAAGCACACGCTTAACCTCCGCGCTGAAGCCCCAGCGCTTAATCCTCATTGATCACGCCCCTTTTTATCGGAGCACCTATGTACGACTGGCTCAACGCATTGCCCAAGGCCGAACTGCACCTGCACCTGGAGGGCTCGTTGGAACCCGAGCTGCTGTTCAAACTGGCGCAACGCAACGACGTTGCGCTGCCCTGGACCGACATCGATGCCCTGCGCGGCGCCTACAACTACGGCAACCTTCAGGAATTCCTGGACCTGTACTACATGGGCGCCAACGTCTTGCGCACCGAACAGGACTTCTACGACCTGACCTGGGCCTATCTTTTGAAGTGCCGCGAACAGAACGTGGTGCACACCGAACCCTTCTTCGACCCGCAGACGCATACCGATCGCGGCATCCCCTTCGCTGTCGTGCTGGAGGGCATCAACCAGGCGCTGGAAGACGGGCGCAAGCAACTGGGCGTCTCCAGCGGACTGATCCTGAGCTTTCTGCGCCACCTGCCCGAAGAACAAGCGATGCGTACGCTGGATGAAGCCCTGCCCTATCGCGACGCCTTTGTCGCCGTCGGCCTGGACAGCAGTGAAATGGGCTTTCCGCCGCGTCTGTTCCAGCGCGTCTTCGACCGCGCCCGCGCCGAAGGCCTGCCCGCCGTGGCGCACGCGGGCGAGGAAGGCCCGCCCGAATACATCTGGGAAGCACTGGACCTGCTGAAGGTGCTGCGCATTGACCACGGCGTGCGCGCCGCCGAAGACCCGAACCTGATCGCGCGCCTGATCGACGAACAGATCCCCCTGACCGTCTGTCCGCTATCCAACACGCGCCTGCGCGTGTTCGAACACATGCGCGATCACAACATCCTGAAGCTGTTGGACGCGGGCGTGAAAGTCACCGTGAATTCCGACGACCCGGCCTACTTTGGCGGCTATGTAAACGAGAACTTCCATGCGTTGTACGAGCATCTGGGCATGACGCAGGAACAGGCCAAGGCGCTGGCGGACAATAGCTTGGACGCGCGGATCGTGAAGTAAGGAGGTGGGGGTGCGGTGGAGGTCAGGTTGACGCCTTACACCACCCATCACGGCGCACTCCGAGATTCGGCATCCATCGCCTCTGGCCATTCAACCCTTGGCGCCCAACGCAGCGCCAGGTTGTATGCCGGCACGTCATTCGCGTCACGCGGTTCGATGTCGCACGTTGGCAAGGCTTCCGGGCCTTGCTGCATGTAGGTGCAGACGTAGGCCCAGAGATTGTCCAGGTCTTGGTTGTAGGTGCTGAGGTGGAAACGTTCGATGACGTCGTTGGTGCCGGGTTTGACGATGGCGAGTGATACGCCCCACTTGATGATCAGGCTTCCACTGGATGAGGCGCCCCATTGTTCCCAGACTTCGGCTCGAACGTCGTCCCAGTCGTAGCTGGCGGTAGTGACGTACCAGCGTGAGAAGGGTTTCCACCAAACCATGTGGAAACCGTAGACGTAGATTTTTCGGCGGGCGCGGTTGAAGCGGATGGGGAGGTCTCGGGGTTGCGCGACGTCTGTCCGGTACATAAGCGCGCTGGTCCAGGCGCATAGCGCCATCATGAACAGCCCAGAAAACACCAAAAAAAAATGAGATGAACTAAAACTCGCACGGTCGGCGAACAGCACACTCAAAACGATGCCAGGAGCTTCAATGACGGCGCAATAGCCGATGAAGGCGGCAACAAAGAGCAAAATTCCGCGTATGGAGGAAGAGCGTCTGGACAGTTCCAAGTAGATGTCGTCAATGTGATTCGGCCCATCCTCTTTTACGTTTGGCGTCACAAGGGGAGTTTCATTCGGCCCCGGCAAGTCGCGCTGCCATCCTGGACACGAAGGAACGAGTTTGGACCGCGCCATCACGCCACCTCCGTCATTGTGACGCTGGCATATCCGGCAAGATCGTCCTTGTCACACCAATAGATGTCGGTCACCACAAGCGAACCGACGACGTCCATAGGCCCTGGCACAAGCGTTGGACGGTGATCAATCCACGCGCGTCCCGAAATACGCCTGCGGCGAGAATCTATCAGCACTGTTGGAACACGCTCGATACATCCCATCACGGCGCACTCCGAGATTCGGCATCCATCGCCTCTGGCCATTCAACCCTTGGCGCCCAACGCAGCGCCAGGTTGTATGCCGGCACGTCGTTCGCGTCACGCGGTTCGATGTCGCACGCTGGCAAGGCTTCCGGGCCTTGCTGCATGTAGGTGCAGACGTAGGCCCAGAGATTGTCCAGGTCTTGGTTGTAGGTGCTGAGGTGGAAACGTTCGAGGACTTCGTTCGTGCCGGGTTTGACGATGGCGAGTGATACGCCCCACTTGATGATCAGGCTGCCACTAGATGACGCGCCCCATTGTTCCCAGACTTCGGCTCGAACGTCGTCCCAGTCGTAGCTGGCGGTAGTGACGTACCAGCGTGAGAAGGGCTTCCACCAGACCATATGGAATCCGTAGACGTAGATTTTTCGGCGGGCGCGGTTGAAGCGGATGGGGAGGTCGCGGGGTTGAGTTATATCGGTCCGATATATAAGTACGGTGATCCATGTGCATAAGGCCATGGCCAAGAGCGCAGACGCCAGGATAAAAAGATCAATAGATTTGAAACTCGATAGTCCATCGAACAACTCGCTGAAAATCATGCGGGGCATTTCAATAAAGGCCCCGTAGCCGGTGAACGGGATAGCAAATAACAAGGCTCCGCGAATGCTAGACGAGCGCCTGGAGAGTTCCAAGTATGTGTTATCAACGTGGTTCGGCGCACTCTCTTTCAGACTTGGCATCACAGTGTGCATTTCATTAGGACCTGGCAAATCGCGCTGCCATCCAGCGCACTGCGGAGTGAGGTGAGATCGCGCCATTACGCCTCTTCCGTCATGGTGACACTGGCAAAACCCGCGAGGTCGTCCTTGTCGCACCAATAGATGATGCCAACCGTAGCGCTCTTGATTCTGTGCAATGGCTCGAGCCAAAATTTGCAAGCGAGCACTGGCGCTTCTTTCGTAGGCAACACATAGCCTTTAGGGGTCAACCCGCTAAAGCCGCGCTGAGCGGGTGCAAATACTTCGCTGTTGTGGTGGACGGCCTCAAGGACACTCTCCACCAGAACTGGAGTATGTCGTCCGACTTTATCTACCGCGAAGCACTCTACAAGAAGCCTAAATTCGTAGCGAGACACTTCCGGGTCAAAGCCGGGCAGTACGATTCGATAGCCGAGTTCCAGTCCCGCTTCCACCCCGCCCGTTGCCTGAATCTGCAATATGTCGGCCGCCAAGAGCGAATCGAAGTCCATAGTTCGCTGGGCAGAGCGAAAGCCAACGACCACTTCCATACCGATAAGCGCGGCATTCAGTTCCGAAATTGCTGCACCCATTTGATCCGCCGTTGCCCAGCGGGAGCTTTTTCCCGCCCGACCGAAATAGGAGCGACGGGCCCACATCTCCAAGGCATCCGATTCTCGTTCTTTGGCGACCTGTGCGAGCGCAAATCCTATAAGTCCAGCCAAAATGCCAATACCCAGCGGCCCCATCAATACTGCGCCGGTTGCAGTGCCATATAAACTAAACGGTGCCCCTGCTAGAGAGACGAATCCGCCAATTGCGTATGCCTTGCTTGCACCAGCATCTCCCACCGCATCCGCACGTCTCGCCGCCGCAAACCCTCCCACCCCATCCGCCACTCCCCCCAAAGCCGCAATCGCGCCACCCGCTTTTACCAACCCCTTCCCCAGCCCAATCGCCTTCGCAACCATCCCGGCCTCAGCACTCGCCACCCGGCGCATGAACGGCTGCACTGTCTCTCCCGCCACACTAAGCGCCAACCCACCCGCCTCCACACCCGCGCCCAGCATGCCGATGCCTGCCCCATACAGCGCAGCCATCGCCTCCGCGTGCTCCGCGCCTACCGCCTGGCGTGCGGAATCCAGGCTGGACCGCACACTGTCATGCAGAAAATAGAGGCTGACCAGCGATAACCCGCCATATCCCGCACCAATAGATAAGCGCTTCAAGCTGGTGAAGCCGTTCTTGGCGAACTCCCGTGCGTGCTCCGCGCTGAGTTCCAGACCGATGAGCAGTTGCGACGCAGGCGATTCCAGGTGTTTGATGCCCACTGACAGCTTGCGCACCGCGCTACCAGATATGCCGCGCGCGCTGTGTGTCACGCCGCCGATTGCCTCCTGCACGTCTTGCATCACGTTGCCAGCCACGCTCGCCGCGCCGGTCTTCAGTTCTTTTATTCGCTTGGCGATCTGTTCCGCGCTGCCTTCCATCCAGATCGTCACGTTGATCAGTATCTTGTGCAACGCGGGGTCCGGGATGCTGATCAGGCCGGAAAAGATGAAGGCGCGTACTCGGCGGCCGGTGTCTTGGTTCAGGGACGCGCCGACACGTTGAAGTTCGTCGGCGTAGATTCCTAGCAACTCGCTGACAGTCATCTGGATCACGACCTGCGTCATCTGCGCGCCACGGTACAACCATGCGCCGCCGACGTGCACGGCATCGATCGCCGCGCGGGAGCCTTCGTTCAGAAGATCGTGCAGCCGGCTGCTCGCGCCGTGCATGGCGGCCAACAGTTGATCTGCCGCGTCCGCCGCCAAGCCTTCACGCCACACGCCGATCTCTTTGCTGCTGACCACGCCTTTTACCGCGTCGAAGTATTTCTTGGCGGCGTCGTTGGCCGCGGCCCCCGCGCCCGCGCTGAACAAGGGCAGAAAGCTGGATTGCAGATCGCTGCGCTGGCCGTTCAACGCCACATAGACCGCGCTGTGCGGATCGGACAACAGCTCCTGCCATGCCTGCGACGTAGGACCCAGATTGGGGGCAACCGTCGGTGCGCCCGTTCTGCTGACAACAGGCGCTTGGACCGCGTCGGTAATACCGCCGTCCAGGCACGCGCTGACCATCAGCAAGCGCAAACGGCGTGATCGTTCGTCAAGGTCGCTGTAATCCAGATCGACTATCCGCTGCCAAGCGGCGCCGCGCACAACTTGCGCCCAGTCTTCGCCATAGGCATCGATGTTGTCCTCCAGGCGTTTGCATTCCTTGTCATAGCTCGCTTGAAAGCTGGCGCGGCCCTGGCGGCTTCGCTCGGACGGCGGGTCGGTTTCCCAATAGCGTTCCTTCAGTCGACCCATCCGCCGTGCCACCTCGTGCGCCACGCGTTCGCGGCGCTCCTGCGCGGGGTCCCAGAAACTCGGCGCCATGCCGGACGCGCTGGGTATCAAGTCCCGGATGTAGGCGGGGCTCTGCGGCATCTCGGCATCGGCCTGGGCGGCGTAAAGCTGCTCAATGCCCAGCAAACATTGCGACGTCAGATAGGCATAGCGCCTCTGCGGCTCTTCGGCCCACATCCGCTTCTGCGTGTACGCGGCCAATCGAAAGTTATTCAGTTCCTGCGCCATGCCCACCGGGTCTGGCAATATCAACCCCGGCACGCCTTGCGGCAGGCGATGCTGGCTTTCCATCATCTTCAGATAGTTGCGCATGCCCGTGGCTTGCAGGGCGCGCGAATGCCAGCCATGCACGCTGCCGAAGTCGCGCACATCCGAGCTGTACTCCGCCACGTGCGTATGTAGTGGATGCGCGTGCTCCAGTGCCAGTGCGACGCCGCCCGCCGTGGGATCTTGCCGCAGGGTAATCAGGTCGACGATCACGAAGCGCAACGGGTGGGCGGTTTTCCGCGCCTGAGCCGCTGCCGTGGCGCCAGACTTGTACGCATCCAGCACAGCGGTGGACCACGGGTCTTGCGCATACGCGATCCAGGCGGTCTTGTACTTATCCACGTCAATGCCGATGAAGGACGCCGGCAGGTCATGGGCATGCTGCACGCACCGCTCGGACAAGGGTTTGGGTGCATCCCTGCCCATCTCGTAGGGGTCGAACAGGCGTAGGTGACCGGCGTCGGTGACCTGATAGGCCTGCCAGACATTGCCGTCCAGCAGCACGTACACATAGCCGCTACGCAGCACGCGCAGCGTCTGTTGCAGGCCGGGATGGGTCAACGCGCCGTGCTTGTTCAGGGCCGGCGTCCAGGGAATGGCGGCCTCGCGCAGCAGCAAGATGGGGATGCCAGTGCGCGCGCAGGCTTTGCAACTGCCCAGCGGCAAGGGCAGCATCTCCTGGACGGTGATGCCGAGTTGGGAGCTGAGTGTCATGAGGGGGTTTCCGCCAGGTTCAGATGATGGGCGATGCGCTGCCAGGCCATGTCGCCATAGGCCGCCAGCACGGCGGCGGCGCCGCCGGGGGACGCGTGGATCAAGGCCTGGCGCAATGGCTCATAGCGCAACAGCCGCGGATGTATCGCCTCTTGATGCAGCGCCAAGACGATGATGTCGCGGTTATCCGTCAAGCCAATCTCTCGCGCCTGCCGGATCATGCGAAAGGCTTGCGCGGCGGCCTGGGGTGGCAGTGGCGTCTTGCCTTGCCAGCGCCTTGGCGCGTAGGCCAAAGGCTGTTGCAACGACCGCCGCCATGCGGCCAACAGCGTTGCGATCAGCGGCGCGTCATGTTGCGTCTGGCGGGCTAGCGTCGGCAGAATATCGGCCTGAGCGCTTGAGGCGTCCGCCGGTCCACCCGGTGCGCCATTCACGATGGCAAACGAGCCCCAACTGGTGGGCAGCATCCACGTGCGTATTGGCCAGAGCTGACGGCCCAGCGACTCCCGGGACATCGAGGCGGCCAGCAGTTCCAGCCGCAACGGCTCGAACCATGGCGACATGCCGCCCACGGCGCTGCCTGAAAATTCCATGCAGCGTGCGGCGACATGGTCGGCCAGGGCATCGGCGTCGAAGGGGCTGAGCAGCAGGCCGCAGATATAGCGTCTGCGGAGCACGACGTCGGCCAGTGCGTGTTGCGATATCTGAAGGATAAATGCCGCGGCAGGCTCCTGGCCGGGATCCGCCAGGCGAATCAACACCGGGCAGGCGCTTGGCGTGTGCGCAAGATCAGGTCGTGCCACCGTGGTCAAGGCGTCAGCGCCGAATGCCGCCGTCAGCGACGCCAGGCTAAGGGGCTGCTCTGGCGCGCAGTCGGCCAGCGGGTCCACCAGCAGATAAATGGCATCTGCCGCATGACGGCGTTCGGTGATCAGGCTGGGCATGACGGCAGCGGTCATCGCGTGCGTTCCATGCAGTCTTCTATCAGTCCCTCGACCACGTCGCCTGCCATCGACAGCGAATTGCCGCTCCCGTTCGCCTGCGCGACGGGGCCTTTGAGGTTGATGGCAAGCGCTTCCAGCGTGATGCCATCCCCATCAATCGTGATCGTGCCCCCCGGCCCTTGGATCACCACGCGTTGCGCTGCCTGCAATTCCAGCGTGACCGTCTTGCCGTCGATCCGCTCGCCGGCATGCACCTGGAAGTGGCCTTGCACCTTGTGTTCAACATGGCCGCCGGTTTCTATCCAGTGGTTCGCGGCGGTCTTGTCGCGGCGGTTGTTGCCCACGTCTTCCGTGCGGTCGCGCCCGGTGGCTATGGTGTGGTTGCGGTCGATGGTCAGGCAGTCGTCTTGCGCGATGACGTGACGCCGGTCTTGCCCGATGTTGACCTGTTCGTCGTTGCCCACCGCTTCGCTGCGGTCGTGGCCGATGGCGATGGTTTCATCGTGCTCAACCTGTTCGCTACGGTCGTTGCCAACGAAGGTGGTTTCGTTGTGGTTGACGTGGATGT